>DAOTZN010000181.1:0-4263 GCA_034434095.1 Anaerolineales bacterium
CGGACTTACAGGTATTGTTGGTCGGCCCGGCCCTCGTCAGCGTTGGAGAGTTAACGCAAAGGCGCGAAGTCGCAAAGAAATTCGAGTTTTAGCGTTGCAACCGAGCAGATTTTCATCCAGAAAAACCTTTGCATCTTGGCGACTTTGCGTTAAGGTTTTAGGACTGTCCCCAAATTTGGATGCAGCAAAGGAACGGCATGATACCCCAGAGCAAATTCCAGACAAACCCTTACTGCCGGATGGAATATCGTAAATTGCATGAAATCGGGTAGAATGGAGTTACGCACAACCGTCTAACAAGAGGAGACGCTATACCATGACCATTCCTGAGCCGTACACCCATCGCCCCAAATGGTCACCACAAACCAAACTAATCGTTAGTCTACTGACGATTGCCTTCAGTATATATTTGTTGTATCTATTTCGCGCTATCCTGCTCCCCTTGATCCTGTCCATAATACTGGCTTATGCCGTTTCCCCTATCGCCATATTTCTACACCTACGCCTGAAACTTCCGCACACCCTGGCAATTATCCTGGGGGATGTGTTGCTGTTGCTCTTTTTGCTGGGCGTTCCGGTGCTGCTTCTGCCGCCGCTGGCCTCGCAATTCAGTGCCTTAAATCTGGATTTTCAACGATTGTTACTCACGTTGGATAAACTCATCCAGCACGATTTCAACTTGGGACCATTTTCAATCCACCTGCCCTCTCTGGTAGCACAAACATCCAATAACATCGACTCCTGGGTGCAGCCTTTGGTAGGGCAAACGGTCAACCTGGTTATGGGAGCGGTATCTTCAACGGTGTGGGTGATTTTCGTGTTCGTCGTTTCATTCTACCTGGCAAAAGATGGCACCGGTCTGGATGCATGGTTAGACGAACACGTCCCGCCGTTATATCGCAGCGATTATCATCATCTACGAAACGAAATTCTGCAAATTTGGGGAGCCTTCTTCCGGGGACAAATTACGTTAGCCTTGGTAGTGGCTGTCATTTTCATCACGGTTGGTTTTGCCATCGGGTTGCCTTTCGCCTTAGCGATGGGCATTTTAGCCGGCCTGCTAGAGTTTTTACCCAGTATTGGACATGGTATTTGGCTGGTAATGGCATTGACCGTCTCGTTGCTCTTCGGCTCAACCTGGATGCCAATCCCCAATTGGGTTTTTGCGCTGATTGTGCTCGGGCTGCATCTTATCTACCAGCAGTTCGATTTGAATTATCTGATTCCTCAAATCATCGGACGCAGCGTTCATCTCTCGCCGCTCATTGTGATTTTAGGCATCGTCAGCGGTGCGTTGGCAATAGGGGTACTAGGCATCCCATTGGCTGCCCCGACCATTGCGACACTACGCGTCATCGGACGCTATGTGTACGCTCAACTTTTTGACCTGGATCCCTTCCCCGAAAGTGTCACGCCGCCACTGCCTCCCCCTGACCCACAGTGGTACCAAAGGTTTAGACTACCGAAGCGATTTTTCCGCAGCCATGACCATACCTCCTAAATCCACCGATAAATTACTCTCTCCACCCTGGAGCCCAACCACAAAACTAGTTGCCGGGTTATCTTTTGTCGCCGCAATAGGCGGCATGGTAATTTACTTTCGCGGCGTTATCGGGTGGTTGTTGCTCTCTGTTGTGTTGACCTACTTGCTACATCCGCTCATTCGCGGCCTGTGCAAAATCAGCCGCCTTTCCTGGCGCGCTGCGGTTAACCTGGTGTACTTGTTGGTGCTTTTGCTACTGATTGGCTCCTTCACTGCCACTGGCGTAGCCGTTGTCCAACAGTTTCAGGCGCTCATCGACACAATCAATCGCCGGTTACCAGAACTTTCCAAATTGTTGGGTAACATTCCCCAGGTGTACACCATTGCCAACCTGTACACCATTGATTTGAGTCAACTGGATCTGACAACTCTGGGACAACAACTCATCAGTTCGTTACAAACAGTACTCAGTCAGGCGGGAAGCATCCTAAGTACAGTTGCCACAGGAGCTTTCAATTTTCTAGGCTGGTTGTTGTTTGTTTTGCTGGTTTCCTATTTCGTGCTTTTAGATAGCGGGCAGGTTCCTGATATGGTGAGTTATCTGCACATTCCCGGCTATGATTATGATGTGCGTCGCATGGGGCGAGAGTTCAATCGAGTGTGGAACGCCTACTTGCGCGGACAAATATTCATCATTGCGCTGGTCATGCTGGCATCCGGAATCTTGCTTACCGTACTAGGGCTACGCTTTGCTTTTAGTTTGGCGCTACTTGTCGGCATAGCACGTTTTGTGCCTTTTGTAGGCCCTTTTGTGATCGATCTGGTTATTTTCCTGGTCGCCTTTCTACAAAACGGAAATTACTTTGAAATTAGTCAAATCAGTTATGCGTTGCTGGTACTAGGGCTAACCATCTTACTGGATCAGATTTTTGATAACATCATTTCGCCACGTATTTTAGGGCAGAGTTTAGGCGTCAATCCAGCCGCGGTGCTAATTGGGGCCATTTTGGCGGCACGTCTATTCGGTTTCATCGGTTTGGTGTTGGCCGCACCGGTATTGGCCTCTTTACGGTTGCTTGGACGTTATGTTTTTCGGAAAATGCTAGACCTGGATCCCTGGCCAGAACCCGAAACCCCCACGCAACCATCTGAGATACCCGGTCAGGCAATGGTACGCAAGTTGCTCAGTCGTTTACGTCAACAACGGCATCCCAAAGGGAAAAACGCTCAACAAGCAGAAGAAAAAAGCACCAATTAGACAAGTATAGGCGATAGTCACCCGATAGGAATCAAGAAGGCTCACTTGAATATTCGAGTGAGCCTTCTTTGACAATGAACTGGTTACTTGCTTGTGGAGATGATGTTCAAGCACTAAGGGAAGCCTGTCCGTACAGGCCCTCGCGCAGGGATAACACCTGACGCCGCAAGCGAGGGTCACGTTCCATTAGATCGGCCACTTTATCACAGCCATACATAACCGTGGTGTGGTCGCGACCACCAAGCATATCGCCAATCTGAGGCAAGGAAAGATGAGCCTCCTCTCGCAACAAATACATTGCGATCTGACGCGGTATGGCGACCCGCCGAGAGCGCTCACGACTTAGTATGTGCTCCACCGTCAGGCCAAACGTATCAGCAACTGCCCTAACGATATTCTCTGGGTCTACTTCTGTGCGTCGAGGTAGTAAGTCTGCCAAAGCCACCTCTATCAACTCTGGCGTAACTCGTACCCCGCGCAGGTTAGCAAAGGCGATAACGCGCGTTAAGGCACCTTCGAGTTCACGAATATTGGAATTCACATTGCGAGCAATCATTTCCAGGGCACTATCGTCTATGTGGTCATTGTTGCGTTCGGCTTTATATCGCAAAATCGCCATACGAGTCTCAAAATCTGGGGGTTGGATATCCGCAATCAACCCCCATTCAAAGCGGGACCGCAGACGTTCTTCCAAGGTATTCATGGCCTTAGGAGGCCGGTCAGAGGTCATAACAATTTGCTTGTCCTGACCGTGCAAGGTGTTAAAGGTGTGAAAAAATTCCTCCTGAGTAGACTCTTTTCCGGCAATGAACTGAATGTCGTCAATCAGTAAAACGTCAATGCGACGGTATTTTTCCCGAAATGCCTGGGTGGTGTGTTTGCGGATGGCGTTAATTAAGTCATTGGTGAATTCTTCGGAGGAGGCATACAGTACTGTTAATCCCCGATCGACACAGTAATTACCAATAGCCTGCAACAAGTGCGTCTTTCCTAAGCCAACGCCACCGTATAGAAAAAGTGGATTATAGGCCTGTGCCGGACTTTCAGCCACAGCCATACAAGCGGCGTGCGCCAGCCGGTTGCTGGGGCCAACAACAAAATTTGAAAAAGTGTAACGCCGATTCAGGCGGGTGGCGATATTATTAGCATCTCCATTTCCATTGGTCGGCAAAACTGTCTGCTGAGAGGTTGGATCTACATCTGTGACATCCAAAGCTGGGGATTGCTGCCAAACTGTGAAACGCACTTCAACATCCCGATCCATTGCACCGGCCAAAATACGCTGTACCGTTGCCGATAGACGATCGGCCAACCAGTCTCTGGCATACGCATTTTTCACCCCAATGGTAAAAACACCATCTTCATAAGACACTAATTCTGCTGCACTCACCCACGTATCGAAGGCGGCCTTCGGCATATCCATTTGTAATTGTCCAACAGCCATTTGCCAGGCCTGTTCTGCATTCATGTAGACATCCTCCTCCGAAAATAAAACACCTTTATAAAAAATTTTATCCCAGGC
>DAOTZN010000182.1:0-5520 GCA_034434095.1 Anaerolineales bacterium
CCAATTGGCATCGTGATAATCAGCGCCGTCGTGAAATTCCCCTAGATGATATCTATGTCCTATCGGCGCGCTCAGAGCATCCCGAATCTCACATCGTAGCAAACGAAGAGACAGAAACGCTCTTGCGGATTATTCGTGGTTTACCTGTAGAACGTCAGCAGCTATTGATTCTCAAGTTTGTCGAGCATCTTTCAAATGCTGAAATCGGAGAAATCATGGGGCGTACTGAAGGGGCCATCAAAAGCCTCTATCACCGTACTTTATCATCATTGCGAGACGAAATGTTGAAACATAACCTTTCACTTTCTGATGGAAAAGGAGAGGAATGAAATGTTCCATATTGTCATGGATAGTGCGGGTGATTTGCCTGCGGAGATGTTGCAAGAGTATGATATCGAGGTTATCCCTGTCAACATTCACTTTGACGAGCAAACTTATTTGGATGGCCTGGATTTGGACAAAGCGGACTTTTATCGCATGGTGCAGGAAAGTGGACGTATTCCTAAAACTTCTCAGCCATCGCCTTACCAGTTCGTTGAGTTTTACCGGCGGATTGCACAACCTGGAGATACAATTCTCTCTGTTCATGTGAGCGCTAAACTCTCTGGGACGTTTGCTTCTGCCCAGGCGGCTGCGCAAGAACTTGCTGGTGAATACAATGTGATCCCCTTTGACTCGGCAGGTGGTTCGGCCGGCATGGGCTTCATGTGTTTAGAAGCGCGTCTGATGGCGCGTGCCGGTGCTTCCTTGCAGGATATTTTGGCACGCTTGCGAGCCATGCGCCAGCAAATTCAAGTTATTTTGACGTTGGACACACTTGATTTTGCACGTTTGAGTGGACGGGTTACGACCTTGCAAACTGCCTTGGCCTCTATGCTCAATCTCAAGCCGGTGATTGAGTTGCATAATGGTGTGCTAGAGATGGCTGCTCGGGTGCGTACCCGAAGCCGCTCTTTGGGGCATGTTATCGAACGTATTCATGAACGTTTTGGCAACTTACCGCTAAATGTCGCGGTAGTACATGCTGAAGATATTAAGTCTGGGGAAAAATTGCTTGCGCAAGTGCGTAACGTTTTGCAGTGTAAGCGGTTAATGTTAGTAGACCTTTCGATATCGGTTGCCGCTAATTTAGGTCCTGGCACAGTGGGTATCGTAGCATATCCTGCCGGGGAGGTGTAATAATGTTTCAGAAATTTATCAGATTTTCTCGTCGTGATGAGTCTATTCCCCAAACGGCTGCTTTGGAGTCGTACCTGGATGAAGTCTTGCAGCCCGTCATGCCGCGTCCCGAATTCGTAGAGGGCCTGAAGGCTCGGCTGTTCACGGCTTACGAACCAGAGCCGGTTGTTGCTTTGCCTGCGCTTGCGACGGCCGCTCGTCGCTATGGCGTCGCCGTCATGGCGTTGACCGGCTTGCGCGCGTGGCGCGGTTTGTTGGGTGTTGTGTTTTTTATGCTGGGTGGTTGGCAGCGTTCCCATAAACGAGAACGGGCAAATGGCCTTGCCTGAAAATTTGCATCTCATGTGATGTGCGCGACCCTTTCGGTCGCGCTTTTTTTATGTGGGGATTGGTATCATCTCAATAACTTGGGGCCTGTTGGCGTTTTTTACCACAAAGGCACGAAGACACCAAGAATTAATGCAAGGGAATAAACTTCGTGACTTTAGGGCTTCGTAGTGTTTTCCTGCTGCCTCCGTCATGTTTGAATTCACCACTAAGGGTTCGTCCATAAATAACTTCCAGGTTTTTTTGGTTCTTCAGCGTTTTAACGCAAAGACGCGGCGTCGCAAAGAAATTTGCGTTTTGGTGCCAAAACCGGACAGATTTTTATCCAGAAAAACCTTTGCACCTTGGCGACTTTGCGTTAAGGTTTTGGGGTTGCCCAAAAATTTGGGCGAAGCGAAAGAACAGCATGATATCCCAGAGTAAACTTTAGACAAACCCTAAGGCACGAAGGCATCAAGAATTAATGCAAGGAAATAAACTTCGTGACTTTGGGGCTTCGTGGTGCTTTCCTGCTACCTCCGTCATGTTTGAATTCACCACCAAGGCCAGATATGTTTGCCGCATAGAGAATGCACGGGGAAGAAAATCCTTAAAAAGATGTTACCATTTCAAAAATGATGTCTGCTATAATTAGCATCAATGTAGAGTCTATTGTTCCACTTCCGTGACCACTTTTTTCAGGAGAACAAAGATGACAATTTCAAAGCGATCAGGATTATCCTTTTGGGTGCCGGTGGGAGCAGCGTTGCTGCTTTTGCTGGCATTCTTTTTTGCATTGCCGGGGGAAGCAGGGGCTGCGCCATCGGCGCCCCAGCAGGGGCTTGCCCCGCAGGCCGTTTCCGTCTTCATCAATGAATTACACTACGATAATAGTGGTACCGATTCTGGTGAAGGCGTAGAAGTGGCCGGGCCGGCTGGCACCGACCTTTCCGGTTGGAGTCTGGTGGCCTATAATGGCAGCGGTGGCGCGCAATATGGCACCGTATCTTTGAGCGGCGTCATTCCGGATCTGCAAAACGGATATGGCGCTGTTTTCTTTTCATTCTCTGGTCTGCAAAACGGCGCGCCGGATGGCATTGCGTTGGTGGATAATACCGGCACCGTGGTGCAATTTCTCAGTTACGAGGGAACTTTCACTGCCTCAGATGGCCCGGCGGCCGGCATGACCAGTACGGATATCGGAGTGGCTGAAACCTCCAGTACCCCCAATGGACATTCTTTGCAACTCCAGGGAAGCGGTAGCGTGTACGCCGATTTCACCTGGACTGGCCCGATTACCAACACGTATGATACGGTCAATACCGGCCAAACCTTTTTGGCTGGTGCACCCCCCAGTGACCTGACGATTGCCAAAACCGGTCCGCTCAACGCGTTCATCGGCAGTGATTTGGTTTATACCATCACGGTGAGCAGTCAGGGGATGACATCCACCAACGTTATCGTAACCGATACCCTACCCATGAGCACCACCTTTGCGGGTGCCAGCATTACGTATACGACCCCCTCCGCGGGTGTGTACGTCTTCTCGTTGGGTGATGTGCTTTCGGGCACACAGACATCCTTTGTCGTTACGGCAACCAGCAGCATGAGTGCTACGGCCGGGCAGGTACTCACCAATACGGCCACGGTACACACCGACGCGGCCGGCGATGACCCGGCTAACAACACCGTAAACTTTACGACAAGCGTGTACCCCCTGGTGCGCATTCATGACATTCAGTATGTTGTTGACCCGGCCACCGGTGATACCTCGCCTTATAGCGGACAAAACGTTTACGTGGAAGGCATCGTCACCGCCGCTCCGGGCGAATTGGGCAGCCGGGCTTTGGTGATTGAAGATGCCGCCGGCGGGCCGTGGAGCGGCCTATACGTGTACCACAGCGGTAATTTTTCCGGCTTGAGTACTGCCCGCGGCGACTTGCTGCGTGTCTTTGGCAAGGTGACGGAGTACAACGGTATGACCGAGTTGCAATACACCTCTGCCGAGGTGCTCAGCACCGGTAATAGCGTGCCTACTGCCACCGTTGTCAGCAGCGGGGATTTTGTCAATGCCGCGACCGCCGAGCAATGGGAATCGGTACTCATCGAGTTCCAAAATGCGACCGTCACCAACGAGAATCTGGGGTACGGTGAATGGGCTTTTGATGATGGCTCCGGTGCCACGCGTGCCGATGATTTAGGGTCCTTTACCTATGCCCCTGCCTTGGGTGATTACTATGACTTCATCCGTGGCATCGGTTGGTACTCGTATGGCAACTACAAATTAGAGCCGCGCGCTGATGCCGACATTTCACTGGCTGCTGTTCCTGCTGATTTGAGCCTTTCTAAGAGCGGCCTGGCCTATGCGTTTGCCGGTCAGGAAATCGCTTACACCCTTCAAATCCACAACCCGCTGTTGGTGCCGGTCAACAACGTGGTTCTGACCGATACTCTGCCGGTAAGTGTGACCAATGTTGTCAGTGCCAGCAACGCTCTGACGGTCACGAACCTGGGTACGCAAATCGTATGGCAATTTGGTAATCTGGGCGCCAACGTCACCGAAACCGTGTTCCTGACGGCAACGCTGCCCTCTACGGTGTCAAATGGCTTTGTGCTGACGAATAACGCGGTGGTCACCACCACCAGCACCGATGACCCGGCCAACAACAGCGCAGCCGTCAATACAGCGGTATATCCTATCGTACCGATTGCCACTGCGCGCGGTGGTAATAATGGCGATGTTTTTGCCGTGGAGGGCAAGGTCATTGTAACGCCCGGTACGTACAATGGTACGGAGTGGGCCTTGCAGGATGCCAGTGGTGGCATTTCGATTTACTACAATCCGCCGCCGAATGTCAACCTGGGTGACACCGTCCGGTTGATTGGTACGCGTGGGAGTTACCAGGGACAGGAACAGTTTACCAATGCGCTGGCCTTTATGAACCTGGGTAGCGGCCCCGAAGTTTCGCCGATAATTACGAGCACCGCTAAGGTAAATAGCGGCAGCACAGAAGGCTGGCTGGTGCAAGTGAGCGGTACGGCTTCCGGTCTCAATTGCCCAGGCGACCGCAGTTTTTATGTGGACGACGGCTCCGGCAGCGCCTACGTATACGTGGATGCCGATACTGGCGCCGATGTATGTGCGCTTGGCGCCATGGATGGCGATACCCTGACCGTGGTGGGCTTTAGCACGGAGTACAATGGCACCTTTGAAATCAAGCCGCGTCGTCCGGCCGACTTGCAACTGACGCGTTCCGCCCCCACCATCTTCAAAACGGCGTCTGCCAATGTCGCCCCAGGTGCAACCTTCACCTACACCATTACCGTCCAAAACTACTTGGGCATGGACCTCACCAATTTGGTGATTACCGATAGTGTGCCCCTGAGTTTGACCAATGTCACCGCGTTGGATGGTGGCGTGTATGGCAATGGCATTGTGACTTGGACGCTCACCAGCCTGGCCGATCAGGGTTCCGTCAGTGTGCGTTTTTCTGCGCATGCCCCTGCAATTAGTGGCACGATTATTGACAATGATAATTATGCCGTCAGTGCCGCACAGTGGACGACGCCTACCTTTGGGGCGCCGGTCTTCACCGTGGTTGGAAATTACACCCCCATCCCTGTTATCCAAGGTGATGATTTGCTTTCCGCGTTTGAAGGACAAACCGTCAAGACCCAGGGTGTGGTCGTTGGCTTCTTCCAGGGGAATTCCTCGGCTGCCGGTAACTTCAACGGCTTCTTCATCCAGGACCCCAGCGGCGATGGTGATCCAGATACCTCGGACGCTATCTTCGTTAACTACGGTACATCCTCCTTCAGCGGCGTTTCCGTGGGCGACCTGGTAGAAGTGACCGGTCAGGTGCAAGAGTTCAGTGAATACGATGGTGCGGCTTGCTATGGTGAGGAGTGCCTGACGCAAATTTCCGTCGCTACCAGCAATATCACCACCCTGGGGAGTGACACCATCTCGCCAACGGTTTTGGCACCTTTGGGCGACCCCGTCTCATCCACCTTGTACTTCGAATCCCTGGAAGG
>DAOTZN010000183.1:0-5611 GCA_034434095.1 Anaerolineales bacterium
AAATGTGCTATAACCTGAGCACTCGGCTAACACAGAGGTCGTTTAGTAACTGGTGCCACGAGCCTGATGAGAAGTTTATTTTCAGATCAGACAACCGCCTTTTGGTTGAGCCAACTGCCCCCTTGATAGACCGTACTCGCAATATCTTGCAGGAAAAACGCAGGGTTTATGCTCAAACCAAAGTAGAAGTTGTCACCCCCTCCCTATGGTTACAGAAACTGGCACAAGAAAGCATTCTCGGCATTGGGCGCAAGATTCACCACATTCCCTATGGCTTGGATCTGAACATCTTTAAACCGGTGGCACAGGCAAAATCTCGAGCACATTTCGGAATACCGCCGGGAAAGAAGGTGGTGCTTTTCTCTGCAGAGAAGACGAGCAATTTGCGCAAAGGCTTCGCACACCTTCAAGAAGCAATCCGGGGCATCCAACCGATCTCGGAATTCGTTCTCCTGGTCATGGGACACTCCGAGGAAGTGGACTTTCCCGGCTTTCAAGTCATCAAAACCGGATATTTAGAAGATGAGTCAATCCAGGTCTTGGCTTATAATGCTGCGGATTTACTGGTCTTCCCATCCCTGGCAGACAACCAACCGTTAGGGGTGCTCGAAGCCCTGGCCTGTGGCACCCCCATAGTGGCTTTTGACGTCGGCGGCATCCCGGAAATGGTGCGCCACATGAAGACCGGTTACCTGGCTCAGTACAAGAACGCCAACGATTTGAGACAGGGCATCCAAACCCTGTTGAGAAACCCGCAACAACTACAAGCAATGAAGTCGTATTGTCGCCAGGTCGCGGTAAACGAGTATGACCTGAAATTGCAGGCCTCTCGCCACCTGGCACTGTACGAGGAAGCAATCGCCAGGCATACATCATGAAATCTATGCCTCCCGAAACACCCCTCGTCTCCATCGTCACCCCCTCCTACAATCAGGCACGCTTCCTGGAGGCCACCATCCAATCGGTACTGTCGCAAGATTACCCCAACCTGGAATACATCATCGTCGATGGTGGCTCTACCGATGGCAGCCTGGAAATCATCCGGCGATATGCCGAGCGCCTGGCCTGGTGGGTCTCTGAACCGGATGCCGGTCAGGTGGATGCCCTGCGCAAGGGGTTTGCCCGCGCCCGCGGGGAAGTGCTGGCCTGGCTGAATTCGGATGATGTTTACCTGTCAGCACACGTACTCTCACAAGTGATAGCGCACTTTCGCCAGAATCCAGAAATATCGGTGGTCACGGGGGCAGGAATCTACCTTGACGAAGACGGCGCCTTCCTGCGGGAAACCCACATCCGCCCGCAATACCTGACCTTCGAGGCCCTGCGCTATCGCAACGGCGTCTTGCAACCGGCCACCTTCATCCGCCGTCAGGCCTGGCAGAAGGTCCACCTGGATGCCTCCTTGCACTATGCCTTCGATTGGGACTTGTGGATTCAACTGGCTCAACACGGTCGCTGGCTGTACGTGCCCGAACGCTGGGCAGGATACCGTTGGTGGGGCCAAAACAAGACCGCCCGCGGCGACGCCCAGCGGACATACGAACAGGCCGAAGTCATTCGGCGCTACCTGGGCGCGAGAACATGGCAATACCGCGCACTGCGTCTGTTCGCTGCGTTGTATCGGGGTGCAGAAGCCCTGCCGCCTGCGCTGGAGGCGCCCTTGAAGCGCACGGTCAAAAATCTCTCGCGCGCCTTGAGCAAAATCACCCGCCGCGCCATCCCTGTGGTATGAAAATCTCGGTTTACATCACTTCCTACAACCAAAAAAACTTGCTACCCGAAGCCATCGAGAGCGTCCTGGCACAAACCCTGCGGCCTCATCAAATCATCATCGTGGATGACGCCTCCAGCGACGGCTCTCAAGTGTTAATTCGCGGTTATGCTGGCCGCTACCCGGCCTTGATTACGCCTATCCTACACCAGCACAACCAGGGCGTCGCCACGGCACGCAACAGCGCCATCCAACACGCCAGCGGCGAATACCTGACCTACCTGGATGGAGACGACCGCTACCTGCCCCGCAAACTGGAGCAGGAGGCGGCCGCCCTGCAAGCGCACCCGCAGGCACGCATCGCCTTTTCGGATGTGTACGTGATTGACCCCCACGGTAAGCGCATTGACCGTTGGGCACGCCGCGGCAAACCGCCACAAGGGGAGGTCTTTGCTCAGACTTTTGCACGCGCCTTCCCCGCTCAACGCTTGTTTCGCAATGAACTGGTACACTTGCCTTCCTGGCGGGAGAGCGGAGCCGGCTTCTACGACCCCCAATTGTCCATGTACGAGGACTACGATTTGCGCATTCGCCTGACGCGCCACCTGCGCACCGTGTACGTGGATGAACCGCTGAGCGAATACCGCCGTCACACGCAAAGTTTGCGCAACGCTCCCCCGGAAAAATTCCTGGAAGCCTTCGAGTACCTGTGTAAGAAGAATGCCCCTTTGCTCGATACCTTGCCGCCCGAACGCCGTGCATGGGTGGAGACCCGCCTGGATGCCTGGCGCGCCGAATTGTGGCGCCGCATGGCCTGGCATACCCTGTACGAGGAATTTTCCCTGAAAGCCTGGCGTCAGGCATGGCAATGCACCCGCCGCGCCTGGGACTATGAACAACGCCTCCCCACCGCCTTTGTCGCCCGCCTGTTACTCCCGAAATCTGTGTATGCCGGTTTGCGAGGTCTCCTCCAGGCTATGCGCACGCGCGAGTAATTTTGGCGTCCTCGCGCATAAAATTTGGTAATCATCATGCCCCAACCTCTCACCGAACCCTCTTTGATTTTCCTCATCTCTCAGCCGCGCGCCGGCTCTACGCTCTTGCAACGCCTGCTGGGCGGTCACTCCGCCATCCACACCACCGCTGAACCCTGGTTGATGCTGCATCCCCTGTACGCCTTGCGGGAAGACGGTCACAGTGCCGAATACAACGCCACATTGGCACACACCGCCTTGCAAGATTTTCTCGCTACGCTCCCCGAAGGCACAGCCGCCTACCAGGAAGCCCTGCGCCGTATGGCAATGCACCTGTACGCGCGCGCCTGCGAAAGCGCCGGTAAAACGCACTTTCTGGATAAAACCCCGCGCTACTACCACATTCTGCCGGAACTGGGTCAACTCTTCCCGCAGGCACGCTTCTTGCTCCTGCTCCGCAACCCGCTGGCTGTGTTCGCCTCGCAACTGGAAACCAATGTGCGCGGCCATTGGCTGCTTCTGGCCCGTTACAAGCACGATTTACTCACCGCGCCGCGCAATTTACTGGCCGCCCAACAAACCCTCGGCCCCCGCGCCCTGACGCTGCACTACGAAGACCTGGTGACGGCGCCGCGCGCAACGCTGGAAGGCGTGTGCGCGCACCTGGCATTGCCCTTTGAGGAGGGGCTGTTAACCTACGGGGACCACGCCCCCCCCGCGGGTCGGATGGGGGACCCCAAAAACATCCATCGGCAGACGCGCCCCTCGCGGGATTCCCTAACAAAATGGCATGCCCTCGCCCGTCAGCCTCAGACGCGTCATCTGGCCGAAAGTTATCTCGATGCCCTGGGCGACGACCTCTTGAACGCCCTGGGGTATCCGGCAGATGAATTACGGCAGACACTGAGGCAAATTCCCTGCGAAAAAGGCAAGGTGAAATACACCTGGCAGGAGATTTTCCAACCCGATGAGGCCATGCAAAAGCGTCTGGTGCTGGTAGAATTGGCCGTGCTGGAACACCGCCGCCTGGTACACACCTGGCAACGCCGGCGAAAAAACAAGCGCAAGTAGACACACCTATGCACATCGCCCATCTCATCAATCCCATCGCCGTGCCGGCGGAGCATCCCCTGGCCTTTGCCCAACAAGTGACCTTCGAGAGTATGCGCGCGGCACGCCATTACGCCTCGCCGGACATTCAGGTTGACCTGTTGAGCGCGCAATACCCCGAAGACCACGCCATCCGGCCGCCGGATTTCACCCCCACCCCCGACCTGACGCGCTCTATCCTGGATTTTGGGCACTTCGAGCCGCCGCGCAAATTGCCGCTACTGGCCGATATCCTGGAACGGCTGTACAAGGCTTCGGAGGCGGAGTACTTCGTGTACACCAACGTGGACATCGGCCTGATGCCGCATTTTTACCGTTTTCTCGCTGCAGCCATTGCCGAGGGCTACGATGCCTTCACCATCAACCGCCGCACCATCCCGGCGCATTACACCAGCCTCAAAGCGTTACCGCTCATGTACGCCGACCTGGGCGAACCACATCGCGGTTGGGATTGCTTCGTCTTCCGGCGTGACGTTGTGCCGCGCTTCGCCTTGGGGAAAATCTGCCTGGGGGCACCGCTGGTTGGGCTGACCATGCTCGCCAATTTGATGAGCAACGCCCGCCGCTTCCGACAATACACCCGCCAACACCTCACCTTTCATCTGGGCAACGATCGCCGCTGGAACAGCGGACAGCAATCCGCCTACGCCATCCACAACCGGCGGGAAGCCCTGCGCATCTTGCGCAACCTAGATGCCGCGCTAAATGGCTTCCCCAAAGGCAGCCCACCGGCGCGTTACCTGCGCTGGCAGCGTTCCCCCTGGCGCGCCTGGCTCTATCGTCAACTGATGCGCCTCTACATCCCGGCGCGCTTCACCCGAAAATAACCTCCTATGATTTCCTCACCACCCTTCTTCATCATTGGCGTCCATCGCTCCGGCACGACGCTGTTGCGCTTCATGCTCAGCAGTCATCCGCGCCTATACGTGCCGCCAGAAAGTGACTTTATCCCACGTTTTTTCCGCAAAGCCCCACAAGGGGAACTGCACCCGGAGCAAGTGCGCCGCTACCTCAAAATCATCTTCACCCGCTATCGCTTCGTGGAAGAATGGCAAGGCGCCCCTCCAGACCCGCAAGCCTTTTACGCCCAAATGCAGCCTCGTACTCCGGCCGGTTTTCTGGATGCCCTGTACAGCGCCTATGCCCATCAGAATGATGCGCAACGCTGGGGTGACAAGACCCCCATCTACGCCAGTTACGTGCCCACCCTGCACGCCATCTTCCCACAGGCGCAATTCATTCACATCCTGCGCGACCCCTTTGACGCCGCCATCTCCCTGCTGGAGAAATACGCCACCCGTGAATTCCACATCGACATCTACTACGCCGCCCGCAACTGGGTAAGACGCATCCAGGCCGTGCGTACCGCCGCCCAACACTTGTCACCACAACAGTATCTCGAAATCCGCTACGAAAGTCTGGTGCAGGCACCACAGGCCGCCCTTGAAACGGTATGCGCCTTCTTGGGCGAAGATTTCACTCCCCAAATGCTGGCGCAGCATCACCTGGCACAAGAACGCGTGGCACCCGACAGCCACTTCTTCGCCAATGTGCGCCGACCGGTCAACGCCAGGAGCGTGGGACGCGGTCGCCGCGACCTATCCGAGGCCGACAAGCACCTCCTCCAACACGTGGCGGGCAGCCTGATGGACGAACTCGGCTATCCACGGGAAGCCTTTGCCCCCCTCACCCCCTCCGAGAAAAACCGTCTGGCACTGCTACGCACCAAATACGAAATCCTGCAATGGGGACGGCGCACCGCCACCGACCTCGGTCTGTTGCCTCCCATCTAAAACCTCAACCCTTCGTCAAGCAC
>DAOTZN010000184.1:0-8237 GCA_034434095.1 Anaerolineales bacterium
TCATTGCGAGCCGAAGGCGAAGCAATCTCCACCCCGCGAATTGGAGATTGCTTCGGTCGCTGCGCTCCCTCGCAATGACGTAGGCAGTTACTAATTTTTTCCAGAAAAACCTTCGTGCCTTGGCGACTTTGCGTTAAGGTTTGGAAATTGCCCCCAAATTGGGGGGCGAAAGCACAGCATCCACCCCGCCGACCTGGGGGGCGGCGCTCCCAGATGGCCGACCTGGGGGCAGCGCTCCCATAGCGCAGGTTGCGGACAGGCTGAAAGCCTGTCCTACACCCTGCTTAACGCAAAGACGCGGCGGCGCAAAGAAAAACCCGTTTTGGTGCCACAACCGGGCAGATTCTCTTCCAGAAAAACCTTTGAGCCTTGGCGACTTGGCGTTAAGGTTTTGAAATTGCCCCCAAATTGGGGGGGCGAAAGCACAGCATCCACCCCGCCGACCTGGAGGTCGGCGTTCCCAACAAATGTAATACTGGCTACTACACCATCCAACCCAGGAAAAGGGAGCAAATTTTAAACTAACAGGTGCTACTGGCTTTGTAACTGTTTCAAAAAGGCCTGATATTGCGCCGCGTTGGGCGGGTTGAGTTTCAAGAGTGCCTCGATGGCGGCAATGGCGCCTTTGCTATCCCCGGCATCCAGCAGGCGATCGGCCAATTGGTCATAGGCGTTAATGGCCTGTTCGGTTTTTCCACTGCGGCGGTACAGTTCCGCGATGCGCCGTAAGGCCGGCAGGTAATTTTCCTGTTCGGATAATAGTTTTTCCAAAAATTCCAGGGCGACATTTAACCTGCCGTTTTGCACCTGAAAGGCCAGATAATTATCCATTTCATTGAGGGCCTGTTTTTCCTGGCTCAGCCGCAGGTTGAGGTCTATTAATTGCAAGCAGGCATCCGCATCTCCGGGGGCCAACGAACGGATTTGCTCATACACCCGCTGCGCGCGCCGCCAGTCCAGGCTCTGCATGTCAATATCGGCCATGTGGTGAAGAATTTTGACGGCATGAGAGGTATCCAGGTTGTACTGTTGGGATAATTGGAAAGCCCGGGTATACGTTTCTCTGGCCTGGTCAAGTTCGGCGCGGTTGTAATACACGCCGGCCAGGCTGATGTACTGTTGAATCGTGGCTTCGATTTCGCCCATCTCCAACAATTGCTTGATGAGTTGCTGCCGGATGTTGACGTCCAGGGGGGCGAGCAAGGTGATGCGTTCCAGCAGTTCTACCGCCCGATGTCCTTCACCGCGCACACTGTGGGTGCGCGCCACTGTCTGAAACTTCGCAATGGCCTGCTGAGTATACCCTTGTTGGGAAAGCAGGTCACCGATGTAGGTGTGTAGGGGCAGATAAGTCGGGGCGTGTTGTAGCGCCCAAAAAGCCTCGTCCATTGCTGAGCGCCAAAAGCCCTGCCGCATCAAGCGTTGAATGTTTGCCAGCGCCTCAATCACCTGCCCACTGCTGGCAGCCGTCAGGATTTCCGCCAGGGGGAGCGGCAGGGCATCGGGGCTGGATTTTGGCAGGCGCAGACGGGCCTCGCGCAGACGCGCGCGCCAGTCATCTGTTAGCAGTAATTCGCGTATGTTGGCGCAAACACGCTCATGGGCCTGCTCGTCCTCAGTGTTTGCCTGGCTTTCAATAATCGGCACGTACAATTGTTGCAAATCCAGGGCGTGTTTAGGGTCTACCACCTGCGCATCGGCGACTTTTAGCGCCTCCAGGTAAGCCAACGCCGCATCTTTGTAGCGCTTCTGCTGGTAATAGATATCTGCGGAGATAAGATGCGTAGCCATGGTGAATTGAGGAAGCCCTAAACTCTTCTTGATGTTACGCAAGGCACTTTCCAGACGACCGCTTTTGTATTGTAGCCAGCCCAGGTCAAAGTATACGGCCGGATGTTCTAGGCCGGCAGCGAGAGCGCGCTCTAGTTCGCCGGCGGCCTCGTTGTAATTCCCCAGCGTTTGCAATTCAACCAATCGGCTGACATGCAGCAAAATGCGCGTTTGGTCTACTTGTTTGCCGTTCCCCAGTTTCCCTTGCAAGATGGCTTGTAACCCGCGGGCTTCGATATCGTCTTTGCTGGATTCCCCCCCTTCAAAAAGCAAACTTGCCAACAATTGAAGCACCCGATGTTGCGCCTCATTGACAGGGTCAATGGCCTTGTCTTCCTCCTCGTTTTTGGGAGTTTTTGCCTGGATTTGGTTTGTGGCGCTCAGTGGATCGGTGTTCCCGCGTGGCCGGATAGGTTTTGGAAGACGGAGGTTGTTTTGTAACATGCGTAGTGCCTGCTGTGCTTGTAGATTGGCAGGCGCAATTTTCAGGGCATGTTGTACGGTTTGCATCGCTTTATCCACTTCTCCGCGATGCTGTTGCAAACTGGCGACGGCAATATACTCGGTAACCGCCTGGTCTCGCCGCCCTTGTTTTTCAAAAACCAGGGCCAACCGGTTGTGGGCTTGTTCATATTCCGGTTCGACGCGCGTCACCCAGCCCCACGCGTCAATGGCTTTGTCAATGTCTCCGCTCTGGGCATATAATTCGGCCGCGCGCAAAGACGCCTCGGCTGCTTTGGAAATATTGCCCAGGCGTTCCAGAATTTCGGCAATGCGTTGCAATGGGATGGGGTCATTGGGGGACAGGCGGGCTGCTTCTGCGTAGTACTTCAAAGATTCCTGGAATTTTTCCATTTGAAACAACGCTAGCCCCAGACTGATTAACGCCTGGGGATGCCGTTGTTCTTCCAGGGCCTGGCGATAGTACTCGGCGGCTTTCGCCCACTCCTGTTCCCAGGCCGCGGTGTGCCCTTGATTGATGAGTTTTTGATAACGTTCCAGGTTACCTGCCATAATTTCGCTCTCCGTCTTTGAGGGTTATCCCTGTTGTGCCACTTGCATTTCGCCCCAATTCAGGCCATAACGAGTTTCTGTTGCCAGGGGGACGCGTAAGTCATAGGCGCCTTCCATCACGCGGCGTACAACCTGGATGGTGGCCTCTAATTCTTCTTGAGGACACTCCAGCACCAATTCATCATGCACCTGCACCAGTAGACGGGCCGATAGCCCCGCCTGTGTCAGTGCCGGAGGTAATTGTAGCATGGCTAATTTGATGATGTCGGCTGCTGTACCCTGAATGGGGGCGTTGATAGCCTCTCGCTCGGCGCGGTTACGAGCGTTGCGATTGAGGTCGCGCTGTAATTCCGGGAAATAACGTCGGCGGCCGAGCAGCGTTTCGACGTACCCTTGTTGGGTGGCCTGCACGCGCAAATCTTCCAGAAAACGTTGCACGCCCGGAAACCGTTGGAAGTAGGCTTTGACGAAATTCTCCGCCTCGGCTAACGTCAGGTCGGTGGTGCGCGTTAGCCCGTAGGGACTCATCCCGTAAATCAAACCAAAATTGATGGCTTTGGCGTGGCGGCGCTGCTCTTTGGTCACCTGTGCTAACGGAATACCGTAGATGGCTGCCGCGGTGGTGGCGTGAATGTCCTGACCGGCCTGAAATGCGGCTATCATGGCCTCGTCTTGCGACATGTGGGCTACCAACCGCAATTCCACTTGCGAATAGTCCACCCCCAGCAGGTAATGGCCGGGCGCGGCCACAAAGGCGCGCCGTACCTGCCGCCCAAGTTCGGTGCGGATGGGGATGTTTTGTAAGTTCGGGTCGGTGGAGGCGATGCGTCCGGTGACTGTGCCGGTTTGATTGTAGGAAGTGTGTACCCGCCCGGTGTCTGGATTGACCTGTTGCGGCAGCGCGTCTACGTAAGTGGATTTCAACTTTGCCAGTTCGCGATACTCCAATACCAACCGGACGACCGGATGGGCATCCTGCAGCATATCCAGAACGGAGGCTGAAGTAGAATAGGTACCGTGTGCGGTGCGACGCGTGCCGGCAGGCGGCTCCAGGCCCAGGCGTTCAAACAGGGCGCGAGAGAGTTGTTGCGTTGAATTGAGGTTGAACGGCTCGCCGACCATCTCGTGCACGCGGCTTTCCAGGTCGTGCAGGCGACGTTCCAGGTCTTGGGACATTTTTTCCAGGAAGGGCACATCCAGCGCAATGCCGGTCATTTCCATGTCGGCCAGTACCGTTATCAACGGCATTTCCATCGTGCGCATCAATTGGTCGGCCTGGTGTTTGGTGAGTTCCTCTTGCAAAATGGGCATTAAGCGCAACACCACGCTCGCATCATCCGCTGCGTAGGGTGCGGCCTGTTCGATGGGCACTTCGGCCATGCTGCGCTGTCCTTTTCCGCTGCCAATCAGCGTTTGGATGGCGGTCATCTCGTGCTGCAGGCGCACAAAAGCCAGCCGTTTCAGCCCCAGGTTGCGCGAATCGGGGTTGATTAACCACTCGGCCAGCATGGTATCGAAGGAGAGCGGATGAACCCGCAAGCCGTAACGCGCCAGGACGACAAAATCGTATTTCAGGTTGTGCCCCACCTTTGGGAGGTTTGCATCGGTTAATGCCGGGCGCAGCGCGTCTAATACCGCTTGCAAGGGGAGTTGTTGGCCTTGTCGGTGACCCACCGGGATGTAAACGCCCTTTTCTGGGCTAGTTGCCAGCGATATACCCACCAGTTTGGCGCGCATTTGGTCGGTGCCGGTGGTTTCGGTATCGAAGGCAATCACTTTGGCCTGCGAAAGTTCCTTCACCAGGCGTTCCAGGGATTCCGGTGTGTTGATGATTTCCCAGGTGCTGCTTTGTTTCGCCTCAACGGGGGCGGCATCCCCGAATAACGAAAGTTGCGCGCCGCGCGGTTGAGCGGCTGAGGGCGCATCTGCGTACATTTTTTCAATTTCACGCAGACGGGAGAGCATGGACGAGAATTCCAATTCCTGGAAAATGGCGCGCAGTTCCGAAGCGTGCAAATTGCGCAGGCGCGCGGCCTCTAAATCCAGCGGGACGGGCAGGTCGGTGACGATTTGCGCCAGTTTGCGGCTCAAAAAGGCCGAATCTCGCCCGGCTTCCAATTTCTTCCGTAGCCCGGGTTGGAGACGCTCCAGGTTGGCGTAGATGGCTTCCAGGTTGTCGAATTCCTCCAGCAGTTTGGCGGCGGTCTTTTTCCCCACGCCTTTTACGCCGGGGATGTTATCTGATGCATCGCCCATCAAGGCCTTGAAATCCACAACCTGATTGGGGCGCACGCCTAGGTAAGCGCGTACCGCTTTGGCGTCGTAGTCTTTGGCATCCGACAGGCTGCGCCCCGGCAAGTTGACGATGACACGCTCATCCACCAATTGCAGCAGGTCACGGTCGCCGGTGAAAATCTTGACCCCCAGGCCTTGCGCGGCGGCCTGACGGGCAACGCTGCCCAGTACGTCATCGGCTTCATAGCCCTCGACTTCCAAACGCGGCACGTTGAGCGCGTCCACGACCTGCCGAATGCGTTCGATTTGTGCGCGCAGGTCGTCCGGCATTTTGGCGCGCGTGCCCTTGTATTCCGGGAACAGGTCATCGCGAAACGTTTTGCCGGTATCGAAGGCTACGGCCAGGTAATCGGGGCGTTCTTGTTGCAGAATGCGCAGCAACACGCTGACAAAACCGTAGATTCCGGCGGTTGGTTCGCCGCGGCTGGTGCGCCAGCGTTCGGCATCGCCACTTGTCAAGGCAAAGTAGGTGCGGTAGGCCAATGCGTGGCCGTCAATGAGGGCAAGGATAGGGGGCATGGTGTGGGAGAAATCAGGCCAACCCCTGGTATGCGCGGGTTTGGCGGATAAAATCACGAATCAATTGAGGGGGGGCAGGTTGTGTGCTGCCCATAATCAGGTAGCCCGGTGCCCAAAAGTCACCGGAGGGGTTTTCTTCGGCCAATTGTGGAAAGGCGGCAAAAATGCGCTGCGAGGTGTGCTGTCGCAAAATGCGCATCAGGTAACTGGGGGAGGTATCCGGCGGCACGCTGACCACCCAGTGGGCATGGTCGGGGCGTAGGGCGATGAACTCCAGCCGCCAGGCAAAGGCCACGCACAGTTGACCGACCCATTCGGAAAGCCGGGCGGCCAGGTCGCCCGTCAAGTAATGGGTGGGCAGACGGGGGATGAGCACGCAGGCATATTTGAGATGATAGACCGCCGGAGATTCCGGCTCCAACGTGATGTGTTGCCCCCCGTCGATTTTTTGGGGAGCAGACGCCCTTTGGGGGGGCCGCGCCACCTGAGGGGTTGTCTGTTCCTCAGGTTCTTCCGTTTCCACCGCGGCCTCAGAGGGCGCGGTCTCCTCTTGAGGGTGCGCGCGCCAACGATTTTCCTTGTCCAGCGCCGAAAAATCCACCGTTTGGGATGGTAGATCGGTTTCTAACGGATGGTTGGATGGCAGGTCATGCGTGTAGTCTTCATCGTTGTCTGGCGGAGGGGGGGCTTGGGGTGCTTCTGCCAGGGCGCGCGCTAATGAACCGGCCTGAGAGCGAATCTCGCTAAAGGGGAGTTCGGCCTCGAAAACCATTGCCAGCACGAAATCACCACCCAGGCCGGTAGCGTACAGCATGTGCTCGCTGGCGGTTGCCCCCAGACGGATGAAGCGCGCCAGATCGCTTCCCCCGCCGTTGGCCCAGTGCCGGGCGATGGCCAGGGTCAACTCCTGCGCGGCCGGCTGAGAAAGCCCTCCGGCGTAGGCCCACAACGTTTTGCCGCGTACAATCAGGGCTGCCTGTGCAGAAGATTCGAGCGATAGGCGCATCAGGTGCTGCGCGGCGCGGTTGACATCCATCAACCAGGGCGGCGGCGCACTGTTGCGATCTATCGGCTGGGTATTGGAGCCTCTGGCAACCGGACGGACCACATTGGGCAGCGCTTCCTCATCTTCGGGTGGTAAGGGTTGCGTTTTGTTGCTTTCAATGGCCGGGTTGGCGGTTTCCAGGCTACTTTGTACCACTTCTAGCAGGTCTGGCAGGTAGAAAGGTTTTTTCAGGTAACCGCATACGCCGCGTGGTGTCTGGTTTGTGCCGTTGGTAACGCCCGCGGCGACCAGAATAAAGCGCAGTGCCGGGCGCAGGGCATACATGCTATCCATCAGGGCGCGCAACGACATATCCGGCAAGTCGGCATCCAGGATGGCAAGGATGAAGGGACGTTCTTCAACGGCCTGGAGTGCCTGGCGCGCCGAATGCACCAACACGGCCTCGTATTCCCCCGTTTCTTGTAAGGTCTGTTGCATGAGTTCCCCAAAACCAGGGGTGGGCGTAGCCACCAGAATAGCAAGTGTCATGACGTATTAAAGTGTAACACGTGCGGCACCGCGCGGCAAGATGCTTTTTAGGACGGATGTGTTGCAATTGTGCGCAGCGTGAGAGGCGCGGGTTTGTCCTCGCTATGACGAGAAACTCGGCACTGTGCCAAGGGCTTTTTACCACCAAGTCGCGAAGTCACGAAGTCTGGTTTGTCTCGTTATTTCTTGGTGCCTTCGTGCCTTAGTGGTGAATGCGAGCACGGCAGGTGGGGTGGGAAAATGCCACGAAGTCCTACCGTTCCTCGTCCACCGTCCATCACCCTACCTCCTCCGGCGTTAGCCACGGCATGTCGGGGAACAGGCGCAGGGTTTGCGGGGCAAATGCCGGGCAGGTGAGAAAGGCCTGCCGCGGGGTATCTACCACGCGTAGCCGTCCGGCCTCCAGCACGGCCACCCGGTCGGCCAGTTGCGCGACCAATTCGACATCGTGTGTGACCAGCAGAATGCCCATACCGTTATCTCGCCAGGCGCGCAGCAAGGTGCCCAGGCGTTCTTTGGCGGGGGCATCCAGGCCGCGGGTGGGTTCATCCAACAGGAGAAAATCCGGACGGGTGACGGTCACTGCCCCCAGTGCCACGCGTTGACGTTCTCCTACGCTCAAGTCGCGGGGGTAACATGTCAGGCAGGCGCGCAACCCCAGGCGTTCGGCCAGTGCTTGCAGTACCCCGTCATTGAGACGCAAGCCATGATTGCGCAGCGTGACGCGCCACTCTTCCAACACGCTTTCTGAGAACAACAGCGCATCGGGGTTTTGCGGCAGGTAGGCGACCCGATGGGCACGTCGGGCGGTATCCCAGGTGCTGATGTCCTCGCCGTTTAGGGTGACGCGCCCGCTTTGCAGTGGCAGGATTCCCAAGATAGCCTTCAGCAGCGTGCTCTTGCCACTGCCGTTATGCCCCAACAGCGCTAAGATTTCCCCACTATTCAGCCGCAGGTTGACCTCGTGCAGCACGCGCCGCCCGTTGTAACCGGTGCTGAGTTGCGTCACTTGCAGGTTGGTCGCGGCGGATGGGCGGGGAGGGGA
>DAOTZN010000185.1:0-2200 GCA_034434095.1 Anaerolineales bacterium
GTTAGCCGAGTGCTCAGGTTATAGCACATTTTCATGCTTGGTGGTGAACAGAGTTCATGGCGACTTCTCAAAAAATAGGGAGAAGCCGACCATAAGGTGCAATAAAAATGTCACCACGAAGTCCCAAAGGCACGAAAAAAAAGGATAAAGACTTTGTGTCTTCGAGCCTTTGTGGTAAAAAACGCCAAGAGGCCCCAAGTTATTGAGATGATACTGTTTTGAAATCTAAAATAGGACGATGAACGGTGGACGATAGCCCGCCAACGCCCCGACGAACGAAAGGATGAATTACGCATGGGTGTGGCTTCTTTTTTTAAAACTAGAAAACAGGATCGCTTTATCCAATTGCTCATTGAGCAAAGCGAATTGACCACCCGCGGGTTGGAGATGTTGCTCTCGTTTGTAGAAGAGCCCTCGGACGAAAATATCAAGGCATTGCGTCAGCAAGAGTACGATGCCGATGAAGTTCGCCGGGTGTTGATTGACGAATTGCACAAAACCTTTGTCACTCCGCTGGACCGTGAAGATATTTTTCACATTTCTCTCAATGTTGATGAAATGATGGATTATGCCTACAGCACATTGGAAGGCATGCGCTTGTTGGGTGTGAAAGCCGATGACTACTTGCTCCAAATGCTGAGATATAACCACAACGCAGCGCATGAGTTGTGGATGGCGATGCAGCGTTTGCAGGAGAATCCGCGCGTGGCTGGAGAACACGCCCAACGGGCGCGTAAACTGGAAAATGAGGTAGACCACCTGTACCGGGTTGCTATTGGGGACCTGTTCACCAAGGCTAAGGATTTCAAGCAGATGATGAGCCTGCTACGACAACGAGAAATCTATCGCCACGTTTCCAATATGGCCGACCGGGCGGCGATGGCCGCCGATGTTATCGGCATGGTGGTGATGAAACTGACCTGAGGTGTGTTATCATCTCCTCATGTCACGCATACCTAAATTTTTGATTTTTCTGGCGCTGGTGCTGATAGGGGGTATGGCGTTGTATCGCTGGGAGCCCATCAATCGGCGCTTATCCTGGCAGGTAGACGTCGTACGTACCTATTGGCGCGGCATTATTTATCCGGCGAATGCCATGCCTGCGCCGCTCCCCTTTACGCCGCAGGCGACAGCCCTGCCACCAGCGCCATCCCCATCCCCCAGACCGGCTACGGCCTTCACGCCAACGGTGACGCCGCGCCCGGCAACGCCACTGCCTTCTTCTACTCCCCTGCCCGAAAACGTCAATTTACCGGCGCCGGATTGGGAAAAGCAGGATTGGAATAATTGCGGCCCGGCTACGCTGACGATGTACCTGCGTTTTTATGGCTGGCAAGGCGACCAATTCGATATTTCCCGCCTGGTCAAGCCGGCGCGCGAAGATCGTAACGTCAACCCGGAAGAACTGGCCTTTTACGTGCGTACGCAAGCCGGTTGGATGAATGCGATCTATCGCGTGGGCGGCGACCTGGAAACCTTGCAACGCCTGTTGGCGGCCGGCTATCCGGTGATGGTGGAAGAATCGTTCACCTTTGATGAGCCCTACTGGCCGAAAGATGACCTGTGGGCGGCGCATTACCTTTTGCTCACCGGCTACAATCAGGTTTCCCGCACCTTTACCGCTCAGGATTCCTTCCACGGCGCCGATCAGGTGGTTTCGTTTGAGAACTTGCAGGCCAAATGGCATCCCTTCAATAACCTGTACTTTGTGGTTTATCCCGTCCAGGATGAGGCGGAGGTACAAGCCCTGCTGGGGGATGCCTGGGAGGAAGACGCGGCCCGTCAACACGCCCTGGAAGTGGCGCGCGCCCAAACAGAAGCCAACCCCGAGGATGCTTTTGCCTGGTTTAACCTGGGCTCTAATCTGGTATACTTTGAAAACTATGAGGCCGCAGCACAGGCCTACGACCGGGCGCGTACATTAGGATTACCACAGCGCATGTTACGGTATCAGTTTAGCCCGTTTTTTGCCTACTTCCATAGCGGGCGCATAGAAGATTTGTTGGCCTTGACCACCTACGCGTTGCAGCGTACGCCCAACTCCGAAGAAGCCCTCCTTTGGTATGGATGGGGATTATATCGCCAGGGCAATACGACACAGGCCATTGCGCACTTCCGCGCCGCGCTGGATGCTAATCCTACTTCGCAAGATGCCCGTTACGCCCTGGATTTTGTAGGTGCTTCCCCGTAATCCCTTTTG
>DAOTZN010000186.1:0-3784 GCA_034434095.1 Anaerolineales bacterium
ACGTTCCAATTGACGCAAGACTTCATTACGTTGTTCATCTTGGCTGATGGTGTAATTCGTCCAACGTTTCTGGTCTTCGGCCTTGAAGGTCGTCCACTCCTGGCGGAAACGCTCTTCGGATAAGCGCTGCATTTCGGTAACTTCAGACATGCGCCGTTGCACGCGCTCCGAGAGGGCTTCTAATTCTTTCTGGCTGCGCTTAACCGCCTCGTGGGTCTTATCCATGGTTTGTAATTGCACTTGCACCTGTTCAAAACTGCGTTCGACCTGCTCAAAACGCGCTTGCCATTCCTTCCAGGTACGTTCACGCTCCACCTGGGCTAACGCTTGCTGCTCCAGGAAGGTCGCCTGGGCCTCACGCCGCCCTTGTTCGGCCGCGTCCAGTTCGCCCTGGCGGGCCTCAAGTTTACGCAGCCAGTTTTGCACCAATTCTACCTGTGCGTGCTGTTCATCAAAGCGCCGGAGCAAGGCGCTGACCTCCCCTTGCAAGTCGAGCAAACGCTTGGTATCTTGGCGGCGGGTCTCATCGATGATACGGGCGGTCTGGCTGGTTTCCTCCAGCGAGTGCCGCAAGTCTTCTATGCGCTGGGAGGCCGCGCTGATTTCCCGTTGCAAGCGTAAATCTTCATCCACACGTGAATCCAACCCTTTTTGTAAGTCAGGAATGAATTCGAGACTTTTGCGCAGGGTTTCCAGGTCGTTTTGCAGGTTGCGCATCTCTACACGGCGCACTTTTTCGGTATCTTCCAACGCTTTGCGCAATTGCTTTTCCAGCACTTCGGTGCGTTGACGGCTCTCCACCCGCGTTTGCAAGACGGATTCATCAATCTGGTCAAAGCGAGCAGCCATACCTTTCAGGCGCGCTACTTCGCCAGCCAGACTCTTGATTTCCTGCTGAGCGCTGCTTAACAGGCCATCATAGGTCGTCAGGCGCTCTTGCAATGAGGCAATAACCGCTTTATCTCGGCGGCGTTCTCCATCCAGCCATTCAAGTTTTTTGAGAATTTGCTCTGTATTCATTCTAAAGGCTCCAATAAGGAGATTTTTTCGGTTTCGAGGATAGCGGCTCGATTATAGCACAATCATAGGTGTTCAAAGATGTCTGATAGGAAGCCCATGAGGGGCAGGAAAACCCGGGGGAACAGGCCCACCAGAAAGTTCAGGCTGATCCCGAACCCCAAAAGGAGACGCGTCCCCCAGGGGGATGGGTCCCCCTCGGCAGGAGGCTTTCCCATTAGAAAAACGGTCAGGGTGCGCAAGGAAGCCGCCCACAAACCTATCTGCCCAACGAGTATCCAGACGGAGCCCGATTCTGCCTGCCACAATGCCTGGCGGGTAGGAAAAACCGCCAACAAGGGTAGCCCGCCAAAAGAAAAAAAGGCCACCAGGATGCCCGCGGCTATCCAGGGTTTGCGGCGCGCCAAGCCCTGTACATATCGAAAGTGTATTTCTCCTGACAGGTGTGCCAATGCAAAAGTCCCCAACCAGGATGCCAGAGCGTATGGCAGCAGCGTAGCGCCCAACAGACGAAAGCCTTGCTGGGGAAAATGTCCCAGGGCGATCAACATGCTGCCGGTTGCCGCCATCAGAATGTATCCCCAAATGCGCTTCAGGTTGGTATCCAGTGCGGCCAGTAATCCGGCCGCCACAAAGGTCATCCGTCCGGCCAGCAGCAGGTAAGCAACGGTTTGAGGTGCCTCCCGTAGCCAGGCATAACGATCTAAAAAAAGCGCGCTCATGTGCAGTGCGACCATCGGGAAGAAGGTCAGCAACAAACCAGATCCGCCGGCAGGCGCAAATTCCATCAGCGCCGGATACCAGGAGTGGAAGGGGAAGACACCCAGCAAAAACGTAAAACCCAACGCTAACAGCACCTCAGCCCGTTGCGCTAGCGCGCCTTGCCCTGGCAAGGTCTCTACACCGGCCAACATCCAGCCGACAAACAGCAAAAAAGGCATCGCCAGGAGTTGCAGAGTGTAGAAGCGTTGAACGGTGCGCGTTGCCTGCCCCCAGGTAGGCAATAATACCGGCAACCAGAGTAAGACTGATAAGAAAATAAGAATAGTTGCGTAGACAAAAGGTTGCACGCTCAAGGCGGCAATCCACAACGAGACACTGATAAGCGCTGTGCCGCCTAGAAAACGCTCACCCGACCACTGCAATGCGGTGAACAACCATAGGGCCAAACCGGCAAACCAGAAGACCAGCCAGGGACGCGCGGCCTCCTGCACAACAATTTTACGTCCGAAAAAGAATAAGGTGTCATCCAACGGTAATCCAATGAACGGCAGCGGCTGATCAATATGTATAAAAAGCGCAGCCAGCGCCAACAAAGCCGCCACACCACCACTGAGCCATAACGAAAAGCGTTGCGGCAAGAAGAGCGAAAGTCCACCTATCGCCGCCGGTAGGAGCACCCACAAAACAACGGTGTTCATCCCTCAGCCACCTCCTGCCCCAACTTAGAGAGCATGTAGGCACCGGCCAATGCCAGCGCCAGATGCAGCCCGGCCAGAAGCAGGGCAATCAACGTGGAACGTTCCACCGACGCATACAGGATTTCAAAGCCGGTCAATAACGTCAGCCACCCGACGACGGTGTACAAGGGGTGTAACGTAAACCCCAACTGCAATAAGGCGCTCAACATCAGCCACATAGCACTCGCCAGCGTCAAGGGAGCAATACCGGGAATGGCATTGCTAACCGTTGGCAAGAGGGAGAAAAGAGCCAGTAAAGCCAAAAGGCCGGTGAACAGGCGAAACAAAGCGGGGCCAGAGCCATTATGTCGGTTTTCATCGGTTGCAGTCTGACGCGCCGAGAGAAACAGAATCAGTACTGCCGCCCAACCGGCAATCACTTTAATCCATGCCATGCGCGGGGGCCACATCTGCATTACCAGCCAGGCAGCAGCAGCGTATTGCAGGACAAGAAGCAATGCGGCTTGCCTATCGCGTTGTACCAACAACAACCCCACGCCACTGAAAATCAACAGCACACTTGCCCCTGTCGTCATCATGGCATACCTCCCTGAGCAAACTGGAATGCAGAAAGCAACACCAGAAGGATAACCAGCATCCACAACAGGCCTCCCTCCCCCTCCAGCACCTGTGTGAGCGTCTCTGTGGTGAACAAGAGCAGGGTATACACGCGCCAGACCAGCAGGTACAACCAATTTAGGGATAGAAAGCGCCCTAAGGAGGTGCGTGACAGGTTAACAGATAATGCTACACGCTTTCGCAGCAAAAGCCATAAACTGCCTGTAAGCGCAAAGGCTATAGGATACCACAGGTATATTTCTCCAACACGCCAGCCCGACAAACCTGGAATTCCCCAGGCGCTCACCAACAGCACAATCATGCCCAAGGCATAGAAAATGCGCTCTCCGATGGCAGCAGGTAAGACGACTCGTACCGGCCACAGGTGACGGATATACCCTACAACCATCAGAATATGCACAACCAACCAAGCAACCGGCGCATGGGTTATGCCGCCGGTAAGGGTGAAGGGCAGGCCAAGCAAATGTATCGTCGCCAGTAATGGCACCCATATGAGCGCCACATCACGCAATGAGGACAGGAATATGAGCCCACCACCCAACAGCATGACCACCCCCCAGGCCACGCTATCTTGCAGGTTAGATTGCAGAGCGGCATTGATAGATAAGGCCGCCATTCCCAACACCCAAAAGGGGCGCCCGGCCAATTCGTCGTCGGCGGTCACCCAAAACAGGGCAGCAAACAAACCGGCCAGAAAAGCCGCCCAATTCAATGGTGCGACCCAACTT
>DAOTZN010000187.1:0-10473 GCA_034434095.1 Anaerolineales bacterium
CGACCTCTGTGTTAGCCGAGTGCTCAGGTTATAGCACATTTTCATGCTTGGTGGTGAACAGAGTTCATGGCGACTTCTCAAAAAAATAGGGGGAGACCGACCCTAGGGCGCAATAAAAATGTCACCACAAAGGCACGAAGGAAAGGCTAAGGTTCCATCAAAGAATAAGTTTCTTCCCTCGCTTGCAACGACAGCGAGGGAAGTTTTTGATTTGCAATCCTTTAGAGTATCCCCACCTCGGGGTGCCTGGGAGCGCCGACCTCCAGGTCGGCACGTTGGGGGAACCCAAAAGCCATAACGCAAAGTAGCCCGGATGCGAAGGCTTTTCTGGATACACGCCGGTTTGGGCGCTAAAACGTGGTTTTCTTTGCTGCTCTGCGGCTTGGCGTTGAAAATTTGAGGCTAAAGAACCAATAAATTCGATATTTATGGACGAACCCTAAAGGCTTTGAGTCTTCGAGCCTTTGTGGTAAAAAACGCTAAGAGGCCCCAAGTTATTGAGATGATACCTTACCGCAAAGTCGCCAAGGCGCAAAAGAAAACAAGGGAAATTCAAAAATCTTGGCGGCTTTGCACCTTTGCGTTGAAAAATATCTCTGTGCAATGAAGTCAGTCAGTTTAATGCCCCTAAATGTACCGCCTGCAAGCGTTTGCTCTACAAAAGATGTGGCCTCCCCCCGCAAGCCCGCCCTTATGGATACCCCAGACTATTTTGGGGCGTGCAACGCCATCCAACATGACAACTTGATGATAAAATAAATCCAGGCTATCATTCATCCCATATTTCGAGGGGCAGAAGGTTCAGTTGTATTTTGCAAACGTTGTTTGTGGCAAATATGGGATTTGTCAACTATGAGGGCAAGTCATGCTTGAACAAATTGATTTAACTCGTAAATTGGCCAAACCGGTGTATCGCGCCTGGATGTCCGATCTGCGCCAGCGTCTTTACACCCTGCAGAAAGCCTCGTGGGATGCGCACCTGCCGGTGTGTATCCTTTTTGAAGGCTGGGATGCGGCCGGCAAAGGTACCACTATCCAACACATTACCCGTCGCCTGGATCCGCGTGGCTTCAAACTGTACCCCATTCGTGCTGAGCGCACCTACGAGAAGAAACATCCCTGGCTGTGGCGCTTTTGGCTAAAAATTCCGGCTTACGGCGAATGGGCGATTTTCGATCGCTCGTGGTATGGCCGTGTTCTGGTGGAACGTGTGGAACATCTGGTTCCCAAGCGGCAGTGGCAGGAAGCCTACGATGACATTGTGGATTTTGAGCGTGCCCTGGCCGATGATGGCACGCTAATTTTCAAGTTCTTTTTGCATATCAGCAAAAAGGAACAAAAGCAACGCTTCAAGAAATTGGAACGCGACCCGCTGACCGCCTGGCATGTTGCCCCAGAAGATTGGGAACATCACCGCAAGTACAAAGAATATCTCTTGGCCATTGAAGAAATGTTGGCACGCACCGAAACCGAATGGGGCCCCTGGACGATAGTCCCTGCCACCGATAAACGCTACACGCGTGTCAAAGTGTTCTGCACGCTAATTGAAGGTCTATCTGCTTGCCTCCAGAATCGTGATGCCCTGCCGCCCGATTGGACGCCCACCCCCGATCTCGATGAAGTTGCTACTTTGACCGTTGAAGAGGCTTTGGAGCGCCTTGGGGCACCTGCCAAAATTGAAAAGGCTGAAGAATCCTCCTCGGCCGATGTTCCCGAAGAAGCCTGAGGTGACCGCTATGCTCGACCAAGTTGATCTTTCCCTGACTTTAGATGAAGAAACCTACCGCCGTGACTTGCTGCGCTATCAACTGGCGTTGCACGATTTGGGGTATCAGGCCTATGTGCAGCAGCGTCCCGTAATTATGGTCTTTGAAGGCTGGGATGCAGCCGGCAAAGGCGGGGCGATCAAGCGCGTTACCGAACGGCTCGACCCACGCGGCTATGTTGTACATGCCATTGGAGCACCCAAAGGGGATGATGCCGCTCACCACTACCTGTGGCGTTTTTGGCGGCGTCTGCCTGAAGCCGGACAAATAACCATCTTCGACCGCTCCTGGTATGGGCGGGTAATGGTAGAACGCATCGAGGGCTTTTGCACTGAGGCCGAATGGCAGCGTGCCTATCGCGAAATCAACGCTTTTGAACGCCAATTGGTTGCCTATGGCACGGCGCTCTTCAAATTTTGGTTGCATATAGATAGTGAGGAACAATTGCGCCGCTTTGAAGCGCGGGCTGCCGATCCCCTCAAGGGCTGGAAACTAACCGAAGAAGACTGGCGCAACCGAGAGAAATGGGACCTGTACTACCAGGCGGTAGACGAGATGCTCATAAAAACCAGTACCTACCTGGCACCCTGGACGATTGTTGCAGGCAACGACAAACGCTATGCCCGCGTTACAGTGCTGCGTACGCTGGTAGAAGGCCTGAGCCAAACCCTGGATTACGACCCTTTCCGTAAAAAGAAGCACTAACTCATCCATGCCTGATAAAAAAACACCCCCAAACATTGATACTGGCGATCCTTCTCTGTACATCAACCGCGAAATTGGGCTGCTCAACTTTCAATTTCGGGTACTGGAAGAAGCCCAAGACTCAGGAACGCCTTTATTAGAACGCCTCAAATTCATTGCCATTGTTGGTTCTAACATGGATGAATTCTTTATGGTGCGCGTCGGTGGATTGCAACTCCTGGTAGAAAACGGCATTTTGGAACTCTCCAATGATGGCTTAACCCCTGCCGAGCAACTGGCCGCAGTCCGCAAGTTGTCTGCCCAGTTAATGAATGCGCAACGCGCCTGCCTGAAAGACGAACTTCTGCCGGCACTGCGTGAAGAAGGCATCTTCCTGCTTGATTACAGCGAATTGACCCAAACCCAAAAGGAGAACGCCGATCGCTACTTTCACGAGGTTGTTTTTCCGGTGCTCACCCCTTTGGGCTTTGACCCCGGCCATCCCTTCCCCCACATTTCCAACCTGAGCCTCAACCTGGGGGTGCTCATCCGCACGCAGGATAACAAAAAACATTTTGTGCGCATCAAAGTGCCCGATACCTTACCGCGTCTGGTGCCGCTGAAGCGCTCCTCGGGCAGCGTTCGCAAAGACGGCACCGTGCCTCACAATCACTATTTCGTATGGCTGGAGCAACTCATCATGGCCCACCTAGACGTATTGCTCCCCGGCACGGAAATCCTTTCGGCGCATCCTTTCCGTGTCACTCGCAATGCCGACCAGGACATCCAGGAATTGGAAGCCTCCGACCTGCTCGAAGCCATGGAACAAAGTGTGCGCCAGCGCCGCTTTGGCGATGTGGTACGCCTGAGTTATAACCCCGGCATGCCCGCCAATATGAGCGCCATCTTGCTGGAAAACCTGAAAGTCAATCCCAATGATGTCTACATTGTGGAAGGCCCGTTGGGCTTGCGTGATCTTATGGCCCTGCTGCGCATTGACCGCTATGACCTGAAAGATTCGCCTTTCATTCCGGCCTTGCCGATCAACCTGAATGATAAAGACCGGCACGGCAGTATTTTCCGCACCATTGATGATGGTGACATTCTGTTACATCACCCCTACGATTCTTTTGACCTGACCGTAGAATTTCTGCGCCAGGCGGCCGTCTCCCCAGACGTTCTGGCCATCAAACAGACGCTGTACCGTGTTGGTAGCAATGCCCCGATAGTGCGCCATCTGCTCGAAGCCCAGGAAAATCACAAACAGGTGGCCGTGCTGGTAGAACTCAAAGCGCGCTTCGACGAAGAAAGCAACATCGGTTGGGCACGCCTTCTGGAACAAGAAGGCGTACACGTTACCTACGGCCTGTTGGGGCTGAAAACACATTGCAAAATTGCGCTGGTTGTGCACCGAGAAGGTGACCACATCCGCCGCTACATTCACCTCGCCACCGGTAACTACAATGCGGTTACGGCGCGCACCTATGAAGACCTGGCGCTGTTTACCACCGACCCCGATATGGGCGCCGACGCCACCGACCTGTTCAACTTCCTGACCGGCTACTCTGCCAAGCGCGATTATCGCAAGTTACTCGTCAGTCCCATTAACCTGCGGGAGGGCCTGGAAAGCCGCATTCGCCGTGAAATCGAACATGCCCGCGCCGGCCAGCCGGCATTTTTGGTTTTCAAAACCAATGCCCTGGTAGACCGACGTATCATACAACTGCTGTACGAAGCCTCCCAAGCCGGAGTGCGGGTGGAATTGCTGGTGAGGGGCATCTGTTGCCTGCGTCCCGGGGTGTCTGGAATCAGCGAAAATATCCGTGTTACCAGTATTTTGGGACGCTTCCTTGAGCACAGTCGTATTTACTACTTCCATAACAACAACCAGCCCGAAATTTTTATTGGCAGCGCCGATTTGATGCCCCGCAACATCGACCGGCGTGTCGAAGTGCTTTTCCCGGTAGAGAACCCCGAACACCAACGTTACATTTGCGATGATGTGTTGGCCGTAGCCCTAAACGATAACACCAGTGCCCGCCGTATGCAGCCCGATGGGTCCTACCTTCGCTTGCACTCCAACAAAGACGAGCCGCAAGTCAATCTGCAGCGCTGGCTGTTACAAGAACACACCGGCAGCACCCCCAACACTTTGCGCTTCCGCCTGTCCGAAACGCTGGAAAACCTCTATGGAAAGTAGCGCCCTTCGTGAACGTCTGCAAATGCTGGCCGAAAGCCACCCTCGCCTGGCCGTGCGGCATCGTGCCCGCGTTGTTTTGCTCACCCTGGATGGCCTATCCTCTGCACAAGTTGCCGCACAAGTTGGGCTTTCCACCGGGCAGGTGCGCCGCCTGCGTAACCACTGGCGCACGCGAGGTATGGCGATTTTTCCTCAGGAAGAAGCGGGGGAAGGTGGCCTCCTCAAGGGAGATTCCCCTCCTGAGGAAGCCGCGCCCCCTGAAAGGGCGTCTGTCGCCACCCCGCCACAGGCGGACGCCCCCTCAGGTGGTCCCGTTTCCTCGGAGGATCCAACCTCCTGGGTATCCCGTTTCCGCCTCGGCCTGGAAGATCCGCCTCCTATTATCTTCAATCCCGATACGCCCATGGGTGTCGCCGGACAGCGCATTCTGCAACGTCATTTCGCCCTCATGCTGCGCAACGAAGCCGGTACTCGCGAAGGCAAAGACATCGAAGCGCTCCATGATATGCGCGTGGCAACCCGGCGTATGCGCGCGGCACTGCGTATTTTTGCCCCTTTTTATCGCCGCCGCGCACAACGCAAACTCGCTAAAGCGTTGCGCACGGCCGGCAGAGCGTTGGGCAAAGTGCGCGATTGGGATGTCTTCCTCGAAAATGCGCGCCACTATCAGGCCGAGATGTCTCCACATACCGACTTCGATGTTCTGTTGGCAGACTGGCAGGCACAGCGAGACATAGCACAAGTGCAATTGCGCGCCTGGTTAGCCGGTAATGCCTATGCTTCTCTGGTGGCGCAACTGGAATCATTCACCCAGACCCCACCCATTCGCAACTTGCCGCCGGAAATTCCGCAACACGTGCGCGCGGTGGTGCCATCGTTGGTATATGCCCGCCTGGGCAACATGCTGGCCTATGAGCCGTTTCTCTCAAAAGCGGATGTGGCACAATTGCACGCTTTGCGCATTGCTGCCAAGCGCTTGCGCTATACGCTGGAATTTTTCTCTGATGTGCTTGGGGAAGAAAGCACTGCCGTTATCAAGGCCATCAAGTGCTTGCAAGATCACCTGGGCGCGCTCAACGATGCGGATGTGGCTTGTACGCGTCTAACGCACATGCTTTCAACCTGGGACGAGAGCCAACATGCCCATCCTTTGCCCGAACGCTACAGCCCGTATGCGCTGGCAGAATATCTGGCTTTTTGTCATCAAAAGCGCCATGAATTGCTCGCCACTTTTCCTCAGGTCTGGGAATCTGTGCTGACCTCGGATTGGAAACGGAGTTTGGCGCTTGCTATTGCTGCCCTCTGATTTGTGCCTATGCCTCCTTCTCGTCTCTACTTCTTGCGCCACGGTTTAGCCGACCGTTCGGCTTGGGACGGCTCCGACTTCGAGCGTCCGCTCACCCCGCAAGGGGAAATGCGCATGCAGGCCGAAGCGTCTGCCCTGGCTGCTATGAAATTGCGCATCGATTGCATTCTCACCAGCCCTTTACGGCGCGCTTACCAGACGGCAGAAATCGTAGCCCAGGCGCTGCAAATTCCTGTGCAGGTAGATGCACGTCTGGCGCCTTTGTTCGATGTAGAATCTCTCGATGGCATTTTGGGCGATTGGCCGCAGGCCAATGCTTTGATGCTGGTTGGCCACGAGCCCGGGATAAGTTTGACCATTGGCGCGCTGATTGGTGGTGGTCGGGTGGTGTGTAAAAAAGGTGCGCTGGCGCGTGTTGATCTGTATCAACACGCCCCACCACGTGGCGAACTGGTTTGGTTGCTGCCTGCTAAAGCGTTGGCAGGCAGATGGAATGAAGATGACTAATTCTTACCAGGCCGTAAAATGCCCACTTTTCTCTTGATGCGCCACGGACAATCTCAAGCCGACCTGGAAGGCCGTTTTGAAGGCTGCGCCGATTTTCCGCTCACGGAACTTGGCCGTCGGCAGGCGCACCTGACCGCCGACTATCTGATATTCCACTGGCAACCCACGCTGATCTTCAGCAGTCCTTTACAACGGGCTACACAGACCGCTCATGCCATTGCCGATGCCCTCGGCTTAGAGATAATCATTGACCCCGATTTGAGAGAATGGAGCAAAGGTGTTTTAGACGGCATGTTGCGCAGTGAAGCGCTGGAGAAATACCCTCCACCTACCCGGCCACGTGGGGTGGATGACCCAATTCAAGATGGCGAAAGCGCTCGTCAGGTGTACGAACGCGCCCAACGCTTTTGGGAAACGCTTATGGCGCGCTGTACCCCTAAAGAGCGGGTGCTCATCATTTCGCATGGCGGGCTGCTAAATATGCTGTATCGCGTTTTCCTGAAAATGCCGCTGACGCAAGATGATGTCGTCTTCCCTACCGGTGATACCGGCATGCATTTGTGGGAATTACGCGCAGCGCAACACATTGTTCACTGGGCTAACCACCAGGAGCACTTGCCGTTCTCATTGCGCCGTTGATAGGGTGAAGTGTGAAGGCCTGGCCTGGTCTCCGTCGGCATGGAGACAAAAAACGCTGTTTTGGGCCTCACGATTTGCTCCCCACGCTTTATCTGATCGGTGTTGGTACGCTACTCCCCAACTTTATTGCGAAACGTTAATATGTTTAGAGGAAAATTCTGATAAAATGCCCTCGCATCTTTGGCTATTAGCGGTGCTAGCGTTCGTTAAAGATACACTGCTAATAGTGGAAGTGCAGGCAATGGCCGTGCCCTCTCCACGCATTGCATTATCTCGGTTAGAGAGGGGTTTCCAGTCGCTTTCGACAGGGAAATTAAGGCCAAAGGCTGATGGATGGGTGCCACACCTCTGGCGACAATGGGCAAATAACCCAATCCACGGATCCATGCAGCCCGTTTTTGTATTTTAGGAGGTGTTCCCTTGGCAAAAATGGAACGTTTTACTCAACGAGCACGCCGAGTGCTCAGTTTAGCGCATCGAGAAGCCGAACGTATGCGCCACAATTATATTGGAACCGAACACCTGCTCCTGGGCTTGCTCCAGGAAGATGGTGGCGTTGCAGGGCGTGTGTTACATGAATTGGGATTAGAAACCGCACGGGTGCAAGAATTAATCGAACGACTGACCGGCTTTGGCACGTACACTGGTAGTAAATTGGACCTTTCTCCTGGCACGCAGCAAGTGCTTGAACATGCGGTGGATGAGGCTCGTCGCATGGGGCATCACTATATCGGCACGGAGCACCTACTCTTGGGTTTGGTGCGCTACAACGAAGGCATCGCCATTGATGTGTTGCGCAAACTCGGTATTACTCCAGAGCAAATTCGCCGGCAAACACGTCGTGTTTTGCAGGAAACCAGCACCCAACAGCGTACCAGTGCGGCCACTGCCGGCGGCCCCCAAGAAGAAAAGAAGCGCGCCAAAACCCCTATGGTCGATCAGTTGGCAACGGATTTGACCGCCTTGGCCGAAGAAGGCAAACTAGATCCGGTGATTGGGCGGCAGATGGAAATTGAACGCGTGATTCAAATTCTGGCGCGGCGCACAAAAAACAACCCCGCCCTCATTGGGGAACCCGGGGTTGGGAAAACAGCCATCGTCGAAGGGTTGGCTCAGCGCATTGTGGAAGGGGATGTGCCTGTGCCGCTGCTTGGCAAACGAGTCTTGCAATTGGATGTCGGTTCATTGGTGGCCGGGACGATGTATCGTGGTCAATTCGAGGAGCGCCTCAAGCGCGTCATTGATGAACTTAAGGCTTCTGAAGCCATTCTGTTCATTGATGAGGTGCATATGTTGGTAGGTGCGGGTGCGGCCGGCTCTTCTGTGGATGCCGCCAATATCCTCAAGCCGGCCTTGTCACGCGGTGAATTGCAGGTCATTGGTGCAACCACCCTGGATGAGTACCGCAAAAATATCGAAAGTGACGCCGCATTAGAACGTCGTTTCCAGCCCATTACGGTGGAAGAACCCTCTGAAGAAGAGGCGATTGAAATCTTGCGAGGCATTCGTCAGGCTTACGAAGAGCATCATCGCCTGACCATTGCAGATGAAGCGTTGGAGGCGGCTGTTCGTTTGTCGGCGCGTTATGTCAGCGATCGCTTTTTGCCGGATAAGGCTATTGACTTGATTGACGAGGCTGCCTCACGAGTGCGTATGTACAAAAGCCCGGTGGCGCAGGAATCTAAGCGCATCATGGAAGAATTGCGCGTTGCGCGTGCCGAGCAAGTGTTGGCTGTTGAAGATGGCCGTTTTGATGATACTCAGGAAATGCAGCAGCATTTACAAATGTTGGAAGAACGGTTAGAGCAACTACGCACCAGTTGGGATCGTTCGACCAGCCCGGTTGTTGGAGCAGATGATATTGCCGAAGTAGTTTCAATGTGGACCGGTGTGCCGGTGATGCAAATTGCACAGGCTGAATCAGAGCGATTGCTACACATGGAAGAAGCCTTGCAGAAAGTCATTGTTGGGCAGGATGAAGCCATTCAAGCCATTTCGAAAGCGGTGCGCCGTGCTCGTGCTGGCCTGAAGGACCCACGCCGCCCGATAGGCTCTTTCATCTTCCTGGGACCGACCGGTGTTGGTAAGACGGAGTTAACCAAACAATTGGCAAAATTCATGTTTGGCAGCGAAGAATCGGTCATTCAGTTTGATATGTCGGAATTTATGGAGCGGCACAACGCCAGTCGTTTGGTGGGTGCGCCTCCAGGGTATGTAGGTTATGAAGAAGCCGGTCAACTTACCGAGGCGATTCGCAGGCGCCCATACTCGATTGTCGTGTTCGATGAGATTGAGAAAGCGCATCCCGAAGTGCACAACATGTTGCTGCAAATCATGGAAGAAGGACATTTGGCCGATGCGCGCGGGCACAAAGTAGATTTCCGTAATGCCATTATCATCATGACGTCCAATGTGGGGGCAGATACCATTCGCCGCCAAACCTCACTGGGGTTCCGCCTGGGACACGATGACGAAAGCACAGAGGAGATTCTGGCTTATGATGAGATGCGTAAGAAGTTGACCGAATCGCTTAAGCGGGTCTTCCGCCCGGAATTTATCAACCGCGTCGACTCAGTCATTGTTTTCCGCGCCCTCAACAAAGAAGACATCAAGAAGATCGTTTCGCTGGAAATTGGCAAAGTGGACCAGCGGCTTAAGGAACACAACCTGGACATTGAACTTTCCCCGGCTGCGGTGGATTGGTTGTGCGAAAAGGGATATGATCCGGATATGGGGGCGCGTCCATTGCGCCGCGTTATCCAGTTTGAAATTGAAGACACTCTGTCGGATGCCTTGCTTTCCGGTCAATTCTCCGATGGCGATACGGTGTTTGTGGATGTTGAAAATGGCGAACTGGTTTTGGAACGCAAACCGGGGAATGGTGAGGCAGTAGAGTCATCTCCACCGCCTACTCCCGAAGCCGCTGGCTAAAAAAGAGCGTAGCGTGGGGCGAGGCAGAACCTTGCCCCACGGTTTTGTTTCCTGGCATAGGGGTTTTCCCTGTGCTGTTTGCGTTTATTCCCCTGGTGAACAGGAAATTTTCAATATGTACCGCAGGGCGGGTTCAAGCCCCGCCCTTTCAACGTGAAGTGACGGTTACCCGCCAGGTAACGGTCACCTTGACCCCGATGATATGGGTGAGATAACGACATGGCAAAAGTAAAAAAACGTTACATCTGCCGGGAATGTGGCTATATCAGCGTTCGTTCGTTGGGGCGCTGCCCAAACTGCCAGGCCTGGAATAGCATGGTGGAAGAAGTCATTGTCCCTGAGACCTCGGCCCAAAAGCCCGGTTGGTCGCCGACACTACAATCCAAGCCGCGCCGCCTGCGTGAGATTAGCGGAAATGTGGAAGAGCGTCTGACATTACC
>DAOTZN010000188.1:0-11419 GCA_034434095.1 Anaerolineales bacterium
CTCTGGCTCGGCGGTAACTGTTGACTTGGATGTCGGCGCACCCAGGCGATTTTCAGCCCTTTTGGAGGTGGTTTCGCGGGGCGAAAGTTGCGAAAGTTGCCTGCCTCCGACAGGCTCGCCCCGGCGGCTCAATGCAACGCTTTCGGGTTGAGTCCGAGTCGAATTCATTTCACTTCCATGAATTGCGGCCGGCTTCAGCCCGCCGGAACAGGCCAAAAGGCTTATTGGCTAACGCGTGGAAACAAAGCCAATATGACGGTTGTACGAGGTATTCGTAGGCATTGAACCTCCTCCTTGTTGGCACTACTGAACAATTGGGTTGCTCAAAACTTAGAAAAGGGTGGACGAAATGACACTTACGTCCCATTCTTGGGACACAGTGCGCTATAATTGGGAAGAATTCTTCTAAGGAGTTTGCCCATGTCCCAACTGCAACCCAATTCTCGTTCCTGCTTTGTATGCGGAATGGAAAATCCGGTTGGTCTCAAATTAAAATTTTACCAGACTGCCCCGGATGAAGTAACTGCCGAGTATATTGCTCCCGAACACTTTCAAGGTTATCCGGGGGTACTGCATGGTGGTATCGTAGCCGCCATCCTGGATGAAATCAGCGGACGGGCGTTGATGGGAAGTGACCCTCAGCGGCCGCGTTTTATGTTCACTGCCAAATTGTCGATTAAATACCGCCGCAACGTGCCGGTTGGCAAACCGCTGCGCCTGGTGGGGCGCGCCGTACGAGATAGAGGCCGTGCCGCTGAAGCCTGGGGCGGCATATACGATGCCCAGAGCGGCGAACTGCTTTCCGAAGCCGATGCCCTGCACATCAACGTTCCGGAGGGGCAATTCGATATGTCCCAACTGGAAACCTTGGGCTGGAAAGTTTACCCTGATTGATTGTATCTGCTCGAATTTTTGGGCAATGTGGGCAGGCGCCAGCATTGAGGTATCAACATTATGCGAGCCACGGGTGAATACCTTCCGCCCCTAGGTACCCGACCGCTCATTGCGCATAGCCAAAAGTGCTTTTGTCAGCAATTGCCACCCAACCACCCAATTACCCGACTACCCGACGCCTAACGGCTGTCAAACGCGCAAAGGCAGAAGGTGAAATACCTTTCGTCCCTACGTACCCAACTACCGAACTACTCGACTATCTAACGGAGTTTCACATGATACAGGCCTATTCCCGCCCTGAAACTTTAGACGAAGCCATCAACCTACTTTCCCAGGGGAATGCCCTCCCCTTAGGGGGCGGCACAACCCTGACGCGCAACGCGCCCCCCGGCGCACAACTTGTGGATTTGCAGGCGCTGGGGTTAGACACCATCACCCCCAAGGGAAATCGCCTGGAAGTCGGCGCTATGGTGCGCCTGCAGGCTTTACTGGAATTTTCAGATGTACAACCGGCCTTGCAGCAGGCCCTGCGTCTGGAGTCGCCCCTCAACCTGCGCAACATGCGTACCATTGCCGGTGCACTCATGACCGCCGACGGCCGTTCCCCCTTTGCCACTGCCTTGCTGGCGCTCAACCCCGATGTAAGGCGCATTATCTTTGCCCCAGGTGACGAGGCGCAGCGTGAAGAAACCGTCTCGCTCGGCACAGTATTGATTGAGCGTCACACTCACCCCGAGCAGCGTCAATTACTGTTGGGCTTTACCTTGCCCCGTAATGTACACCTGGCTTTCGAATACGTTGCCCGTACACCTGCCGATCGCCCGTTGTTGTCTGCTGCGCTGGCGCAATGGCCTTCTGGTCGCACCCGCTTGGTCATGGGCGGCTGGGGACAGGCGCCCACCCTGGCAATGGATGGCGCCGGCACCGAAGGATTGCATCCCGCTGCCCGCAATGCCTGTTATGAAGCCGCCGACGACTTCGCCAGCGCCGAATACCGCCGTCAAGTTGGCCCCGTGTTGGCCAAACGCGCCCTCGAAAGCCTGGAACATGCTCTCCTCTGACGGAGCGCCACAAATTGCCTCGGCTGGCGCAACCTCCCACCGTCCACCGTCCACCGTCTAGAAAACAATGTCCTTCACACTCCTCACCCACACCACAATCCCCGAACTCAACGCCGAAGCGCGTCTTTATCGACACGAACCCACCGGTGCGCGCTTGCTCTCGCTCCATAACGACGACGAGAACAAAGTCTTTGGCATCTCTTTCCGTACCCCGCCGGAAGATTCCACCGGTATTGCCCACATCATGGAGCATTCCGTCTTGTGTGGCTCGCGCAAATACCCCGTCAAGGAACCCTTCGTCGAGTTGATGAAAGGCTCTCTCAATACCTTCCTCAACGCCTTCACCTACCCCGACCGCACCTGTTACCCCGTCGCCAGCCAAAATCTGCAAGATTTTCGCAACCTGGTGGATGTCTACCTGGATGCCGTCTTCCACCCCCTCATTCCGCCCCACACCTTGCAGCAGGAAGGCTGGCACTACGAAATCGACGCCCCAGATGCACCGCCGACCTTCAAAGGGGTGGTCTACAACGAAATGAAAGGTGCCTACTCCTCCCCCGAATCGCTGCTCGGAGAACGCAGCCAGCACGCCTTGTTCCCCGATACGCCCTATGGCGTTGATTCCGGTGGCGATCCCGAACACATTCCCGATTTAACCTACGAACAGTTCAAACGTTTTCACGAGACCCGCTACCATCCCGCGAACGCCTACATTTATTTTTACGGCGATGGCCCTGCCGAAGAAGAACGATTGGAAATCCTGGAAGCCTACCTCTCGGAATTTTCCTCCCCCGTTGAGGTAGATACCGAAGTCCCCTTGCAACAGCCTTTCTCGGACCCGCGGGTGGTACGCGTGCCCTATGAGAGCGACACCCCCAAAGGCTACCTGGCCGTCAACTTCCTGCTCCCCGAACAGGGCAACCTGACCCAGGATTTCCTCTTCGAAGTGCTCGATTACGTGCTGATGGGCACGCCGGGCGCGGTGTTGCGCCGCACGTTGTTGGAATCCGGCCTGGGTGAAGACGTGATTGGCGGCCTGTCCTCCGAGTTGCGTCAGATGTATTACACCGCCGGCCTCAAAGGAATTGCCGTCGAAAACGCCCAACAGGTAGAAGACCTCATTTTAGAAACCCTGCGCCGGGTGGCGGAGGAAGGGGTAGATCCCGAAGAAGTGGCCGCGGCCCTCAACACGCTGGAATTTTCCCTGCGCGAAAACAACACTGGCTCCTTCCCACGCGGCCTGGCGCTGATGTTGCGTGCCCTTCCGGTTTGGATTTACGGTGGTGACCCGATTACCGCGCTGACCTACGAAGCCCCGCTGCAAGAGGTCAAAGCGCGCTTGCAGCAGCCGGGTGCGTTAGAAGCCCTCATCCGCCAACACTTCCTGGAGAATCCGCACCGTGTCACCGTTCTGCTAGAACCAGACCCGCAGGAAGGCGAACGCCGCGCGGCTCGCGAGCAAGAACGGCTGGCGCAGGCACGCGCTGCCATGACCCCCGAAGACATTCAACGCTTGGTGGAACAAACCCACGAATTACGCTGCCGACAAGAAACCCCCGATACCCCCGAAGCGTTGGCGACCATCCCCAGCCTCCAATTGAGCGATTTGCCGAAGGAAATTCGCCGCATCCCTACCGAAGTCACAAAAATTGGCTCGGTTGACCTGCTGTACCACGATTTGTTCACCAACGGCATCCTCTACCTCGACCTGGCCTTTGATTTGCACACCTTACCGCCCGAAGACCTGCCTTTCATCCCGCTCTTTGGGCGTGCCCTGACCGAAATGGGCACCCACAAGTACGATTACATCCGTCTGGCGCAGCGCATCGGGCAGACTACCGGTGGTATTGATTCTAGCCGTTTACTCTCTGCCCGTGCCGATGACCCGCAAGGGGGCGCTTGGCTCTTTGTGCATGGCAAGGCCACCCTCTCCCATGCCGATGACTTACTGGCCCTGCTGAAGGACATCTTGTTTGATCTTGACCTGAGCAACCGCGAGCGCTTTACCCAGATGGTGCTTGAATCTAAGGCGCGCATGGAAGCCGGGCTGGTGCCGGGGGGACATACCTACGTCAACCGCCGCTTGAATGCGCACTTCCATACGGCCGGTTGGGCAGCCGAACAGATGAGCGGCCTGAACGCCCTGGCCTTCTTGCGGGAATTGAGCGAGCAGGTGACCCAGAACTGGGAGGCCGTGCAGGCGCGCCTGGAAGGCATTCGTCAGCGGCTGCTCTCCCAGAAAACCCTGACCGCAAACGTCACCCTGGATGCTCAAAACTGGCCGGTCATCCAGCCTAAGGTGGCCTCCTTCCTTCAGGAGTTTCCGGCAGCCCCTCGCGAGGTCGTTCTGTGGCCTGGGGAGAGGTATCCTCGGGGAGAGGGGTTTGGCATTCCGGCGCAGGTGCATTATGTCGGCAAAGCCATCTCTCTCTCCGAATTGGGGATACCGGCGAAGGGCAGTTATTCGGTTATCCAGCACTATCTCAACAGCACGTACCTGTGGGAAAAGGTGCGCGTCCAGGGTGGCGCCTATGGCGGTTCCAACCTGTATGATCGCTTGAGCGGGGTATGGGCTTTTATCTCGTACCGTGACCCCAACCTGTTACCCACCTTGCAGGTTTACGATGGCGTGGCCGATTTCCTTCGCTCGCATGAGGTGAGCGCCGATGAAGTGGAACGTGCCATCATCGGCGTAATCGGCGACATGGATAGTTATCAATTGCCGGATGCCAAAGGGATGACCGCCTTGCAGCGGTATTTGCTGGGCATCACCGACGAAGAACGGCAGTGGTGGCGCGATGAAGTGCTCGGCACCACCCCGCAAGACCTGCGCGCCTTTGCCGATGTCCTGGCCGCCGTGGCGGAACGTGGGCACGAAGTGGCGCTCGGCCCGACCGAGAACGTGGCACAGGCCGCACAGGAACGCGGCTGGGAATACCGTAAAATTCTGTAGAGGCCCGGTGACCCTATTGCTAGAAGTGACAGACACCTCCGCCGCCTAAAACAGGAGCGTTTCATGAAAATAACCCTTCACATCAATGGAAGCGATTATGCCCTGGAAATTCCGGCACACACAACCTTGCTGGAGGCTGTGCGCGGCCTGGGCTTTCGCTCGGTCAAATTTGGCGATGAGCATGGCCTGACAGGAGCGGATACCCTGCTCCTGGATGGCGTGCCGGTCAATGCCGCGGTCATGCTGGCCGCACAGGCCGAAGGCCATCAAATTGCCACCCTGGAAGCCTTGGGTGAACACCCCGAACAAGGTTGGAAGAAGACCGCCGGACTACACCCCTTGCAGCGTGCTTTTATCGAGAACGGCGCCATCCAATGTGGGTACTGCACGCCGGCACAAATCCTGGCGGCCAAAGCGTTGTTGGATAGCAACCCCAACCCCAGCGAAGAACAGGTGCGTGAGGCCATCAGTGGCGTGCTCTGCCGCTGTACCGGCTACCTCAAGCCGGTACAGGCCGTGTTGCAGGCCGCAGCCGAAATGCGCGGTGAGACCACCCCAGAGGATAAAGGTGCAGCGCCAGCCGGGTTTGACTCTGCCCTGATGGAGACACCTGCCCCGGTGGATTCTGGCAGTGCCCCGCAGGTGCGCACCCAGACCCTGCCTAAGATGCTGGTTGCCCCGCAAGCGGAGCGCTACCGGGTGGTGGGCAAGCCGGAACTCAAAGTGGACGCCGTCAAACTGGCGCAAGGCAAACCGGCCTTTGCTGCCGACATCGAAAAACGTGACTTGCTGTATGCCAAAGTGCTGCACAGCCCTGTAGCGCATGCCCGTATCAAGCGCATTGACACCAGCCGGGCGAAAGCCTTGCCCGGTGTGGCCGCCGTGCTGACCTGGCAGGATTTGCCGCGCGTGCCCTGGTCTACGGCCGGTCAATCTGACCCCATCCCCGGCCCGCTGGATACCTTTTCGCTGGATAACAAGGTGCGCTTCGTGGGCGACCGGGTGGCGTTTGTGGCCGCCGAAACACCCGAAATTGCCGAGCAGGCCCTTGAACTGATTGATGTGGAATACGAAGTGCTGCCCGCCGTGCTAGATGTGGAAGAAGCCATGCAGCCTGACGCTCCGCGCATCCACGACGAGCCAGAGTATGTGAATTTTGCCGATTCTGACCCCAGCCGTAACCTGGCTGCCGAAATTCGCATCGACATTGGCGATGTGGAGCAGGGCTTTGCGGAGGCCGATCGGGTTTTTGAAGGCGTGTACGAGGTGCCCAAAGTGCAACAGGCGCACATTGAACCGCACGTCTGCCTGACGTGGTGGGATGAAGATGACCGCCTGGTGATTCGCACCTCCACGCAAGTGCCCTTCCACGTGCGGCGCCAACTGGCGCCGGTGCTCGATTTGCCGATTAAGCGCATTCGCGTCATCAAGCCGCGCATTGGCGGCGGCTTTGGCGGCAAGCAAGAAGTGCTCATCGAGGACGTTGCCGCTCACCTGACCATCGCAACCGGTCGCCCGGTGCTTTACGAGTACACGCGCACAGAAGAATTTCTGGCGGCACGCTCGCGGCATCCTATGAAAATCTGGATGAAGACCGGCGTCAAGGCTGATGGCACCCTTACCGCTAACGAAATGCGTGTTCTGTCGGATACGGGTGCGTATGGCTGCCACGCGCTGACCGTCACCGGCAATACCGGCCATAAATCTATGGCGCTTTACGTGGGCGATGGAAAATACCGCCAGGCGCCCAATATCCGTTTTTATGCCGACATCGTGTACACGAACACCCCGCCCTCGGGCGCTTACCGTGGCTACGGTGTGCCGCAGGGTTTTTGGGCGGTAGAACGTCATATGGAAAAAATTGCCCGCAGCATGGGCTTTGACCCGCTGGAATTCCGCCTGAAGAATGCCCTTCGGGCGGGCGAGTACCACCCATTCAGCACCGCCTGGAACGAAGGGCGCGAACCGCGGCCGGAGGTCATCCACACCGTCGGGCTAGAGGAATGCGTCCGGCAAGGGGCAGCCGCCATCGGTTGGCATGAGAAGTTTGGGAATGAGGCATGGCATGCCGGGCAATGGACGACGGAGGATCGGTCAGCGTCCACCGCCCACCGTTCACCGTCTCTCCGCAAAGGCATTGGCGTGGCGATGGTCATGCAGGGTACCGCTATCCCCTACCTGGATATGGGTGGGGCTTCCATTAAAATGAACGATGACGGCTCTTTCAACCTGCTGATTGGCGCAACCGACCTGGGCACCGGTTCGGACACCGTGCTAGGACAAATGGCCGCCGAAGTATTGGGCGTACCGTTGGAAGACATCATCGTGTATTCCAGTGACACCGACTTTACTCCCTTCGACAAAGGCGCCTATGCCTCTTCCACCACCTACATCAGCGGGGCAGCGGTCGTCAAAGCGGCCGAAAAAGTGGCCGAACGCATTCGGGTGCGGGCCGCGCGTTTGCTGGGTGGGGAGGTGCCCCCCGAAGAGATTGACCTGCGCGAGCGGCAGGCCTTCGCCCCCGATGGGCGCAGTGTCTCGCTGGAAACCATTGCGCGCAATGCCCTGCATCAGGAAGAGCAGGAACAAATCATGGCCGTGGCCTCGTATGTCTCGCCTTCCTCGCCGCCACCCTTTGCGGCTCAGTTTGCCGAAGTGACCGTGGATACCGAAACCGGTCAAGTCACGGTGGATAAACTGGTCATGGCAGTGGACAGCGGCATCATCATCAACCCGCTCACGGCCAGCGGACAAATCGAAGGCGGTATGACCCAGGCGCTGGGCTATGCCGTCAGCGAGCAGATGACCTGGGATGCCGAAGGCCGCATTCGAGAGACGGACTTTGATAAGTACCACATCTTCCGTGCCGACGAAATGCCGGAAATGGAAGTCATCTTTGTGGAAACAGAGGAGCCCAGTCACCCCTTTGGGGTCAAGGCGGTTGCCGAAATCCCGATGGATGGTGTTGCGCCGGCGGTAGGCAACGCGGTGCTCGACGCCATCGGCGTGAACATCGACGCTAATCCGCTCACGCCAGAAAAGGTTTGGCGTGCGCTGCACCCCACCGGATAAGGTGCCGTATTTTCATGCTGGTTGAGCGGTGCGAACCTTAAAGGGTGTTTACTCTACGAGTACGATGTCGCAAAGCCACCTGCTCAATTCGTGGAATCCCTTTGGGCTAACATCCCAAAGGGTAGTGGAGGGCATTGCCCTCCACTACCCTTTTCACGAACTGAGGCAGGACTTCAGTCCGACTCATCTCATACCTGCGAGTTTATACCAAGCCGCAACCCCTGTCCCTCACGAAAGGAGAGATTATGGAGCAAGATCAGGAAAGCAGCCTGGCAGAAGGACGCGTTGTGGTTATTGGCGCGGCTGGCCTGGACGTGGTTGGACGGCTGCGCGCCCCGCTGGAAGAAGGGTCATCTACCAAGGCGCATATCCGCTCTTCGTTTGGTGGCGTAGCGCGTAACGTAGCCGAAAACCTAGCGCATCTAGGCGTTGAAGCCACTCTTCTCAGCGCGGTGGGCGATGATCAAGTTGGCGCGCAGTTGCTGCATCACCTGTCGGAAGTCGGGGTGGAGACGCGCTTTGTTCAGCGTATCTCCGAGGCCCCCACCGGTTCTTACCTGGCCGTGTTAAATGAAGACGGTAGCCTGCGCTTCGCGTTGGATGACATGCACGTCTTGGAGGCGATTACCCCGCGGTATCTCAAGTCCTGCGCTGACGTGTTCTCCCAGGTCGATATGCTGTTCCTGGATGCCAACCTGCGTCCTCACACTTTGCGCACCGCTTTTTCTTTGGCCAGAAAGGCCGGTATCCCCGTCCTGGCCGACCCTACGGCCAGTGGCCTTGCCACCCGTCTCTTGCCGTACCTGGAGCATTTGTACTGTGTGGTGCCCAATGCGCGTGAAGCCGCGGTGCTCTCAGGAATCCCCTTTGAAGAGCACGATACCCACACGGCCTTGAAAGCCGCCCGCGCCCTGGTTGGTGCGGGTGTCAAAATTGCGGTCATTACCCTGGGTGAACATGGTGTGTGCTATGCCACATCGCAGGGCAGTGGTTATTTGCCGGCCATGCAGACAACCATCGTAGACCCTACCGGTGTCGGTGATGCCCTGACGGCTGCCCTGATCGTCGCTTTGCTCAACGAAATCCCGCTCGATGATGCCATGCGCCTGGGCGTTTCGGCTGCCGCCTTGGCTTTGCAGCATCGTGGGGCAGTATGCCCTGATTTATCCCTCGAAAGATTATATGAATACCTGGTGATCTAGATGAATCCTCCTCCCTTTTTTAAGATTTCTCCGGCCGTACAACGTGCGTTGCGTCTGCGCCAGCCGCTGGTTGCGCTTGAGACCGCGGTCGTCACGCATGGCCTGCCACACCCCGTCAACCTGACGTTGGCAACCGATATGGAAGCCGAAGTGCGCACCGGCGGCGCGGTTCCCGCCACCATTGGGGTGGTAGCAGGCAAGGTGTGCATTGGCCTGGAAACCACCGACCTGGCGCACTTGGCTGCCGACAAACCCATGCGCAAAATCAGCCGCCGAGATTTTAGCGCCGCGATTGCCCGTCAGGAAAGCGGTGGCACAACGGTGGCCGGTACGATGCTGGCCGCGCACCGGGTCGGTATCCGCGTTTTTGCCACCGGTGGTATCGGCGGCGTACATCGTGACGCGCCTTTCGATGAGTCCGCCGATTTGCACGCCCTCGGCGAAACGCCGATGATTGTCGTGTGTGCAGGTGCAAAATCTATTTTGGATTTACCTGCCACCTTGGAGCGACTGGAAACCTACAGTGTGCCGGTGGTGGGTTACCAAACGGATGATTTCCCGGCCTTTTACGCCCGTTCCAGTGGATTACCCGTTTCCGTGCGCGCTGACTCGCCTCAGGAGGTGGTTGCCATCGCACAGGCGCACTGGACCATGGGGTTGCACAGCGCGGTATTGGTGGTGGTGCCGCCCCCTGAAGATGTGGCCCTGCCCGAAAGCCTGATGGAGGACGCTATCGCCCAAGCCCTACAAGAAGCCCACCAACAGGGTATTAGTGGACAGGCGGTTACTCCCTTCCTGCTTGACCGGGTAGGGGCGTTGACCGAAGGACGCAGCCTGCGAGCCAACCTGGGGTTGCTGCTCAACAACGCCCACGTGGCAGCGCAAATTGCGGCCGCCTTCCCCGATGTGGGGCGCAAAGTGGCATAAAAAAGCGCCGGAGCATTGCTCCGGCGCTTTTTGCTTTTGGGGAGGGCAAGCGCCTGCCGATAAACAACTCTCGATTGGTTGGTTCTTTAGCGCTAAAGACTTGTAATTACCTACCTGGCCGGCATAGATCACAAATTTCAGCAAACTGAAGTACCGCCGACCTGCCTGTGCCACCTGTGCCATGTAATGGTACGAAGTGGTGTGGTCGGCCTTGCCAGGCAGAGCCTGGCGATACGTTTGCTGACAAGGCGCTCGTGTTTAGCAACACCTGCGAAGGATTTGGAAACCCAGGTAGGCAGTTACAATTTCTTTGCGATCTCGCGTCTTTGCGTTAACTCTTAAACGCTGAAAAACAAAAAGACCTGGAAGTCATTTATGGACGAACCCATAGCAAGCCGGCGCTCCGCTACCCGCTCTGACGGCTACACGCTCCATAGTACCAATGACGTATTGGCAGATTACGCCCCCTGTTATAAGATGTTTATGCGTAACTTTTTGATATTTTTCTAAACGTAGAAAAAAGCATTGCATTCTTGCCCGGTAGCGAGTGTGATATGAGACGAATATTGAGATTTCCCTTTTTAGTGGTCGGTCTGGTGGGATTCCTACTGTGCATGCCAACAACCTATGACAATGCGGCTTCCTCCGCGGCAATTCCCATGCAAAGCGGTTTTCCAAAGACAAAAATCGGTACGGTAGCCTTTGGTTCTCCCACCGTGGTGGATTTAGACGGCGATGGGCAACTGGAAATCTTGACCGCCGGTTACGGCGGCTGTGTGCGTGCCTGGCATGCCGACGGTTCACCGGTGGCCGGTTTCCCCCTGGACACGAGCGGCACAAACTGTTCCGGCGACCGCATCAACGGCCCGTTAGCAGTCGCCGATATTGACAACGATGGGATGTTGGAAATTGCCGTAGGCACACGCGGATTGAGCAACCAGGTCGGACAACGCGGCAAGGTCTTCGTTTGGCACGCCAACGGCAGCCTGCTGCCCGGCTGGCCGCGCGAGATGGACTGGAACAGCACCTACGGGCAAGGACGCGCCGAAGTGTACAGCGTGGCACTGGCAAAGGTGCTGCCCGGCAATACGCTTCAGGTTATCGCCGGTACAAGTAACAACGCCGCCAATGGTGGCGACTTTGGACAAGATACCCGCAATCTGTACGTTTGGCGGACGGATGGCTCTCCGGTAAGCGGTTTTCCTACCTGGTACCGCACCGCCGGTATCTGGGGGCAGGTGGCAGCGGTGGATATCACCGGCGACGGGCTGGCGAACCCCCTGACCGGGCGTGACCAGATTTATTTGCAC
>DAOTZN010000189.1:0-4939 GCA_034434095.1 Anaerolineales bacterium
GTGCTATAACCTGAGCACTCGGCTAACACAGAGGTCGTTTAGTAACTGGTGCCACGAGCCTGATGAGAAGTTTATTTTCAGATCAGATACACATCATCGTACTCAAGTTGAGCGGGGCCAACCCTAAAGGGTGCTTACGCTACGGGTACGATGCCGCGAAGCCACCCGCTCAATTCGTGCAAGCCTTTTCCCCCTTTCACGAACTGAAGCAGGATTTCAGTCTCATCTGTGGATGAATGAACGGTTATTTCGGATATCCGCCATTTTCGCCAGACGCCAGTACCCTATCGCCTTTTACCCAATAATGGATCAATCTCTTCCTGAAACCACCCTATCCAGCACCCAGATTGTGCCCCACAGCAGAGAAGCCGAAGAGGCCGTGCTCGGCTCGGTGCTCATCAACCCCGAAGCCTTTTACGATGTGGCACAATTTTTGCGCGCCGAAGATTTCTACATCCATCGTCATCAATGGATTTGGGAGGCTTTTGTTCGGCTACAAGAGCGCCACGAACAAATTGACCTGCTAACCGTATCCCAGGAATTAGAGAATACCGGTCACCTGGATGAAATTGGTGGTGCGGCTTATCTCACCTCGCTCATCAGCAGCGTGCCCAATTCCCTACACGCCGAGGCTTACGGGCGTGCGGTGGAAGAAACCGCCGTCCGCCGTCGCATGTTGGAGGCCGCCAATCAAATCGCCAAACTGGCCTATCACACCGACACCGGCGTTGACCAGGTGATGACAGAGGCCGAAAAGGCCATCTTCGGCATCAGCGAGCGCCGACTGACCCGCGACGTGCAGCCCATCAACCAGGTATTGCGCGAATACTACAACCGCATTACCCTGCTGGCGCAACGTCCCGACGAAATCTACGGCGTCCCCACCGGCTTCGTCGATCTCGACCGCTTGCTGGGCGGCTTACAACCCTCCGATTTGCTCATCATCGCCGGTCGCCCCGGCCAGGGTAAGACCGGCTTCATGCTTTCAGTAGCCAAAAACGCAGCCCAGTTATACAAAAAGCACGTGGCCGTGTTCTCGCTAGAAATGTCCAGCGAACAACTGGTGCAACGCATGATTGCCCAAGAAACCGGCATCGACTCACAGCGCCTGCGCATGGGAAAACTGCAAGACGACCAATGGCCGTTGCTCAACAAAGCCATCGAAACCCTTGGCAAAACGCAAATCTACCTGGACGACACCCCCGCTATTACCCCCATGCAATTGCGCACCAAATGCCGCCGCCTGCACATGGAATTCGGTCTGGATTTAATTGTGGTCGACTACCTGCAACTGATGACCAGCGGTGCGCGCAATGAAAACCGCGTTCAGGAAGTCTCTTACATTTCGCGCACCCTCAAGGTGTTGGCGCGTGAACTCAACGTTCCGGTGCTGGCCGCCGCCCAGCTCTCCCGCGCCGTGGAGCAGCGCGCCGACAAGCGCCCCATGCTCTCCGACTTGCGCGAATCCGGCAGTTTAGAGCAAGACGCCGACATCGTCATGTTCATCTACCGCCCGGATTACTACGACAAAGAGACCGTCAAGCAAAACGTGGCTGAAATCATCGTGGCCAAGCACCGCAACGGCCCGGTAGGCAGCATAGAACTGGTTTTCCGTAACAAACTGGCCAAATTCGAGAACGCGGCCACCCGTGAGGTCGATCTCTCCAACTTGACATGAGGTGCTCAGGATGACTTTCCCCGGCTTTCCGGCGGGCAAGACCGCCCTCGTCAACATTCCAGAGCCGTTTTTTACGGAACTCCTGCCCCAAATTGATGACCTGAACGAACTCAAAGTTACGCTGTACGTGTTATGGATGCTTAACCGTATGGAAGGCGCGTTCCGCTACGTGCGGCAGGAGGACTTTCTCTCCCATGAAATCTTGATGCAAGCCCTGGGGGAAACACCAGAAGCAGCGCACACCGCCCTCAGAGACACCATCGACCGTATGGTTGCGCGCGGCACCCTGTTGGTTGCCCACCTGGACTTTCAGGGGGCGCGCCAAACCCTGTTTTTTCTCAACACCCCGAAAGGGCGCGCCGCACAGCGTGCCATCCAGCAAGGGGATTGGCGGCCCTCAAAAGACGCCGCGACCCCCATCCAGATTCTGCCGCCGCGCCCGACCATCTACGACCTATACGAACAAAACTTCGGCCCCTTGACGCCACTACTGGCGGATGCCCTGCGCGCAGCCGAAGAAACTTATCCCACCGAATGGATTGCCGAAGCCATGCAACTCGCCCTGGAAAACAACGTGCGCCGCTGGCGCTATGTCGAGGCGATTTTGCAACGCTGGCAAGAGGAAGGCCGCCATGAGCGAACATATCGAGGAAATTCTGAAGAGACTGGGCACGACAAATACACCTCAGGACCCTACGCAGACCTCATCGAACACTGACGCATCACAACACGATTTGCCCGGTGACCCCAATTGTCCCTACTGCCACGGCGTGGGCTACGTGCGCGCCGATGTCCCCGTCGGTCACCCCGAATTTGGACGCCTGCAATTGTGTGTTTGCCGACGCCGCGAGGTCAGCGACCACCTGCGTGAACGCTTATTTGCGCTCAGCAACTTACAACAATTAGCACACCTGACCTTCGAGACCTTTGAGCCGCGTGGGCGGGTGGGCATCCCCGCCGAGCAAGCCGCCACCCTGGAACGCGCCTACAACGTGGCGCGCCGTTTTTCCACCTCACAGGACGGCTGGCTGCTGTTGATGGGACCTTACGGCTGCGGGAAAACCCACCTGGCAGCCGCCATCGCCAACTTTTCGGTGGAGATGAACATCCCTACGCTGTTCCTCACCGTCCCAGACTTGCTGGACACCCTGCGCTTCAGTTACAACGACCCGCAAGCCACTTTTGAACAGCGCTTTGAAGAAATCCGCCGCGTGCGCCTTCTTGTCATGGACGATTTCGGCACCCAAAACGCCACACCCTGGGCGCAGGAAAAACTGTTCCAAATTCTCAATTATCGCTACATCAACCGCCTGCCTACCGTCATCACCACCAATTTGAGCCTGGCAGAGATTGCACCGCGTATCCGTTCGCGCCTGCAAGACCCGGCCTTGGTCACCCAGGTGGAAATCAGAGCGCCCGATTATCGCAACCCAACCCGCGACTTGGGGCATTCAATGCTTTCCGCGCTCCACCTGTTCGGGCGGCAAACCTTTGGCACCTTCAGCGACCGCAATGCCGAGAAGTTGCCCAAAGAAGCCCAGCAGAGTTTGCTCAAGGCCTTTCAGGCCGCCCAGGCCTTTGCCGAAGCCCCAGAAGGCTGGTTGGTGCTGATGGGGCCTTATGGTTGCGGAAAAACCCATCTGGCAGCCGCCATCGCCAATTACCGCACCGGCTTGGGCAACCCGCCCTTGTTCGTGGTGGTGCCCGATTTGCTGGATCACTTACGCGCCACCTTCAACCCAGAAGTTCCCACGCGTTTCGACCGCCTGTTTGAAGAAGTGCGCAGCGCCCCCTTGCTCATCCTGGACGACCTGGGCACCCAAGCCATGACCCCCTGGGTGCGCGAAAAACTGTACCAGTTATTCAACCATCGCTACAACGCCGAATTACCCACGGTAATCACCACTGCCAATTCGCTGGAAGAAATGGACGAACGCATCCGCAGCCGTCTGGTGGATCGGCGTCTGTGCACCATCTACGCCATTCAGGCCCCACCCTACAGTGGTAGCCCGTCCACCCCCAGACGAGACAGACGCAAGAAAAGTTAGGTGGCTTCGCTAATGCCACAGAATCTTTTTATGGGGAAACTGCCCCAGAATAGGAAACCAAATGAAGAAAGTTTATGTGTTGTTTTGCTTGTTCACCATATTTCTATCTTCCTGCGGTGTACTTCATCAGTCAACGCCTACGGCAACAGCAACGCCTACGATAACAGCAACGCCAGAGCCAACAAATACCCCGTTACCCACTGCAACATTCACGCTCACTCCTACAAAAACACCTAAACCTACAAGCACTCCAACCGTTGAACCTACTCTTGCGCTTGGTGAACCCCAAGTGGTTACGGAAGGTGGATATTCTTTCCGACCACCTGTTGGTTATGAAGTTGATGTTCAAGGAGCGCAAGTCGGTGTATTTGACAAAGCGGGTACGATTATCATTTCTATTTTTGGCGCAACCTCTAACCCGCAAAACCTATCAGCAGATGAAATTTTGGATGAGTTTATAACGGCAGTATTCGAGAAGGGTGATGGAGAATATAAAAAGGAAAACCCACATGCTATCAACGTTGATGGTGTAGATGGTTTAGCATACGACATTACAGGGACTTTGTTTGGTTCACCTTTGAAGGGGCAAGCCGTCATCATTATGCCTAATGAAAATCAATTTTTATTTGGTTTAGGCATTGCCAATACTGGACAAGATAAAAAACGATGGGAAAATGAAGGCAGCAAAGTTTTCAGCGGCTTGATTAATTCAATTACCTTCTCGACATCTGAACAGTCGCAAACATCTAATGGTTGTACAATATCTACTGATAAAACCTATGGATATACACAAGAAAATCCAATCAAGGTAGGTGGGGGTGCTTTCGATGGACCTCCCCGCGAAAGAGCATATTTGGATAATTTGCTAGGCGCAAACGGTGAGGAAATTTCTTATGTAAGAGCAGGGTCTATTCCCTTTGGCAACACAATTCTTGATGCTTTTGAAATAACCGTTGCAGGAAAGAAAGTAACACTATATTTTGATGAATATGCTTATACTGAACCGCAAGCGCCCGTTGGATTTACTTGTGTCGGAGAATTTCCTCTTTCCCAACCATGAGTAATGGAAAGGCAAAACGCCACCTAACAAAGCGTGCAGCGGACGGGTGGGATTTTGCGGCTTATACCGATTACTTGCAGTGTCAAGGGTTGGGTTGAGCCTGTCAAAACCTGAAAGGAAATTTGTTTGGGGTCTCGACCAAACACCCGCGAG
>DAOTZN010000190.1:0-1914 GCA_034434095.1 Anaerolineales bacterium
CCCCTAGCGCCACCGCGACCCCCACGCGTACCCTCACCCCCACGCGAACACCCAGCCCGACGAGGACACCGCGTCCCACTGCAACACCTGTGACACCGACGGCTACCCGCACTCCCTGGCCGACTGCAACACCCGTCACCCCAACGGCTACCCGCACCCCCTGGCCAACGGCAACACGTACTCCCACGCGTACCCCACGCCCCACGCCACTGCCTACTAACACTCCCACACCAACCATTACCCGCCATCCAACCGGTACGCCGCTCACCCCCTCGCCAACCATCACGCGGCACCCTACGCCAACTTCTACCCCCTAAAACCCGTGGGGTGAGAGGCAGGCCGATGATTGTGCTCTACACCAAATCTTTGTAACTGCCTACCTGGTTTTCCAAATCATTCGCAGGTGTTGCTAAACACGAGCGCCTTGTCGGCAAACGTATCGCCAGGCTCTGCCTGGCAAGGCCGACCATACCACTTCGTACCATTACATGGCACAGGCAGGTCGGCGGTACTTCCGTTTGCTAAAATTTGTGATCTATGCCGGTCAGGTAGGTAATTACGAGAAACAGCGAGTCACGGTATATGCCATGGGCGCGGTACAATACGGCCATGCAAGAAGTTTTTACGTTTACCCCCTCTCGTCGGCGCGGTGTGCTGTTTCACTTTATCGCCCTGCTGGTGGTTGGCACGGCCTTATTTGGGCAGATATGGCGCAGTGCCCAAGGGCCGTTGGCGTTGCAGTTGAGCCGACGCTTGCCATGGATGGCGGCTCTGGTGCTGCTCTTTTTGGTCTTGGCATACACCCTGCGCTCTCTGCAAGGCGCATATTATCAACTCAGCCGAGATGGTCTGGTGCTACATTGGGGATTGCGTGAGATTCGTCTTTCGGCGTATGATGTACTGTGGGTTGCGCCACTTGAGAACCTGGCCCCCCACCCGGCGTCGCCTCGGATTCGCTGGCCAGGTGCCTGGCTGGGGCGTACCTGGCGCACGTCTCCCGCGTTGGGCCGGGTGGAATACCTGGCATCTGGAGGAGATTCTCTGCTTGCCATTGGCAGTTCCCAAGGCATCTACGTTATCAGTCCGCAACGACGGCAGGCTTTTTTAGAGACTTTTGCCGCCCTCAATGAACTGGGATCTACCACACCGATAGAGACGTATGCCGTTAGCCCTGGGGCATGGCTGGGTAGTGCCTGGCGTTACCCTATCATTCGGGGCTTGTGGCTACTCACCGCGGTGCTTCTTGTGGTCTTGTGGTTGTTAGCATTATGGGGCATTGGTGCGCGTTCGCAAGTTTCGCTGGGATTCACCCCTACAGGGGTGCCGCGTGTTCCCCTCCCGGCCACCAGTCTGATTTTGTTGCCGGTGTTGTACACTTTTTTTGCCTTTTTAGATTGGATTAGCGGACAATTTTTGTTTCTGAAAGAGGAAAGCGCTCGCCTGGCTTACGTGTTATGGACGGTTAGCGTGCTTCTTGGAGGCATATTTTTGTTTGCTCTGGTGGGTATTTTGTGGTGAGAAGCGTAACGCGAAATTTATTCCGCAACCAAAGGAGATACCGCGAAGCATATTGCGTTACAAGATCTTCGTGGTCGCATAGTTTTCCCAAAGTATAATATCCCACAGTATCCAGCAATAACCCAAAATATCCCACATTAGAACGTGGTTTTTATCTGCATGACAGGCAAAGTTATCCACACTGCACCGGAGTTATCCACAGAAAACCCACTTTTTTCCACAAAAACCCACATTAGCAACAAGATATTGACCGTTGATTTTCGCCAGACGCCAGGTCTCTCAAGACCTGATTTCATAGTTGAAAAAATGACTCCACTGCAAAAACGACCGGAGATATTTTACCCGAATACCCTCCTCAAAATGGCAAAACTTTAATATAATGAAGCCAGCCTACCC
>DAOTZN010000191.1:0-19226 GCA_034434095.1 Anaerolineales bacterium
CCTTCGCTGGCTTCCCCTAGCAAAGTAACGCTTTGTGGGCGATGTGCTGCCAGGTATGCCATGTAAGCCGCTGCCAGCGCATCCAATTCCGCCGGGGTGTGCAATGCTTCCAGCGGTAGTATGCCCTGCAAAAGTTTGTGACGGGTGATCTCCTCAAAGACTTGCATCGGGTTAGCGACGGCCACCTTTTGTTCACGCAGGACCAATTGGCGCTGAATACGTCCCTCCAGCGAATCTTTGGGGAAGGGCGCATGTCCCAGGAGCAGGGTGAATACCGCGTGGGGGTAGGTTTCCAGGACTTGCCGTTCGGCGCCTGCCTCGGCCGGGTAGGGCTGATACCCCTGACTCAGCAGGGCCTCGAAGACCTTCATCCCCATTTGTTGCCAGCGGGGGCAATCGTTTACCTTGTTGGGTGTCAAGGGAATGCGGATATCGCGCTGATATAGCAGATACTCCGCTACCCGACAATTTTCCCAGCGCCCTGGGTGCGGACGGGGCTCGAGGGTGGCGCGCTGTTCCTCAAGGTGCATCAACCCCTGATTAGGACGCGCCGGCGCGCTGATTGCCACAAAGGCGGCACGCTGCCCCAGCGCAAAAGCCACCGCGCCACTGAAATCGGCCTCGCCTAACGCCAGCAGACGCAGTTCATCATCCAGCGCCGCATACGTGAAAGGGCGCTTTCCGGCAGTGGGGTCTATGCCGATAAAAGTGGCGCGGGTAAACAACATGTGTAGTTACTCTACAGAACGGTTGACCAGCCGTGGGTCGAGCGCATCGCGCAGCCCATCTCCCATCAGGTTGAAGGCCAGCACGGTAATCATGATGGCAATGCCGGGGAAAAAAACCAGGTGCGGGGCGGTGAAGACCTGGTTGCGCTCCGAGCCGAGCATGGAGCCCCACTCTGGCGTGGGTGGCTGAGCGCCAAGCCCCAGGAAGGACAATGCCGCAGCATCCAGGATGGCGGTGGCAATGCCCAGCGTACCTTGCACAATCAGCGGCGCCAGTGAATTGGGCAAAACCCGTTGCAACAAAATATGAAAATGCCCCCCTCCCAGGGCGCGCGAAGCGGAAATATACTCCTGTTCCTTCACCGAGAGCACGCTGGCGCGCACCACGCGAGCGTACACCGGAATGTTGACGATGGCAATCGCCAGCAGCGCGTTTTGTAACCCCGGTCCTAGCACGCTTACGATGGCAATGGCCAGCAGCAGCGAGGGAAAGGCCAGCAACACATCCATGATGCGCATGATGACGTTGTCTACCTGTCCGCCCAGATAACCGGCAACCGCTCCCAGAGCGGTGCCAACCAGGATAGCAAAGCCAATGGTGGTGAACCCAACATACAGGGAAACGCGCGACCCATAAATCACGCGGCTGAATTGGTCGCGTAGGTTGCCGTCAATCCCCATGATGTGCTGAGGCCGGTCTTCAGGGCAGCCTAGCAGGTGAATGCAAGGGGCTTCGCGTTTGCTAACATCTTCAATGCCAATCAATACCTGGGTGGGGTCGTAGGGCGCCAGGACGGGGGCTGCCAGCGCCACGAAAACCATGAACCCCAAAAGGCTCAGACCAAAGACGGCTGAGCGCTGGCGAAAAATGCGGCGCAGCATCAGCCGCCATAAACTATTTTTACGATAATCTTCCGTCGAAAGCGAGGGAATAGAAGCCATGAGAAATCAATCCAGTTTGATGCGCGGATCAATGAACGCGTAGGATAAGTCGGTGAGCAAATTGACAACCACGTAGCCAATGGCAATGACCAGGGTAAAGGCTTGCACAATGGGATAGTCGCGGGCCGTGATGGCCTCAAAGAGCATACGTCCTACACCGGCCAGCCCGAAAATGGTTTCGGTCAGTACGGCGCCGGCAAATAGCGTTCCCATTTGCAAGCCAATAATGGTCACAATGGGCAACAGGGCATTACGGAAAGCATGTTTGAGAATCACAATGCGCTCGTGCAGTCCCTTAGCGCGCGCGGTGCGCACGTAATCTTGTCCTAATACCTCCAGCATGGAGGAGCGTGTCATGCGGGCGATAATGGACAGGGGAATGGTGCTCAAGGCCAGCGCCGGTAAAATCAGGTGCACAATCGCGTCTTTGAGCACGGTCCAATCTCGGGTCAGGAGGGCATCTAGGATGTACAAATTGGATAAAAACTCAAACACATGGTAGCGCAGCGTTTCCGGGTCAACCTGCCAACCGTAAAATTCATAGAATGGCACCGGAGAAAGACCGGCACTCAAGCGGCCGGAGGGGGGCAGCCAAAGTGGTGTGCCGCGCAACTTGAGTGCGAAGACGTAAGCCAGCATCAACCCTAGCCAGTAAACCGGCATAGAGACGCCAATGTTGGCTCCGACCATCGTCATCACGTCCACGATGGAGTTGCTACGGACTGCGGAGATAATGCCTAACGGAATGCCGATGACCACCGCGATGAGGAGCGCTGTAAAACCTAATTCCAGCGTAAGCGGCAAGCGTTCAATCAAAATGATACTCACAGGGCGGCTGAAGCGAATTGATTCGCCAAAATCCCCCTGCAACATTTTGCCCATGAAGATGCCAAATTGTACCGGAATGGGTTTGTCCAGGCCGTTCTCTTGGATGAAGCGGTCGCAAACTTCCTGGGTGGCCTTTTCCCCCAGGATGGCCTTACAGGGGTCACCGGGGATGGCGCGCGCCAGCACAAAAGTGACCAGCAAAATGCCGAACAAAACAGGGATAGCAGAAAACAGGCGGCGAAGAATGTATTGGGGCATATTGACCTGATGGATGGGGGTAAGCATGGGGAGGACAAGGCCTTGTCTTGCCCTCCCCATGCTTACAAATGCGAGAGACAGGTGTTTCAACCTGTCTCTCGAGGGTGGAAAGGGTTATTTCTCGGCGTTCATGAGGGCATCCCACAGGTAGGCGTAGTATTCAAACGCGCCCGTGTTGCCCGTGTGATACGGACTGGAAGCGTCGATACCGGCCGCCCAGGAAGCCACCACGTCGTTGGCATCCAGCATGGAGCCATCGTGGAATTGGACGCCCTGCCGCAGGGTGCAGGTCCATACCGTCAAGTCTTCGTTGGGCTTGCATTCGGTCGCCAGGGTCGGCACCACATCGCCCGAATCCACTGCATAGCGATACAGCGGTTCGACGACTTGCTGGCAAGCGCTCAAACTCTCGCCGTCGGTTTCGTCGGCGCAGTACAGGCTGATGGGCTCTGCGTTCTGCATGAAGACCAGCGTGTCTTTGCCGGGATCCATGAACTCAAAGCGCGGGGCACCGAAGGGTGGCACATTGGCGCTCTGGAGAGAATTCAAAGCCGCATAGGCAGACGCCCCGTGAACCATGGGCACCATCGGTACCAGGTCACGAATGGCGTTGTTGGCCTGTTCGTACAGCGGTGCGGCTTCTGCCGGATCGCCGATTTGAGCGGCCTGTTCGAGCACGGTGTAGATTTCAGGATAGGGATCGCCAAACTGCGGGTTGGACTTGCTGAAGTGGAAGTCCAGGAAGTTGGTCACATGCGGATAGTCGGCGCCCCAACCCAGCAGGTAGAAGCCATCCAATTGGCCGGAGGTCGAAGCGTCAATGAAGGCGCCCGATTCCATGACTTGAATCTCGGCATCGATGCCCAGGTTTTCTTTCAATTGTGCCTGGAGGTCCTGTGCGACTGTACCCGGTTCGGGCAGGTACACGCGGAAGACGTCACGGTAGTAGATGGTGGTTTTGAAGCCATCGGGGTAACCGGCATCGGCCAGCAATTTGCGGGCTTCTTCGGGGTTGAACTCATACCACGATTCACCTACGCAGCCATTGGGGATGGAGCATGGCGTAAAGTGGGAGGCCACTTCTGAGCCTTCAGGATAGAAGTTATCTACGATGCGCTGGCGGTCAATGCCCATGGCAATGGCTTTGCGAACGCGCACGTCGTCGAAGGGCTTGAAAGTGTTGGTCATTGCCAGGTAGAGCACGTTGGGGTTGTCTACCGGTAGCAGGGACAGATTGGGGTCGCTCTCAACGGTCGCGAAATCGTCAGGGCTGACATTGGTAATCATGTCCACCGTGCCGGATTGCAGTTCCAACAAGCGCTGTGCACCTTCGGTGCTCCAGCGGAAGACCAGTGTCTGGAAGGCGGGTTTGTTCTCGCCCCAGTAGTTATCGAAGCGTTTGAAGACCACGCTATCGCCGCGGTTCCATGCGTCGAACATGAAGGGGCCGGTGCCGATGGGGTGTTCCAGCAGTTCCCCCGTGCCGCCATTCTTCTCAATCCACTCTTTGGGCTGAATGCCGAAAGGTGTGAAAGCAGCCTTCGCCAGGAAGGCCGGATCGGGGCGGCAAAGTTCAAATTTGACGGTGTACTCGTCCACCGCACTGATGGCTTTAATCTTGCCACCGTAATCACAATTGCCGGCGTCCACGGACATCGGCTCGAAAGCCGCCGGGGCTTCGGTTTCCATCGGGGCCTCGGTTTCCATCGGGGCTTCGGTTTCCATTGGGGCCTCGGTTTCCATCGGGGCCTCGGTTTCCATTGGAGCCTCGGGTGTAGGCGTCGCGGCAGGTGCACAGGCGGCCAGAATCATGCTGACCAGCACGAGCAGACCTACCAGGGTAAACAGGGTTTTATGTTTCATAGCGTTTCTCTCTTCCTTCCTTGTACATAGAGATGAGCGAATGTGAAATGGGCCGGCCGAAATGTCGGCGGGTTTTCACGGATGACAGTATACGTTGTCCGACGTACAGTGGGGGAAAATTAAATATCAACTCCTATGTGGATTCTCACCTCCTTGCTCATGAGCAGGGGTAAGCGTCGAAAACTATACGTTTACCCTACGGATACCCTTCACAATCATGATTATACGTTACTTATGACAAATGTCAAATCCTATGGGACATTTTGGCATTGACGCGCCGCGCTCTCCCGGCTATAATGCAACCGCTTGGCGTTGAAATTTGTGCTTTAAATGCGCAATTTGCCTCACAATTGCATATTTTTAAACCTTCGGGGCAAGGTGAAAGTCCTTACCGGCGGTGAAAGCCCGCGAGCGCTTCGGCGCAGGAACCGGTGCAATTCCGGTGCCGACGGTTACAGTCCGGATGAGAGAAGGTTGTCAGGACGTGTCCACGCGGTGCGTCTCATGTATGTGCACACCCGACCCCGGAAACCATTGGTTTTCGGGGCTTTTTAGTAGGGTGGCGCGCGTGTTGTGTATTCCCCTGCCCCGAAGAAGCCCTTCGGGGCAGTTGTTTTGAACTGATTTCGTACCACAAGGCCATTGATGAAACACATCACACCCTACCGACAACCCCAAACCTGGTTCTTCCTGCCGCTTTCCTTGCTTGCCGGGCTGCTGCTATGGCACCTGACAGTAAATTGGAGCGCTCTACCGGCCTTCATCCTGCCCGCGCCGGGACGGGTGGCCGCGCGCCTGTTCACCCTGCTGGGCGATGGCTCGCTGGTGCGCCATACGCTGGTCACGTTGAGCGAAATCCTGTCCGGGCTGACGCTGGGGGTCGTGGCAGCCCTTGGGCTGGGCTACGTGTTGGCCAAATCGCCGCACCTGGAGCGCCTGCTTTCCCCCTACCTGGTGGCCAGCCAGGCGACGCCGATGGTGGCCATTGCCCCATTGCTGGTCATCTGGTTGGGGCCGGGCGTGCTCTCCAAGGTGTTGATTTGCGCCCTGATCGTCTTCTTCCCGGTGCTGGTCAACACCATCGTCGGTGTGCGCAGCGTCCCGACGGAACTGCGCGACCTGATGCGCTCTCTGCGGGCCACCCGTTGGCAGACCTTCCGCCTGCTGGAATTACCGGCCGCGCTGCCCGTGCTCTTCGGCGGGCTGCGAGTGGGGGCAACCCTTTCGGTTATCGGGGCGGTGGTCGGCGAGTTCATGGGGGCCGACCGCGGGCTGGGGTTTCTCATCAACCTGGGGCGCGGCCAGTACGATACGGCCCTGGTCTTTGTTGCCGTCGGTACCTTGATTGCCCTGGCGCTGACGCTCTACGGTTCGGTGCTGCTCCTGGAGCGGCATTTGCTGCGCCGCGCATGAAAGCATGGATACCTTATGAAAAACTCATTGAAAGGAAAATGATCCGATGAAACGACTTAAACTCATGGGGTTTCTCTTGCTCTTGATGGTGACACTGACCCTGGGGGGATGCGGGGGAACGGACGCCCCCTTGGGTGGCGCGCCCACCCCAGAGAATGGCACCCCCTCTGAAGGGCGTCTGATCCCTATCCGCTTGCCCATGGGGTATATCCCAGACGTACAGTTCGCGCCCTTCTACGTAGCCGACGCCAAAGGTTTCTTCCGCGACGAAGGCCTGGCGGTGACGTTCGATTACAGTTTTGAGACCGACGGCATGGCGCTGGTCGGCAGTGGCGAAATCCCCTTTACGCTGGCTTCTGGTGAACAAGTGCTCCTGGCGCGCGCCCAAGGGTTGCCGGCAGTGTACGTGGCTTCCTGGTATCAGCAGTACCCGATTGCGGTGGTGGCGCGTGCCGATACGGGCATCGCCGCGCCGGCCGATTTGAAGGGGCATACCATCGGCCTGCCGGGCTTGTTTGGCGCCACGTATGTGGGGGTGCGGGCGTTGCTGGCGCAGGCCGGTTTGCAAGAAAGCGATGTGACCCTGGAAGCGATTGGTTTCAATCAGGTGGCGGCCTTTTCTGCCGGGCAGCAGGATGTGGTGGCCGGTTACATCAACAACGAGCCGGTGCAACTGGCTTCACAGGGCTACGATATCACCGTCCTACCGGTAGCGGATTACGTTTCACTGGCTTCTAATGGCCTGGTGACCAACGAGCAGACCATCGCCGAAAATCCGGCCTTGGTGCAAAGTATGGTCAGGGCGGTGTTGCGGGGGCTGAAATACACGCTGAGGTATCCCGATGAGGCCTACGAAATCAGCAAGCAGTACGTGGAAACGCTGGCGCAGGCCGATGAAAGCGTGCAGCGCGAGGTGTTACGCGTCTCAATGGAGGCCTGGCGCGCCGATCCGTTGGGGCGCATTGATCCGCCGGCCTGGGAGAATATGCAGCAAGTATTGCTGGAGATGGGCATGTTGAGCGCCCCGCTCGACCTCTCGCAAGCCTACGATGTGCACTTTGTGTCAAGACGCAGGCATTGAAGTGCAAAAATAGGTGCGGCTCCACAGGTAAAATCCATGCTTTCTGTTCGGCAATTGACGATGCACTACGATACCCCGCAGGGAAAATTCCCCGTCCTTGCGGGGATTACCTTTCATGTACCGGCGCGGCAGTTCGTGTGTGTGCTGGGACCTTCGGGTTGTGGCAAGAGCACGCTGCTGCGTCTGCTGGCCGGCCTGGCGCAGCCGGTGAGCGGTGAAATTCGCCTGGATGGGACGTTGGTTCGCGGTCCCCGGCCGGAAATCGGGTTGGTGTTTCAGCAGCCCACGTTGATGCCGTGGCGTAGTGTACGTGAAAACGTGCGTTTGCCGCTTGAAGTTCATGCTCAGACGGAAGCCCAGGCGCAAAAACAGGTGGAGGCTGTCCTTGAGTTGGTGGGGTTGGCTCCCTTTGCGGATAGCCTGCCGCGCGATCTCTCCGGTGGGATGGCGCAACGCGTGGCGCTGGCGCGGGCGTTGATTACCGAGCCGCAAGTGTTGTTGTTGGATGAGCCCTTTGGCGCGCTGGATGCCTTGACGCGTGAACGTATGGCAGCCGAATTATTGCGCTTGTGGGAGGCACGTCGTACCACGGTGTTGATGGTCACGCATTCCATCTCCGAGGCGGTACTGCTGGCCGACCGGGTGCTGGTGCTCTCGGCGCGTCCGGCGCGCCTGCGGCTGGATGTGGAAGTTCCCTTGCCGCGTCCACGCAATCAGGAAATGCGCTACCATCCCGATTTCATCGCCCTGACGCGCCGTCTGCGCGCCGCACTGACGGATTGAACAGTTACGTTTGCTATTTTTTTGCGTTGAATTTTGGGGGATGGTTCATTGGGCACGCCAAATATGTGGGATAGGCTTTCAGCCTGTTCCCATTGGACGTAGGACGCTTGCAACGTACCGCTCCCCATCCATGCGTAGATTCCAGCCATAACTAAATGTCACAGCGGGGAGCCGCTTTGCGGCGACAAAGCAGTCCCCTTGCTTACCAGGGGGGAAAGAAATTTGGTACCAAAGCCGGGCCTTTCAGAAAAGCCTTTGCGTCTTGGCGACTTTGGGTTAAGGTTTTGGGGTTGCACCTGCCGACCTGGGGGTCGGCGCGCCCGGCGCTTTGCCGATAGGATGAGTGTTTTTTCATAAAGTGAGGGTACATCTCGCGGTACAATTGCGAGCAAGACTGCACCCTCTGTTCGTCAAGGCGTCTGGGTGGTGCATCTGAAGAGCATAAATCAGCCATTCTATTTTATAGCGGAGGTACTTAGCCCCCATGAGATATAGCACGAAGTTTTTTATGGTCATCCTGATAGCGTTTACCCTGCTAAGTGCTCCCTGGCAGGCCGTACATGCGCAGGATGAGATACGTTTCGGCACGCTGGAAGTAGACTTGTGGCCGGAATATGATAAACCCCGGCAGACTTTGGTCATTTACCGCATTGACTTATCCGCCGATGTGCAACTGCCCGCCTCGCTTACGGTGCGCATTCCGGCCGCGGCCGGGCAACCCCATGCCGTGGCCGAAACCCAGACCGCGGGAGATACCCTCTTCAACTTGCAGTACACCACCCGGCAGGATGCGCAGTGGGTGTACGTCCAGTTCTCGGCCAGCATGCCGTATGTGCAAATCGAATATTACGATCCTGGTATGACGGTGAATGGTGATCAACGCAGCATCACGTATCGTTGGGCGGGGGATTACCCGGTGGATACGTTAATTTTGCAGGTACAACAGCCGCGCACTGCCAGTGGCATGCAATTGACCCCGGCACTTGGGCAGCCGCAGACGAACCCTCAAGATGGTTTGACCTACTATGTCGCTTCCTTTGACTCTGTAAAAGCCGGCGAAACCTTTGAATTGCAGGTCAGTTATCAAAAATCCGATGACGCCTTGAGCGTAGAAGGGATACAGGTTGTGCCATCTGACAGCACCCAGCAGGTAAGCCCTGCCTTTGTCTGGACAGATATCTTGCCCTGGGTGTTGGGTGCGTTAGGGGTATTGTTGATTATTGGCGGTGGTGTGTGGTACTGGCGCGGCAACCAACCCTCTGAGGAACCTAAAAAACGAAAACATAAGCGAGCAGCCAAATCCAACGCTAAGGTTGGTTCTGGGTATACAGAAGGGGCGATATATTGCCCGCAATGTGGTAAACGCGCCGATAAGGGAGATCGCTTCTGTCGTGCTTGTGGCGCACCGCTGCGTCGTGATTAGCAATCCAATGTCATCAGGATGGGGTGCCTTAAGCGGCCTCCTGAGAAAGGAGGCCGCTTTTGATGTTATCGGTCATCAACAAATACGCTCAAAATGTGACAAATTTCCGCCGTTTATTCTTTTCTGTCATCTAACATCTCAGGCTTGCCCGATTTTTAGGATACATTAATTTTTGTATGTCACAATAAACCCCATGGGTTTCTCTGTAAACAGCAGAGATGCTCAGCAAATTTTCATTTTCAGGCCATACCCTGTCACCTGGGTTTGCAACCATCTATTTGCAAATGCTCACCCCATCAACCCAAAGGAGTTTCTGTTACGGAGGTTTTTATGGAAAACAAAGCAAACCGTTCCAAATTTATCGTTGGCGGTATTTTGATTGTGGCTGCGATTGTCTATCTGATTGTGTCTTCCACGCAAGCCAGCGCCCAATACTTTCTCACCGTAGATGAAATGCTGCAACGCGGTAGCGAAGTTGTGGGCCGTGATTTGCGCATTTCGGGTGCGGTGATTGGCGATACTATCCAGTATGACCCGCAAACCCTTACCCTGACTTTTGAAGTTGCCAGCGTGCCCGGCGACAATGCCGAAATTGAAGCCCAGGGTGGGTTGGCTGCTGTGCTACATCAAGCCGTCATCGACCCGAACCGTCCGCGCGTCCAAGTGGTGTATAACGATGTCAAGCCTGACTTGCTACGCAATGAAGCGCAAGCCATCATGACCGGTAAACTGGGCGAAGATGGCATTTTCTATGCTGAAGAACTGCTGCTCAAATGCCCAACCAAATACGAGGAAGCCATTCCGCAACAGACTAACCAATAAAACCGGTATCCCAAGGAGTAAAAACGCATGTTAGTAAACCTTGGCTATGGGGCTGTGTTTATCACAGCCTTACTTTGCCTCTATAGCATCGGCACTGCGGTGTATGGCGCTCAACGCAAGCAAGCCGTGTGGGTGGATAGTGCCCGAAACGCCATGCTGTTGACTTTCCCTCTGCTGTCGCTGGCCGCGTTGTCGCTGGTTATCCAGTTGGTGACAGGCCACTTTGAAGTGGCCTTCGTGACCGAAGTCACCAGCCGTGCCATGCCCGCCTACCTCAAAGCCACGGCCTGGTGGGGAGGGCAAGCCGGGTCTCTGCTTTTTTGGGCCTGGTTGATGTCGGCCTTCACCTCCGCAGTGACCCTGCGCAAGTGGGACCGCGACCGAGAATTCCTGCCCTGGGTCATTGTGGTCGGGATGGTCACCTTAGGATTTTTCCTGTTTCTCATCCTCACTTTTGAAAACCCCTTCACCCGTTTGTGGGCTTTGCCCTCTGGACAGGTGGAGCCGCACATGTTTGCACCCCAAGACGCCACGCTCTTCACGCCGCGGGATGGCAATGGCTTGAACCCCTTGCTGCGGCATCCCGGCATGATTATTCACCCGCCGATGCTGTACTTAGGCTTTGTGTCCTTCGTTATTCCTTATGCCTTTGCCATTGCCGCCTTGATTACCGGCCGCACCGACGACCGCTGGATTCGTCTGACGCGCCGCTGGGCGCTGTGGGCCTGGCTTTTCCTCTCCCTGGGGTTGATTCTGGGTGGTCGTTGGGCTTATGATGTCCTTGGCTGGGGTGGCTATTGGGGCTGGGACCCGGTGGAAATCGCGGCCTTCATGCCCTGGCTTTCCGGTACTGCCTTTGTGCATTCGGTGATGATTCAAGAAAAGCGCGGCATGTTGAAGCACTGGAACATGATTCTCATCATTACCACTTACGCGCTGGTCATCTTTGGCACCTTCCTAACGCGTTCCGGGGTGCTTTCTTCCGTACATGCCTTTGCCCAAAGTGCGATTGGCCCGTCCTTCTTCATCTTCATTGGCCTGACCTTCCTGACTTCCATGAGCCTGCTCTTTTGGCGCTGGAATAGCCTGAAGGCCAATAATCAGATGACCTCCTTCCTCTCGCGGGAAGCCCTGTTCATGCTCAACAACGTGGTTTTTATGGGCATTCTGGTCATCTGCTTTTGGGGTGTCATTTTCCCGCTGGTTTCGGAACTGGTGACCGGCCAAAAAGTGACCGTCGGCCCGCCGTTCTATGAGCGTGCCACCGCACCCTTGTTTGCAGTTATGCTTCTCCTGATGGGGGTTGCACCGCTTTCAGCCTGGCGACATTCGACGGCTAAAACGCTGGGACGCGCGATGTGGAAGCCCTTTGCCGTCTCTCTGTTGGCGCCCATCCTGGCCTTTGTGGGGGGGATTCGCCTGTGGGCGGCTTTGCTAACGTTCTGGCTGGCGGCCTTTGTCGCAGTGGTCACCCTGTACGAGTTTTGGCGCGGTGCACAGGCGCGCAGCCGTCGGCACGCGGAACCCTTGCCGATGGCGCTGTGGAAACTGGCCGGGCGTAATCGGCGGCGTTATGGTGGTTATCTCATCCACCTGGGCGTGGTGCTGATGTCTATTGGCATCATCGGCATTGAAGTTTTCCAAACCGAGACCCAGCGCACCATCCCGCAGGGTGGCGAAATCACCCTGGGCGCGTATACCATGAAATACGACTCGCTGGCGATTTTCGATACCCCTGATAATCGTAATGTCGCCCGCGCGGTGGTGAGTGTGTACAAAGACGGTGAATATGTAGGCGAATTACACCCCCGCCGCGACTTTTTCTACGACTTTCAGCAACCGATGACCATTCCCGGCGTGCGCAGCACCTGGGAAGATGACTTTTACGTCCTGCTGGTGGACTGGATGCCGGTGACTGCCGAAGGCGCGACCTTCAAGGTCTTCCATAACCCGCTCGTTAACTGGGTTTGGCTTGGTGGCCTGGTCTTCATCCTGGGAACGTTGGTGGCAGCCTGGCCAGAAAGAGAAACCGAAGCGGTTGCTGTGACGGTCTGGCAGTCTAGTGGGGCACATGCTACAGGAGATTGAACTGTGAAACGTTGGTTTTGGATTTTGCCCATACTACTCATTGCCCTGACTTTTGGTGTGGTCACGGCGCAGGCACAGAGTGGCACGCCGCACACACCTACCGATGACGAAGTCAATGCCGTGGCCGGTCAGTTGTATTGCCCGGTATGTGAAAATATCCCCTTGGATGTGTGTGGTACGACAGCCTGTGCCCAGTGGCGTGATTTGATTCGAGAGAAACTATCTCAGGGCTACACGGCGGATGAAATCAAGGCCTATTTTGCCGAACAATACGGCGACCGGGTATTGGCCGAACCGCCGCGCCGTGGTCTGAACTGGTTGGTTTACGTTCTGCCGCCGATTTTCATCCTTGCCGGTATTTTCATCCTCTTTCAGGCCTTTCGAGCCTGGAGCACTCCCGAAGCGGAACAAGCCTCCCCGCCGGTACCTGAAGTGGATGATGAATACGTGCGCCGTTTAGAAGAAGAATTGAAAAAGCGTTAACCTTATGAAATGAAATGCAGAATGCAAAAAGCGAAATGCAAAATGCGAAATGCGGAATAAAAAATGCCTGAACAAAACTTGACCCCTTCAACGATAGATGCTGCAGAAACGGAAGCATCTCAAGGACAACAACGCCTGACTTTGGGATGGGGATTAGCCTTTCTAGCCGTACTGGTGCTGCTGGTGCTGATGGCTTTGATGCTGCGCCGCACGCAACAAGGCCCCATCGCCATTGGTGATCCTGTGCCCGATTTCACTTTGACGACCTTCGAGGGGCAGCAAATCCGCCTTTCCGAACTGCGCGGCAAAGTGGTGGTGCTCAATTTTTGGGCTTCGTGGTGTAAACCTTGCGAGCGAGAAGCCGCCGATTTAGAAAGTGTCTGGCGCCAGTACCAGGATTCCGGCGAGGTTATCTTCTTGGGAGCCAACTACGTAGACACCGAACCGGAAGCCAAAGGTTATCTGGCCAAATTCGATATCACTTACCCTAACGGCCCCGATCTGGGTACGCGCATTTCCCAAGAATTTCGCATTCGCGGGGTTCCCGAAACCTACTTCATTGATCAGGATGGCAATCTGGCCTATGCGCAGATTGGCCCCTTCTCCTCGGCGCAACAAATCAAGGCGATTATTGAGCCGTTACTGCAGAAATAGCGAGGCATATTCATGGATATCGGTTCAATTTTTCTTATCCTGGCATTACTGGTTCTTGTGGCACTGTTTGTCATGCGCCCCTTTATCACGCGTGATTCTCGTGTGGTGACCTCTGATGAGCATGAAGTTTCATCCTTGCTGGCCGAGCGCGAAGGCATCTTGCGTGCCCTGCAAGAACTGGATTTCGACTATGCGTTGCAGAAAATCCCGGAAGAAGAGTATCCCCAACAGCGGCAGGCCTTGTTACTGCGGGGCGCAGAAATTTTGCGCCGTTTGGATGCGTTGCAACCCGCGCAAGGCCAGAAAACTGTCAGTGCCGAAGACCGTCTGGAAGCCGCTATTGCTGCCCGGCGACGCGCCATTAAAGGAGAGGATGCCAACGATCCACTGGAAGCCGCCATTGCTGCCCGACGACGTGCCCGTAGCGAAAAAGCGGCCGGCTTTTGTACTCAGTGTGGTGCACCTTTACAGCGTAGCGATAAATTTTGTCCCAAGTGTGGCACCCCTGTTAATGGCTAAGAGCAAGGTGTATTTATGAAATTTTCCCGTGTTGTATTGCTTACCCTGGTTTTATTGACTGCTGTCGGATTTCTCTCGGCATGTAGTTTTTCTATGGCTGCAGATATTACCCCGCCGCCAGGGGCTGAGGTACAAGCCGTGGTCACCGTGCAGCCCACAGCGCCGCAGAACGCCGGACCAATGTACCCGTTAGTGGCGCCTGATCCCGCCAATGGCAAAGCCATTTACGAAGAAAAGTGTCTTCCCTGTCATGGCTCGCAAGGGCAGGGGGATGGCCCTCAGGCCGCTCAATTACCCAATCCCCCCGCACCCCTAGGGCAGGCGGACTTTGCCCGTCAGTTCACCCCTGCCGAATGGTACGCCGTCGTCACCAATGGGCGCATTGATAAATTCATGCCGCCTTTTGCCAGTTTGTCGGATGGCGAACGCTGGGACGTGGTGGCTTACGCCTTCACACTTAGCACCCCCGCAGATACCTTGACACGCGGCGAAACGCTATTTGCCGAAAATTGTACCCGCTGTCATGGCGAAAGCGGTAATGGAGACGGCCCAGACGCTGCCCAATTGAGCGATGTGGCTGTCTTCACCAATCAAGCCTTTATGGCGCAACTTTCGGCAGAAGACATGGCGGCCGCCATTAGCAATGGGGCGGGAGATATGCCCGCTTTTGGCGACAAACTCAGCCAGGATGATATTTGGGCTTTGACCGGTTACCTGCGTACCCTGCCCTTTGCCGGCAATGGGGCGCTTGCGGCAGAACCACAGGCTACCCCGGCGGTGACCGTCAGCGGTACGTTGACCAGTACCACCGCCTCTCCTACGCCGGAATTCCCCTTGGGGGTGGTACGTGGCACGGTCACCAATGGCAGCGCCGATGTCTCCGATGTCCCTGCCGGGTTGACCGTCACGTTGTATGCCATCGAAAATATGTCCCCGGTCTTCACCAAAACGGTCAGCCTGGATGAAAACGGCGCCTATGCCTTTGAAGATCTCGAAATACTCCCCGAACGTCTGTTTGTGACTACCGTTTCGTATGCCGGTGCGACCTATGGTTCCGACATTGGCGCTTTTCAGGAAGGCAGTGATGTGGTGGAACTTCCCATCACCATCTTTGAACCTACCCATGACCCCTCCGTGCTTTCGGTAGACCGTCTGCACATTTTCTTTGACTTTAGTCAGCCGGACGTGTTGCAAGTCGTAGAACTGTATGTCATTTCCAACAACAGCAACCAGGCGCTTGTTCCCTCAGAGCCGGGGGGCGGCGTGGTGCCTTTCACTTTGCCTGAAGGTGCCAGTGAGCCGCAATTCCAGGATGGCGTGCTGGGCGGTCGCTATTTGCCAACGGCTGATGGCTTTATGGATACGCTGACGGTGCGCCCTAGCCAGGGACAGTATCAGGTGTTGTATGCCACCACGCTGCCGTATAGCAAAAAAATCACCTTCCGCCAGTCATACCCCCTCAAAGTGGATGCCATGTTGTTCATGGTACCGGAGGGTGTTAACCTCAAAGGCGATGGCCTGGAAGATGGCGGCACCCGAGATGTACAGGGTGTCACCTATCGCACCTATACCGGCAAGGGCCTGAGCGCTGGTAGTACGTTTGAGGTCACGGTTAGTGGCAAGGCCAGTGGAGGAAGCGGTATTTCCCTCGCCAGCGGCTCCAATAGCAGCCTGGCAATCGGCCTGGGTGCCTTTGGCGTGGTGTTGATTGGGGCGGGTATCTGGTTCTACCGTCAGACCCGCGAGCAGGAAGAAGACGAAGAATCGGCAGATGACCTGAGCGAAATGGACGATCCGCAAACCGTGATGGATGCCATTATCGCTTTGGATGACTTATACCAAGAAGGCAACCTGCCCGAGGCCGCTTACCGTACTCGTCGTGCGGCGCTCAAGGAGCATTTGAAGGATTTGTTGGATGAGGGCCAGCCGTGATTCAGGTTAAGAAATTGGTCAAACGCTTTGGCCCCAAGGTGGTGCTACGCGGCCTGGATTTTCAGGTGGCGCGCGGAGAATTTGTGGCTTTACTCGGCCCCAATGGGGCCGGCAAGACCACCTTTTTGCGTATCCTGACCTCCCTTTCGCGTCCCACGTTGGGGCAAGTGACCATTTCCGGCTATGCGCTTCCGGCGCAGGCTTCGGCCGTCCGCCGACGGTTAGGGGTGGTTTCTCACCAACCGCTGTTGTACGCCGATCTGACCGCCGAAGAAAACTTGCGCTTCTATGCGCGCATGTATGGTGTGCGCAATCTCGAGGCACGCATTGATGAGGTGTTGGAAATGGTTGGCCTGGCATCCCGCCGTAGAGACCTGGTGCGCACCTTCTCGCGGGGTATGCAGCAGCGCCTGGCGATTGGTCGTGCCGTCTTGCACGATCCGGATGTGATGCTCCTTGACGAACCGCACACCGGCCTCGACCAAGAGGCCTGTGCCATGTTGGATGATGTCTTACGCAATGTGGCTGCCCGCGGCCGTACCGTGGTGATGACCTCGCACGACCTGGCGCGCATTGGCGACCTGGCTTCGCGTTTTGATGTGCTTTCGGGAGGTAAAATTGTGGCTTCTGCCAGCCGTGATGAGATTGGTCCGGATGCTCTACTGCGCTTTTATCGACAATCCATTGGGCAAAAGTCCGCTGTTCGGGAGTTGACGATATGAACACGCTTCCCTCTGCAGAAGCCGAAGTACATCCCTCCCTGGGAAGTACCATGCTGGCGATTTTGTGGAAAGACCTTTCCGCCGAGTTGCGCAGTCGAGAATTGCTCTCGGCCATGCTGGTCTTTGCCCTGTTGGTTATCCTGATTTTCAACTTTGCGCTGGATCTCAAGCCGGCCATCCGGCGGGAGGTGACCTCCGGGGTCTTGTGGGCCACCTTTGCGTTCGCGGGCACCCTGGGGTTGAACCGCTCTATGGCGACCGAGAAAGACCGCGGTTGTCTGGATGGTCTCTTGCTGGCTCCTGTGGACCGCAGCGCCATCTACTTCGGGAAGGCCCTCGGGAATCTGGCCTTCATGTTGGTGATTGAAGCCATCATGTTGCCGATTTACAGTGTGTTGTACAACGTGAACTTGTTCAACCCAGGGTTGATTATGATTATCCTGATGGGTTCGGTGGGCTATGTGGCTGTTGGTACGCTGCTTTCGACTATGTCGGTACAAACGCGTACCCGCGATATGCTGTTGCCCATTTTGCTCTTCCCGCTGGTGATACCGATTTTGATTGCCGCGGTCAAAGCCAGCGCCGGTTTTCTGGAGGCCTCTCCATGGGGAGATATCGCGCCCTGGTTCAATTTGTTGCTGGTATACGATGTCATTTTCGTAGCCATCGCTTTCATGGTTTTCGACTACGTTGTCGAGGAGTAATTCTGTGGAACAAAAAAAACCTGCTCTTAAATTTTTAGATATTGCCAGCGCGATACTGATTGTCATCGCAACGGCGTTGGTGTTTTTCTATGTCCCCATGGAAGCCGTAATGGGCAATGTCCAACGTGTCTTCTACTTCCACGTAGCACATGCCTGGGTCGGAATGCTGGGCTTCATCGTTGCCGCGGTGGCGGGCTTGCTTTACCTGCGCACCGGTAACCTCAAATGGGATGTGGTTGAGGTCGCCGCGGTGGAAGTCAGCCTGGTGTTTTTCTTTGTGGCTATTGTGACCGGCTCCATCTGGGCACGTCCGGCCTGGAATGCCTGGTGGACATGGGACCCGCGCCTGACTACGGCTGCCATTTTGGAACTGGTGTACGCCGCGTACCTGATGTTGCGCGCCGGTATCGAAGCCCCCGAGCGTCGGGCGCGTTTTGGGGCGGTGTATGTCTTGCTGGGCTTTGTCAGTGTGCCGCTGACCTTCTTCTCTATCCGCCTGCTGCGCACCATTCACCCGGTGGTGATTGGCGGTGGCGGCTCCGGTGCCGAGGGGCAATTTGATATGAGCCCTAAGATGCTGCAAACCCTACTGTTTAGTGTGTTCACCTTCTCGGTGTATTTTGTGGATGTATTGTGGCACCGTGTGCGGTTGGGCAACCTGATGCAGAAAGTCGAACAATTGCGTCTCAAAGTGGCGCGCTAAAAGGAGATGTCATCTCATGATTTGGTTACACATTCTGGCTCAAATGGAAGGTCCCGCTGAAACCACCGCTTACATGATTGGTGGATATGTCGTTATTTTTGTTGTACTCTTTGGCTATCTGGCGAGCCTGACAATGCGCCGTCGCAGCCTGGAACGGGATATCGCGTTGTTAGAGGAGTTAGACGAAGAATGAGCGCGGATTTATCTTTACCCACCTTTGGCGAGCAGGCTGAATCGGTTTGCGGTGGGCTAATGGAATTTACAACGGAGAAATTTCTCACTTTGAGGAAGTCTGAGCACCGTTTAAATTTCAACTGCCGTCTGTATCTCGAAGATGCAGACGGCAGTTTTTTTGATTTACTGTGTCCCCTGAGATTGCTTCTCGCCCTGGCAGCGGGGGGGAGTGACATTTGGAAACGCCGCCCGGTGTTCAACTTACGGAAGGGGGCGCAAGGCCACGTTTTCCGCTCTTCTTGGGGCGTTTATCCAATTATTTTTTGTAGCACCTGGTGGGACTGTGCCTCAATTTGCTGGTGCAGGCTGTTCCCGTGGGCGTCCATGGTCACGACGACGGGGAATTTTTCGACCTCGATGACCCACATGGCTTCCGGTACCCCAAATGAGAGTTTGTGCACGCCCAGCACACGTTTGACAGATTGAGCGATCAGCGTAGCTGCACCGCCGACGGCATGGAAGTACACCGCGGGAACCTCCTGGCAGGCTTGCAGGGTTTTGGGTCCCATGCCGCCTTTGCCGATGACGCCTTTCAGGTTGAAGTGCCGCATCACGTCGCCCTGGTAGGGTTCCTCGCGAATGCTGGTCGTTGGGCCGGCCGCCACGAAACGATACTCGCCAGTGTCTACACCGGCCACAACCGGGCCGCAATGATAGATGACCCCGCCATTTAGCAGCGGCTTGATGGCCTCGTAGACCTGCTCATCATCCTTATCGGGTTGGCGGGTTTTCTTGATGAACGTGTCAATCATCCATTTGTGGACCGCGTCGCGCCCGGTCATCATCACGCCGGTGAGTAGCACCGCCTCGCCCACGTGCAAACTGCGGATGGTTTCATCACTGATGGGAAGAGTTATTTCACGCATAGTTTTTTGCTCCAGTTTTATGGTTCATTCGTAGCGGACTTCGTCGCCCGCAATGGTCATGCGGCGGCGGCGGTATGCCCAGCACATGTAGGATACGGTGACAAAGTAACTGGCCGGCAGGCGGTGCAGCCCCTTGATTTTGGTGCCTAACACGGTGGTTTTGCCGCCGAACCCCATGGG
>DAOTZN010000192.1:0-2321 GCA_034434095.1 Anaerolineales bacterium
GCTATGACCACCAAGGGGGGAGTAGGTGTCGTTTCTTGGGGTTGAGGGAATGGATGGTGAATGAGGAAGAAACTAAGAGGAAGTAAGATCAGCAGGTTTCGCATAGGATTTTCAAAATGGGTTGGAAAGCCTGGCCTATATGACACGGATGAGAATCCGACAAACTTGGGAATGCGCTTGATAAAAATGTCCACGAAACACTACAGTGTAACACGTCTCGTGAGATTTTGAAAAAAACTTGACTTTGCTACCCGCTTTGTGCTATCCTTCCCCTACAATTTCAGGATGGGTGACGAGCCACCCTTTGATGCTATAAATCCCGCAATTGTTTAGCGGAGGAACTCTATGTTTGTGCAACGAGAACGTATTGCAGAAGATATCTATTTTTTTCAGAGCGAAACCTATGCCCAGGTGACGGCTGGCATTGTGGCCGGTAACAAATGGGCTGTGGCAATTGATACCCTGCCGACGCCAGATGAAACGCTGCAAATGCGAGATTTTGCCGAGCAGCAATTGGGAATGCCGGTTCGTTATGTGATTAACACCCATTATCACGCTGACCACTCCTGGGGAAACTGTTTTTTCCCGGGGGCGATGGTGATTGCCCACGATTTTTGTCGGGAGTTGTTAATAACACGGGGACAGCCATCCCTGGATGAGGCTGCCCAAAAAGAACCGGACTTTCGGAAAGTAAAATTAGTTTTGCCTCATCTTACTTTCCGAGACGGGGTGTTTTCTTTTCGAGTGGGCAAGAAAACGCTGCGCTTGTTTCATCTACCGGGGCATAGCCGGGATGGCATTGGAGTATTAGTGACGGAAGATCGGGTTTTGTTTACCGGTGATGCCTTGATGCCATTGCCTTATATCGTAGATGGTAGCTTGCCGGTTTTGCGTCGTTCTTTGAAACGCATTGGAGAAATGACGTTGGAAAATGCCGTACAGGGGCATGGCGATGTCATTTTGCGCGGGGAAGTGGAGGCGTCAATCAAATCGAATCTAGACTATCTAGATTATATTGATGCCGCCGTTGAAGAGTCGCATAAATATGAATATCCGTGGGACTACCTGGCAGAAGTGACGATTGAAAAAGCGGGCAAGAGTCGTATTTTGCTGCGTGGCATGGCTTCAGCGCTACATTACCGTAACTTGAAGGCACTTTATAAACAAAAATTTGGTGAATTACCGGCAGAATCTGGCTACGAAAATGAATGGTAATATGTAGGTGATCTTTTGATCAAGGAAATTTGAGGGTATTTTCTTTCCCCATCTGTTTTTGCCATGGGGTAGGAGGAAGCACTTTCTCTTGCCCCATGGCTTTTTTTGAGCACGGGTTTAGATGTTTTTGTTGGCTTGTTGTTCCTTTTGTTTGCGGCGTTTGGCGCGCCAGCCGACCAGCCTTTCGGTGCCATTCATCAGCCGTTGGATGTTTGGCCGTAATGCCCATAGTAACAGGATTTCCACGAGGAAGCCATACCAGGCATACGTCCAGGGGGAAAGCCCTAAAGATGCTCGAATGGAGAAAATGACAATGGAAATTATTCCGATGCTCATCGTTGCTACAGATGCGTAACCTACGCCAAAGAGGAGCACGAACCCCATTGGAACAATGATGAAGAGGCTCGGCCACCACAATCCCATAGCCCCGCCAGCCGCTGGCGCCCCGCCGGCACCACCACGCAGTCGAAATTTGCCATACTCATTGCGTTCTGCCAGATAGACAGAGTAGTTGTGCCCGATGACGGCTGCGATAGGCGCCAGGACGTGCAACCACGGAGATTGCGGTGCGACCTGTCTGGCAAGATAGACAGTGAGTGCATTTTTGGTAATGTCCAATATGGCGGTGGCGAGACCAGCCCAGAAACCGGCGGCACGCATGGCGTTTGTACCTCCGGTACGCCCGCTTTCAATATGGCGCACGTCTTTCCCGGTAGCCAATTTGACAATTAATAACCCAGAGGGAATTGAACCAATCAGATAAGCAACAGCCAGTAGCCCAGCATAAGCAAGCCAGATGGTCATAGGTAAATCCTTTCTCCTTCTTAGTGTGTCTTTATCAGGTATTTTCTCGAAAAAAGCGTAATGATTAAATGGCTTTCTCCACGTGCAGCGTGGGCAATGACACAATGCTTGCGAAAGTTCTTTGTCATAAAGCGGTACGTCACGCCTGGAGAAAACCGAAACGAAACGATAGACCGATGACTATAACACAGAGGTAGACGGTGCGTTACACGTATCTGATCTGAAAATAAACTTCTCATCAGGCTCGTGGCACCAGTTACTAAACGACCTCTGTGTTAGCCGAGTGCTCAGGTTATAGCACA
>DAOTZN010000193.1:0-10265 GCA_034434095.1 Anaerolineales bacterium
GGGCGAAGCCCTGTCCGCTGCACCTATTGTTAGAATGCAGGACGGAAACGGAACCAACCGCCAGACGCCTCACCAGGCTCGGGAGCGGGCAGGACTTGATTGGCAACACACCAGCCTCATTCCGCGCCACTGCTTGCAAGACGCCATCATTGTACCACGCCATCGTTGACAACACACCAGCCTCATACCGCGCCATCGCCGGCGAGACGACATCACAACATTTCCAGGAATTTCAAAGTTCGGAAAAACCCTGCATTCTAACGGCTTGGTTCAGCGGCGCGGCGCCTGCGGCGTAGCCCCGTCGCGGAGCGCCCTGTGTAATGCGCGTGGCCCCTTCGCCAGCCGGCGGCGAAGCCGCGTCCGCTGCAACCGCTGTTGGGCGGCGTTCTGTTTTCATGTTGTTACGGGCCAGACCGCAATATCATTGGTAAGTGAACTATATGTTCATCAAGATGTCGTTCGAGCATCATCATGGCAAACAGAAAAGATGCGGCGTCGTAGATGCAGGCTTCGTTGTTGCGATAACTTTCGGGTTGGTCGAGGTAGTAGAGAACGCCGGCTCCGGTGTAGGTGGCAATGCCCGGCACAACCGCGCCGGGAACGCTGGCGGGCGCGCCAGCGAAGCGGACGTGCAAAATGCCGTGATAGTGGTAAAGCGGTTCGGGCAATCCGCTGCCAAAGACCAGGCTGAAGTCGTTGACCGGGTGCAAGCCATAAATCCAGTAGGCGGCGGGGAGCAAATCCGCAACTTGAATGCGGCTGGGGACGACTTTTTCCAGCCAGTAGGCGTCGTTGATGGCGTTGATGAACACGCCGCTGGCACCCCAATCCGAGTAATGCCAATCTTGCATGAGGGGAAAGGGTGCCGGGGCGGCTTGTTGACGGAGCGAATCGGCAGCGGTTTCGAGCGCGGCAAGGATGGAGGCTTTGAGCGCCCCTTCGGGCAGTTGCGGGTAGAGCCGCGCCAGGAAGGGCGACGCGTACCAGAAGCCAGAGTGTGCGCTTTCGGTGGGGGCAGGCCATTCGGTGGGCAGGTTCTCGAAGTAGGGTCGGAATTGCTCCAGGGTTTGCAGGTAAGCGGGGTCGGGTTGGGTCAGGTAGAGTTCGGCAGCGGCGGCGGAAATCATTTGCTCGCGTCCTTCTTCCCAGCCGTAGAAATAGACCGTTTCCCGATACACCTCCGGGTGGGTTTGGAAGTAATCCCACGCGAGCAAGGCGGCTTGCCGTGCCTGTTGCGCCAGTTGTGGATTCGCGCCGTTTAGGGCGCGCGAGGCAGCAGACAGGGCAGCGGCGAACTTGAGATTCACGTCGCTGTGATAGTCGTTAAAGAGCCAGCGTTCATCGCCGCTGTTCGGAACGCCGTCGGTCATGTCTTCGGGCAGGGCGGTTTGTCCGTATTTTTCGGGCGTTTCCACCACGCCGACGAACACGCGCCCATCCGCGGCTTGCATGGAGAGCAGCCAGCGCGTCCCCCATTCGATTTGCTCCAGCAGGTCGGGGACGCCGTTGGGCTGGTTGACGTTCAGGCGGCGGTTGGGGACGTCCAAACCGTGCAGGTCGCGCGGCGGGGAGAATTCTTCCCACGCCAGGGCGAGTTGGTGGACGACAAAGGCTTGCGCCGAGACGTTCAGGTCGTAATCGCCGGCGTCGAACCAGCCGCCCGCGTCCAGCGGGACGTAGCCCGAAGCGCCGTCCGCTTCGTAGGAAATGAAACTGTCCGCGCCAGTGGTGTTCGGCGGGGCGGCGATTGCGTCATCCAGCGTGGAGGCGGCGTGCGAGAGTCCGCCGCCCAAATCCACCGCCGCGTGGCTCATCTGGAAGGGGAGGAAGAAGTCCAGCGTGTTTTGCCAGCGGTTCTGGAAGACGTTGGGGGCGATGGGGAACCATTCGGTAGCGCCGCCGGCCCAAACGATGCGGTACTCGCCGCCTTCGGTCACGGCGCTGAAATCGAAGACGGCAAACTGCTTCCAAAAATCCTGCAGGGTGGGAGTGAATTCTCCCGTGAGGACGGTCTGCGCGCCGCTTTCCGTCTGCCGTTCCAGGCGGGCGGCGAGGCTGGGAAAGGAATCGCGCGCGTCAATTTCCAGGACGGCTTGTTTTGCGCCGCCGGGCAGGTAGCCCGCATGGCTGTAACGCACGGCAGCCGGGTTGGGGCCGGGGTCGAGAGGCGGCGGGGTGAGGGTGAAATGCAGCAGGCGGCCGTCTATGGGCAGGTCAACCGCCACCATGTACAGTTGGCTGTCCCACTGGCGCGCGTCCCACAGGCTGATGGCGTTTTCGGCGCGCAGGGTCAGGTTGCGGGCCGGGTCGTCGGGCAGGAGTTGCAACTCGCTCAGGTTTTCGGCCAGCAACCCTGTACCATCGTATTCGGCGGGGTACACACCTTCGCCCTGGTCGCTGAGGTAGCGCTGGTTCTTGAAGGTTTCGAGCGGCAGGTAAAAGACGAATTCCGCCCAGTTGATTTGACCGGCTTCTGCGCCGGCATTCAGGCTCAGTTCGAAGTGAACTTGCCCCCCGGCAGGGTAGATTTTCTGATGGTAGACGCTCTCGCCGCCGGGCATCCTGCCGCTGAAATAACGCGCTCCGCCCTGCACCCGGGTTTGCTGGTCTTCCAGGGAGGTGTACCACGTCCAGCCGTCCCAGCCATTTTGCAGTCCAGAGTCGTAGGTGAAGGGTTGCTGGTTGAGCAGAATGACCGAGCCGCCCCCCTCGAAGGGCGCGAGCATGAAGGAGTCGGCGTAAATGACGCCGTCTGCGTTGATTACAGGGGGTGAGAGCGCCAGCGAGAGGGGGTGTGGCGTAGAGCCTGGTATAGCCTCCGCAAGAGGCGGAGATGTTGACGTGGTGGCAGTCTCCTGGGAGGCTATAGGCGCAGGTATGGAAAGAGGTGTGGATTCTTCGCCACGCGTCGTTACAGGCACGGCGCAGGAGGTCAGGATGAGAACAATCAGCAGTAGTAGTTTGATGCGTTTCATTTCAGTTCTCCAACGGATGGGACGTAACTGCCCAACGATTCGCGTGTGCTGCCGGGCGGCGTGGGCTGGATCCCGGATTTGCCCCGGTCGACTGCCCAAAAAACGCCACGCTTACCATCGGGCGAAAGCCCGGTCAGCACCACGCAGGGTTAGCTGCCAAGACACTTAACTCGATTTCAGCCTCCAGAAATTGGGTTTCTCTGCCTCCTCAAGTTCTGCTTGATTCAGCTCTGCAAACTGCCTGGCTTGCTCATCATTATAAAAATGGAAAAAGATGCTGCTTGTATCATCTCTCGCAAATAGCGCACTCCCATAATGACTGCATCTGTCTGTCATTTTTGAATAGACTATCATCCTCAACAGAACTTGATACAACACGACGCCTATCACAATCGAAGCCGCCAACAAAAGCAGGAAGGTCAGCGTGCTCGACACCGCTCCAAGAACAATCACAAGTACGATCGGCACGAGAATAATCAGCATGATGGTCGCAACAAGCAAGTTGCTGGCGCGCGTGGCATGCACTCTGCATTGCTCGCAACATGGCACCTGCCACTCCAATACATAATAGCTGCTTGTGGTTGTCGATCCCGATGTTGTGCTCGCATAACGGGCCTTGTGTTCCAAATCGTAACTCGTTTTTCCCGTTTCTCCCCCGCAGCAGACACATTTGGGGGGCCATATCACCGCCGGCATATACAGTTTGTTTTCTTGAATTTCGTATGGAAGGCCTACTTTTTTCATTTTCTGGCGTCTCCTTACTTCTCACCAATTATCTCAGCAAAAAAGTATCAATGTGTCTGATTTCTCCAAGCCCATCCCATCTGGCAGCTAACGTGAGCTTCAGCGGCGCCGCCGAAGGCGGCGTCCACTGCAAGCAGGGTTAGGCACAATCAGACCTCCCGAAGAGGATAGGGCGGACTCACCTTCACCTTTTCCAGAGAAAAGCCTTGTTTATTTAGTTCGACTGCTTCGCTATCGGAAAGTCGGACAAAGGTCATATACTCGTGGGCAATAGTCCACATGAGCAACATATCACCCTTGTAGAAAGCCGGGTCTTCAGGATACTCTCCCCACCACTTGCCAATGGGATAACCCAACAGAAAATTCTTGAGCTCATTAGATAGAGCAAACCGGGCATACGTAACAGGATGTCTACGTCTGGATCCATACTTCCAGTATGCTGAAAACAGTTTGATGAGACTAGAGCTAAATGGCTCTAAAACCGGTGGCAGTCTCTTGGCATCTCTGATGATGAACTCGACCACATCTGCCTTACGTAGCACGAACGAAAGCAAAGTTGTCCACTTCTCTTTCTGCTCTTCAGGGGGCATATGTCCAAATTCCTGAAAGTAGAACTCCTCTTCCATCCTTTTCCTCTCCTTACCAGAGCTATCAATGCGACCGTGTTTGTCGCAGGGAAGGCAATGCATATGTCAAAGATACATTGCCTCCCCTGCTTACCTCACGGAGGAGGTGGAACGCCCGGAATGGCAATCAACACTCCTACCGCAGCTGATGCAATCGCTGCGGCAAGAGCGCTTGCAATCCAATAGCTAACATACAGCGAGGCTGCAGATAGGACAAGCACATATAGTGCCCGCCATACATTCCAAGTACACCACTTTCTACACCAACGTGAGCGGCTTTCATAGACACCAAAACACGGTCTCGATCCTTCCCACCAGCCACATATGTGCAGATTGAAGATGAGTTGGTTGGTAGCATGATATTTAACCATCGCGCCTGCATGCCACACATCCTTTTTGATACACCCTCCAATGAAGTGTTTCTCCAAACTTACTCGCCAATAATACGGGCCAATCTTGCCCCCAATATTAGGCTGTACGCCAAGTGCTTGCAGAAGTTCTTTAGGAAGATAATCAGATTCTATCTCTATTCCGGGACGAGGTATTACAATCCCAGATATTGAATATCCCTCTTGAACTTCTTGAATGACACTTATCGGATGTGCCAGCAGGGGAAGTAAGGCATATGGCATAGGTGCCAAGAAGTCCGATAACCCAGCCGGTCTTTCGCCTTCTGAAGTGTTCAGTTCGAGACCACACATGTCGTCTGGGCACCCTTCGGTTACCTTCCCTGCCTGCAGCGACTCTACAAAGGGAGAAAACACCCTTCCTGGGATGGAACCGAAATTGTGTTCTTCGAAAAACACATCAACGTCCAGCGATGGAGCAGTAAGCAGTGTGAATTGTGGTTTCTGTTGTGAAGCTCCGTGTAGCATCTTTTGAACAGAGGAGACTGGGAGGAGCATTCCTCCCAACATTGTACCAGAAAGCTTGAAAAAATCTCTGCGGTCCATGACTAGCACCTCCTGAAACCCGAGAATTTGTTGTGCCTAACGGCTCGCGGTTCAGCCGCAGCGCGGAGCGAAGCGGAGCGCTGTCGGCTGCAAGCGCTTGTTAGGCGGCTTGTGCGAATGGGCAAAGCCAACGTCCCCCTGCACCGCGTCCCTGCAACGCGCAGTCCGCAATGTCAACGCGCCGCGCACACGACGCCGCGCGCGCGCTTTTCGGACGGCAACGCGCCGCGCGCGTGAGTGCAACGCTGCGCACCTGAACGCGCTGCCGCGCACACCACTCTTTTGCGTGACGACGCGCCGCCTAACTAGGGCTTTAATTGACGACCTCTTCATAACCGCTTATAGATGGCAAATGTCACAATTAGTGCTATAATTATGACATTGCCCACCTAAATGGCAGAGAAGCGGCCTGTGCTGCTTAGCATCATATTAGACTATAGACGTTTTTTGACAAAAAGTCAATCCCCATAGCTAAAAACTCATCGATTAATTTCGACGCATGCCCCACCGATGAAGCCTACGCATAGACTGGGGGCGCCATTTCATGCTTTTCGTAATTGCTCCATCGGCCATGGGGAGCCGCGCTGTTCCCGGCGACGTAATCTCGACAACAAGCGCAGGAGATGGCTTTCCTCCGTTTTTGAACAATCTGTCGCTGTATCACTCGCAATGAGGAGTAAAAATAGCGACGCTTTGGGATTTCCCGTGATGGGCCTCCATATCTGGCCGCGCGCCATGCCAATTCTCAATGAACCCATCTACTGATGAACACGGTTTAAGTCATTCCCCGGTGAAAATCCATGGGAATTTGCGGTCAAACAGAAACGCTAGCGTTCAGTAATCAGGATATAATCGCGGCATGCCCTATTTGGAAATTGCCGTCAACGTGCCCGGTGTTGAGGTTACCTTTGATTACCATACGCCCCCCGATTGGGACATCCCGCCGCGCCCCGGCCACCTGGTGACGGTGCCTTTTGGCCGTCAAAAGGCCGTGCAAGGGGTGGTGCTGGCCGTACGTGAGCACAGCGCCATCGCCAAGACGCGTCCCATCACGGCCCTGCTGGATGAGCAACCGGTTCTGACATCTGCTCAAATCGCGCTGGCGCGGCGTCTGTCGGAGATGAGTCTAATGCCCCTGAACGCTTGCATTCGGCTGATGTTGCCGCCTGGTCTGGCGCAGCAGGTCGAGACGTACTACACCCTGACCCCACAGGGGCAAGCGGTGCTGAAGAGCGAACACCTGGGACGCCTGGGGCCGGTGCAGCAAGCGATTTTGCGCCTGCTGGCAGAGCGTGGGCCGCTCAACAACCGTCAGATGGGGCGTGCCCTGCCTCACAGACGCTGGAAAACGGCCATGCAAGGGCTGTTGCGGCGGGCGCTGGTCGCCAGCGTCACCCATCTGCCGAGGCCCACCGTCCGTCCGCACCTGGTGCGCATGGCCGCGTTGCAATCTCCCCTCCCTTCCGAACTTCCCCTTTTGAGCAAAAAGCCCGCCGTTGCTGCCCGGCGGCAGGCGATGTTGGAGGCATTACGCGACGGTGCGCTGCCGGCGGGTGACCTGTACACCCAAACGGGTGGTAATCTGGCCGATTTGCGTGCCCTGGAAGCGCGAGGGTTGGTGCGCCTGTGGGAAGAAGAAGCCTGGCGGGACCCGCTTTCGGGGCAGGAGGTCACTTTGGAGTCACCGCCCACCCTGATGTCCGATCAGGAGGCCCTTTGGGGGGTGCTGCGCCCCCAAATTGCCGCGGCCACCCGCGGGGTCCGTTCGGCTCCCTTCTTACTCCATGGGGTTACCGGCTCCGGGAAAACGGAAATCTACCTGCGGGCGGTCTCCGAAACTTTGGCGCACGGGCGTCAGGCGATTATCCTGGTGCCGGAGATTGCCCTCACGCCTCAGACAGTCCAGCGTTTTTTGCGTCGTTTTCCGGGCAAAGTCGGCGTGGTGCATTCCCATCTTTCGCAAGGTGAGCGGTTCGATACCTGGCGGCGGGCACGTTTGGGAGAAGTGCAGGTGATTATCGGGCCGCGCAGTGCCTTGTTTGCGCCCTTGCCGGACGTGGGGTTGATTGTGGTGGATGAAAGCCACGATGATTCATACTACCAGAGCGAACAGCCCACCTTCCATGCCCGCGAACTGGCGGTGGAGTATGCGCACCTGAACCACGCGGTTTGTATTCTTGGCTCGGCCACCCCGGATGTGACCAGCATGTACCGTGCGAAAAGCGGTCAGTGGCGCTATTTGCGGCTGCCGTTGCGCATTTTAGCCCACGCACCGCAGGGGGGCGCGCTGACCACGCGTCAGATGCCGCCGGTGCAGGTGGTGGATATGCGCGCCGAGTTGAAGGCCGGAAACCGTTCTATTTTCAGCCAGGCGCTTCAAGGGGCTTTGCAAACCGTGCTGGAAAGTGGCAACCAGGCGATTTTGTTCCTCAACCGGCGTGGCATGGCAACCTATGTCTTTTGTCGTGATTGCGGCTACACCCTGCGTTGCCCAAACTGTGACACACCGTTGACCTACCACCAGGGGGAGCGCGACCTGCGTTGTCATCATTGCGGCTACCGCCGTGGGATGCCGCGCACCTGCCCGCAATGCGGTGGAGAGCGCATTCAGCAGTATGGCACCGGCACCGAGAAGGTGGAAAACGAAGTGCATCGTTTTTTCCCTCAGGCGCGTACCTTGCGCTGGGATCAAGACACTACCCGCCGGAAGGGTGCGCATGAGCGCATTTTGACGCAGTTTGCCAATCAGGAAGCCGATGTGCTCATCGGTACGCAAATGTTAGCCAAAGGACTTGACCTGCCGCGCGTCACGCTGGTGGGGGTGGTGCTGGCCGATGTGGGGCTGGCCTTGCCGGATTACCGCAGTACCGAGCGCGTTTTTCAGGTGCTTACCCAGGTGGCGGGACGCGCTGGCCGCAGTGCACGCCTGGGACGGGTGATATTGCAGACCTTCGATCCGGCCCATTATGTCATTCGCGCGGCCTCCCGGCACGATTACGCGGCATTCTATGCGTGCGAGTTGGCCGAACGCCGCCGTTTGGGGTATCCGCCCTTTACCCGTCTGGTGCGTCTGGAATACCGTCATGTCCGTGCCGAGGTGGCCGAGCAAAACGCTATGCAGATGTCCGCCCGCCTGCAAGCCATCATTGCCGCTCAAGAACGGCGCGCAACCACCCTGATTGGTCCGGTGCCCTGTTTCTTTGCACGCGTTAATGGCATCTATCGTTGGCAAATTGTGCTGCGCGGCCCGCAACCGGAAGGGATTCTCAAGGCGCTTTTGCCACTACCGGAGGGCTGGCGGCATGAAATCATGCCGGTAAGTTTGCTATAATTAGCCAGTTCTACGGGCAAAACGCCTTTCGTCCCTACGTACCAAACTACCGAACTACAGAACTACCAAACTAACCCCTATGTCCGAACAACCCGAACCCAAAATCTTGACCTGGCAAGATATTGACCGTCTGATTGAATACCTCCTGCCACAATTTGATGTTGAATTTGATGGGATGGTGATGATTACGCGCGGCGGTATTGTGCCCGGCGGCATCCTGGCCGAAGCCATGAACCTGACGCACATCTTGACCGCCGCGGTGGATTTCCCCGCTGAAACCGAACGCCAGAAAAGCGGTTTGTTTGCCTGGCCGCTTTTTTTGCAATTCCCTGATGATAACTTGTTGCGCGGACGGCGCACTTTGATTGTGGATGATGTCTGGGGCTCAGGCCGCACGATTACGGCGGTGAAAAATCGTGTCTCCGCGGCCGGAGGCGTACCTTACACCTGCGTGCTTCATTTTAATCCGTACCGCAATTTGTTTGGCACGACCCGTCCAGATTACTACGCAGCGGTAACGGCGAATTACGTGGTGCATCCCTGGGAGATTGACCGCGGCGCCGATCGTATTTTGGCCGGCGGGTGAGCGTATGCCCTTTCGACGTGAGCACATGCTGCGCGCGGCCGCGCTGGTAGTGGCGGCCATGGGGCTGGCCTGGGCGGCAAACCACTTTGCCGGGCTGGATGGCTGGCCCGGTTTTTTGTGCATTTTCCTGCTGGGTTGGGGGGTGATTTCAGCACTGCGCCGGGCTTTGCGCTGCGAGAAGTTATCTGCTGAGGTCTGGCGGGTAACGTGGTTGGCGGCTGCATTGCGTTTAGGTGTGGCCTTGTTTTTGTTTTGGGCGTTGCCGCAGTGGGGGTATGGTAACCCGCCAGAAGTCGCGGGGTACGTGATGGCCGATGCTTACACTCGTGATACCACGGCCTGGAAACTGGCGCAAAGCGACCGTCCGTTGACGGATGCCTTTAGCGGCTTTCGCAAGGCCGATCAGTACGGTGGACTGTTGTGGCTCAGCGCGGCCGTGTATCGCTATATCGGTGGGCAGGCGCATCATCCCTTGCAAATGGCTGCCCTGGCGGCACTGATTTCGGCGTTGGCAGTTCCCCTGGGTTGGGCGTTGACACAACGTGCTTTTGGCGCTGCGGCAGCGCGTTGGGCGGCTTGGGGGGTGGCGTTGTATCCTGAAGCCGTATTGTTGGGGGCTTCGCAGATGCGCGAGGCCTTTGCTATGCCCCTGTTGGCCGCTGCAGCCTATGGCGGTTTGCTGCTTGGACAGGGCGCCTTGCGTCGCGGCAGTGCATGGGCGCTGGTTGCCTGTCTCCTGGCGTTGCCCCTGTCCCCGCCGATTGCCGGTACTGCATTGCTCTTTGCAGTGGGCACCTTTTTCGGCGTACGTGCGGAGAGGTGGCAAGCCGGCCGTTGGCGGCGCGTGACCCTGATATCGGCGTTGTTTGCTGTTGTCGCACTCATTGCGTTGCTGCTGGGGAACGGTCAACACATGGTTGCACTGGGAAGTTGGGCGCAAAAAGTCGCCGAGTACCAGGCTTATTTGAGCAAACAGGCCTCCGGTTGGATGCAGAAGACCTTTCGTTTGCTGCCGGATTGGATGCACCTGCCTTTTCTGGTGTTGTACGG
>DAOTZN010000194.1:0-6199 GCA_034434095.1 Anaerolineales bacterium
TACGGGCTGGCTACCGGTATCACAAATGAACAGCGTGGCCGTGGTAGGTAACTCGGCAGAAATATCGGCCTGGGCCACAATCACAAAACCACCGGCCGGGATGGTGGCCGCCGGCGGCAGCGTGCAGATACCATCATAATCCGTGCCCATGGTGGGGTAATTTTCTTCATCGGTCAATTTCCAGTTTGCCAGGCTGACCGCGCTGCTACCGGGGTTATAAAGTTCCACCCATTCCCAAGGGCCATCTGAACCGGCCGGCTCACCGTTAGGGCCGCCGCTAGGCCCATAACCGGCCGCCGGGTCATACATGATTTCGCTAATCAGTACCGTGCCGTAGTTGGCAGCATGGGCCTGTTGACTAAAGGCAAAGACCCCAATCAGTAAAAGCAGCGCCCCTCCAACGGCACTTGCCGTATGCAATAAAGTAAAAAATGACTTTTTCATATCGCTTCCCTCAGGTAGTTTGGTCGTTTTATCTGACTGGACACCGGCGCTTTTTGTTTGACCGCTATTGGTTTTCGTCGTAAAAAATCTGCGTCCTTCGCCAATTTCGCCAGATTCCGGTATTTAAGACAGGATTTTAGCCTGCTATCTACGAGGACAAGCCGACATTTTTGTCAGTTAGACGAAACACCTTTCGCCCCCACCGCCGGACGAAACATGGATTCGTCCGCAAACAACTTCCCGATTTGTTGGACCGAGGGCAATGCCCTCGGTCTACCCTACCAGCGGACGAAATATCTTTTCCCCCTACGTGCTACGGGCGAAACATTTTTCGCCCCTACGTTGTCATCGTGCCCCGCGGCGACCAAACTGGCGCTCGAGGATGTCCACCGAAAGGTGAATCATGGTCGGGCGGCCATGCGGACAGGTGCGCGGCGATTGGCAGGCTTCTAAATCGCGCAACAGGGCTTCTTGCTCCTGGCTAGAAAGGCTCTGCCCGGCCTTGACGGCGGCGCGCTTGCACACTCGCGCAATGATTTTGGCCTCCACCTGCCCTTGCAGCGGGGTTTCATCTTCTTCAAAATCTTCCACCAACACACGCAGTGCCGCATCGGGCGCCATACCCGCCAGCAATGTGGGCAACGCACGCACCAAAAACGTGTTGCGCCCGAATTCTTCCACCTGGAAGCCCAGGCGCGCCAGCACCGGCAACTCACCTTCCACCAGGCGGGCTTGTTCCGGCAGCAACGACACGCTGACCGGTTCCAGCAGGGCTTGCGAGGGCAAATTCTGCTCCCGCTGCGCCATGAAACGCTCGAACAACACTCGCTCATGGGCCGCGTGTTGGTCAATCAGATACAGACCATCGGGGCCTTCGGCGACCAAATAGGCAGAAGCGATTTGACCAACCGGACGCAAGAGGGGAAGGCCGCCCGTCAAGGGCATCTGCCCTGTGGGAGCGGGGGGAACAGACGAACCTTCGGGGTGGGGCATGGTCCCTGGGAGGTACGCGCCCCCCAAGGGGGCGTCCGTTTCCACGCCGTCCCAGGAGGGTGCAGCATCCCAAGGGGCAGGATGTCCCTCAAAGGGGTTGCTTTCCTGCGGTCGGGTGTACGGCGAATCTACCTGAATATCGGGGATGGGGGTATGCGCCAGCAGGGCACGCCGAGCCGCACGTTGCACGGCGCGAAAGATGGCCTCCTTGTCTCGAAAGCGCACTTCGGCTTTGGTGGGGTGCACATTGACATCTACGTCTTCGGGCGGCAGGTTGACGAACAGCACCGCGTAGGGGTAACGTCCCACCATCAGCAGAGTGTGGTAAGCCCGCAACAACGCCGCAATCAAGGTGCCATCTTGCACCGGGCGCCCATTGACAAAGAAGAGCATCTTCTGGCGGTTGCCGGCCGTCAAATCGGTGGGGCTGATGAAGCCTTCTACGCGAATGCGTTCCTCCAGGGCTTCCACTGCCAACATGCGGCGGGCAGTTTCCAGGTCAAACAGCGCGGCCAGCACTTCCCGGCGCTCGCCATTCCCACTGGTTTGCAGGGTCACACGTCCATCCTGGGTGAGCGAAAAGCGCACGGTAGGATAGGCCAGGGCATAACGGGTGAGCAGGGCATCTATCAGGCGGCGCTCGGTGACCGGCTTTTTGAGAAATTTGCGACGCGCCGGCACGTTGTAGAACAGGTCTTCCACCCGCACCAGCGTGCCGGGCGGTGCGCCAAGCGGTTCTACCGCGCCCACGTGCCCACCTTCGACCCGCAAACGCGCACCCATCGCGGCTTCGGATGGCCGAGAAGTGATGGTAAAGCGCGAGACGGAGGCAATCGAAGCCAGCGCCTCGCCGCGAAAACCCAACGTGGCAATGCAAAACAGGTCTTCGGTGGTGTACAATTTGCTGGTGGCATGACGGGTAACGGCCAGCGGCAACTCATCGGCCGGAATGCCGTGCCCATCATCGCTGACTTCAATTAGGCGCTGTCCGGCATCTTCCACGCGTACCTGAACGTGGGTAGCACCGGCATCCAGCGCGTTCTCAACCAGTTCCTTGACTACCGAGGCCGGGCGCTCGACCACTTCTCCGGCAGCAATTTGTGAGGCAATTTCTTCGGGGAGCAGGTGAATGGTCATGGAGCGATTATAATGCAAAAGTCTCTGCCCGGTTCAAATTTGCCACCCATACCACTACGTATCAACCTTATGCACTCACATCTTTTTTTTGACCTGGATGGTACGCTCTACCCCAATGAAAACGGCATGTGGCCGGAAATCAAGCGCCGCATCGGTGCCTACATGACCGAGCGCATGGGCATCCCCTCCCAGGAGGCGGCGCGTTTACGCGAGCATTACCTGAAGACCTGCGGCACCACCCTGCGCGGCCTGCAACGCTACCACAACGTGGATAGCGATGATTTTCTGGCCTTTGTGCACGACCTGCCACTTGACCGCTACCTGAAGCCCGACCCGACATTGCGCCCGTTGCTTTTGCACCTCCCCGCGCAACGATGGATTTTCACCAACGCCGATGCAGCCCATGCCCGGCGCGTGTTACGCTTTTTGAACCTGGAAGATTGTTTCGATGGGGTGATTGATGTACGCGCCCTGGGGTGGCTGGCCAAACCCGAGGCAGGAGCCTATCAACGCGCTCAGACGCTGGCAGGCAATCCACCACCTGAAGCGTGCCTTTTGCTGGACGATTCACCCCGCAACACCCTAGGCGCACTGCGCTGTGGCTGGCACGCGGTGTTGATTAGCCCCTATGCACCGCCAGACGAGGTAGCCGACGAGTATGCCCCCTCGCTCAAAGATTGGCTGCAGAGGCAATATGAACATACCCCCGGAGGTTCTTTATGAGTGTTGGCATGATTGTTTTTTCGATTATCGTGGTGGTGTTGTTTTTCAACATCGGTCTGTACTTCTACGCCCAACGCCACAAGCCCGGCGGACAGGTGGAACTGATGCAAAAAGCCGTCCGGAGTATGCGCGCGCCGTTTGCCAAAGACGATGCCGACATGGAAGAGTTATCTCGCCGGGTGCGGGCACTGCAAGGAGAAGACGATGACGAGTGAACCCCACACCAAGCGTCTCTCGCTGGCGCAGGCCGCTGCGCTGGTAAAAGAGGGTGACACGCTGGCCCTGGGCGGCATGACCCTGTACCGCCGTCCAACCGCTTTTGTACGCGCGCTGCTGGCACGTCACCGCAACAGTGGGCAGCCCTCCAACCTGACCCTGCTGGGGCTAACCGGTGGCTTTGAAGGCGACTTGCTCATTGGCGCCGGGTTGGTCTCCCGCGTGCGCACCTGCTATTTTGGGCTGGAAATCTTCGGGCTGGCGCCCATGTTCACGTACTATGCGAACCGCGGCGAAATTGAAATCATCGAGGAGACCGAAGCCAGCCTGGCCTACGGCTTACGCGCCCAACTGGCCGGGGTGGGGTTCATGCCGGCGCGCGCCTGGCTGGGCACCGACTTGCCCACCCTGCGCCCGGACGTTAAAACCGTGGTTGACCCCTACAGCGGCGAGAGGTTGATTGCTTTTCCCGCCATCCAACCAGATGTGACCGTCATCCACGCCCTGCAAGCGGACGAAGATGGCAATGTCCTGCTGGGCGGCAATAAGGCCATGGACGAAGAACTGGCGCTGGCGGCAAAAACCGTCATCGTGACAGTGGAAGAAATCGTCCCAACGCTGGAGAAAGCCGACCTGGCGGCACCGCTGGTGCACCACATCGTGCACGCGCCACGCGGCGCCGCGCCGGCCTCCTGTTACCCGGCTTACCCGCTGGATGGCGAATTCATCTTGCGCTACACCGAACAGGCCGCCAGCCCCGAGGGATTTGCGGCATTTTTGGAACGTGCAGCCCACGAAGACGGGTAGCCACCGTCCATTTCATCTCCCATTCATCAAAACATGGTATTCTATGTCTCGCAATTCAGCGATTCCTAAATTAAGGAGGCTTCATGCAAACCAAACCTTTGTACATTTTACTGGCCATTTTTGTCAGCGTTACCCTGTTGATGGGCGCCTGCGCCGGTGGCTTTGTGGTCGGTCGTGTGCTGGCACCGGAGAAAACCGTCGTGCAGGAGGTACCCGCCTCCACGGCACCCCAGGGGAATGTCCCCGCGCCGCAGGAAAATGCCCCCTCCCAGGGCAACAGCACCCCCTCCGACCTGGAGACGCTCTTCCAACCCTTCTGGGAAACGTGGCAAATCGTCCATGACCAGTATGTAGACCAACCGGTAGACGACGAAGCCATGATGCGCGGTGCAATTCGTGGCATGTTGGAATCCTTGGGCGACCAACACACCTCCTACATGGACCCCAGCCAATTTGAACAGGCCAATATTCCCCTGGAAGGAGAATACGAGGGTATCGGCGCCTGGGTAGACCCTAACGGCGAATTTCTGACCATCGTCAGCCCAATGCCCGATTCCCCGGCCGAAGAGGCTGGCTTACAACCCGGGGATCAAATTATCGCCGTAGATGGCGAAGACATGACCGGCATTGATGGTAACCTGGTCATCCGGCACGTGCTTGGCCCGGCCGGTTCACAGGTGGTGCTGACCATCCGCCGCGAGGGCGTCCCCAAACCCTTCGATGTCACCATTACACGCGCCAAAATCACCGTCCCCAGCGTGGATTACCGCATGATTGAGGGCGAGAACATCGCCTACATTCAATTGTTTGACTTTGGGCAAAATACAACCCAGGATTTGCGCAAGGCGCTCAAGGAACTTCTGGCGCAAAACCCCGACGGGCTCATTCTCGACCTGCGCAACAATGGCGGTGGCTACCTGCAAACGGCCATTGAGGTTGCCTCTGAGTTTATTGACCAAGGCGTCATCATGTACGAGCAATACGGCGACGGCAGCCGTCAGACCTACGAAGCCAGCGGGAAGGGTATGGCCACCGAGATTCCCATGGTGGTGCTGGTCAATGAAGGCTCGGCTTCCGCGTCTGAAATCGTGGCCGGCGCCCTACAAGACTACGGACGCGCCCCCCTGGTGGGTACCATCACCTTTGGGAAAGGCTCCGTCCAAAATTGGATTCCGTTGCAAAATGACCAGGGTGCGGTACGCGTCACCATCGCCCGCTGGCTGACCCCCAAAGAGCGCACCATCCATGAAATCGGTCTGACACCCGATGTGCCCCTCGCCGTATTCACACAAGAGCAATGGGACTTGGGTGTTGACCTCGAGCAGTTCGGCGTCACCGAAGACCAGGTTGTCATCCTGAGCAAGGAAGACATCCAAAATAAGGTCGACCCGCAACTACAAAAAGCCATTGAAGTACTCAAAAACGGGCAGTAAGAAACCGTTCCGTTTTTCAAGAACGCTCCCTGCATCCCCGTAGGGAGCGTTTTCTTTTAGTTGAACGGGGCCCATCCCGGCGAGAAGAAATCCGGAATCAGGGAGAGGGGGAAGAGGGGTAGCGGAGGGCAGTGCCCTCCGCTACCCCTTTCACGAACTGAGGCAGGACTTCAGTCCGACTCATCGCCGTGACATTGGGTTATGGCTGGAAGCCGCGTCATGGATGGGGAATTCTGTAGGCTATAGGCGTCCCACATCAGTGGGGACAGGCTAAGAGCCTGTCCTACAACACAACACGCAAAGTGTCCACCTATTTTGGATGCCCAATGAACCATCCCTACCTTATGGTCAACCTCTCCCTATTTTTTGAGAAGTCGCCATGAACTCTGTTCACCACCAAGCATGAAAATGTGCTATAACCTGAGCACTCGGCTAACACAGAGGTC
>DAOTZN010000195.1:0-2000 GCA_034434095.1 Anaerolineales bacterium
CCCGAAGGGCTGTACGCCGCCATCATCAACCGCATCCGTCACGACACGGACGAAACGACCGACCCGGGCCAAACGCGCAGCATCAAAATCAACTACATCCGCGCCGCAACTATCAAGGCGCATCTCATTCGCAAATACCGTCGTCAAGGCACCAATCCCTATCAGGAGGCTTTGCAAATGTCACTCAATCCATCCTATACCCATCCAGCATACGTGCTGGGACGCTTGTTTGCCGTATTGGAAAAAGCGCAGAAAGAAGCCATTGGTCAAAACATCAACGCCACCATCAAAGACCGTTACTTCACCTCCGCTTGCGCCACCCCAGCAAGTGTGTTTCCTACCCTTTTGCGGCTCTCGCACCACCACACCGCCAAAGCTGAGTATGGCAACCGGTTAGACCGGCAAATCCAGGAATTGCTGGATATGCTGGATGCCAAACCCTTCCCGCCCCGCCTGTCACTGGAAGAACAGGGTGTATTTGTGCTGGGCTACTACCAACAGCGCGCCGCGTTCTATACGAAGAAAGGCAATAATGCTGAAGAAAGCCAGCCCGAAGAATGATGTCATTGCGAGGGCGAAGCCCGAAGCAATCCCCCCGCTAACAGGAGACTGCTTCGCCTTCGGCTCACAGTGACATGTCAATCGTAAATCATCAATCGTCAATCACAAATCTAATATCACAAAGGAGACTACCCCATGACTACCCTTTCCAACCGCTACGAATTCGTTCTGCTCTACGATGTAGAGAACGGCAATCCCAACGGCGATCCCGACGCCGGAAACATGCCGCGCATTGACCCCGAAACGGGCTACGGCCTTGTCACCGATGTCTGCCTGAAGCGCAAATTCCGCAACTCTGTGGAGATGGTCAAGGGTGACGCGCCAGGCTACCGGATTTACATCAAGGAAGGCATCCCACTGAACGCCAATCACAAAGAGGCCTATCTCGCTGTCGGTCTAGAACCTGGCAAGAAAGCCAACGTTGCGGGTGTGAACAAAGCCCGCGCTTGGATGTGCCAAAATTTCTATGACATTCGCACGTTTGGCGCGGTGTTGAGTGTGGGCGACAACTGCGGTCAGGTGCGCGGACCTGTGCAACTCAACTTCTCCCGCTCAATTGACCCCATCGTCCAACAAGAAGTGACTATTACTCGCCTGACCGTCACCCGTGAAGAAGAAGCCGACAAAGAGCGCACCATGGGCCGCAAGCATATCGTTCCCTACGGCTTGTACCGCGTCGAAGGCTACATCTCCGCCAAACTTGCCAACGACCCCACCAAAGGCACGGGCTTCTCCGAAGAAGATTTGGAACTCTTCTGGGAGGCGCTGGTCAACATGTTCGAGCATGACCGCTCGGCGGCGCGCGGCAAAATGGCGACCCGCAGACTGTTTGTCTTCAAGCACGACAGCGACCTGGGCAACGCCCCTGCGCACAAATTGTTCGAGTTGGTCAAGGTAAGCAAGAAGCCCGAAGCCAATCCCCCGCGCAGTTTTGGCGATTATGAGGTGGTGGTGGATAAGGCGGGCGTGCCGCAGGGCGTGGAGTTGATCGAGAAGCTGTAATTCGTCGGTTAAAATCCTGCCTCAGTACGTGGAAGTCCGCTCAAGCGGACTCGCCCATCAGCCCGCAGGGCTTCCACGAACTGGGCAGGGGATTTATCCCTGCGAAGCGCCGCCCGCGATATATCCAGGTATCCAAGCAACAGGAGATTGCTTCGACGGACGAGTGCCGTCTCGCAATGATGATGCAATAGCGATGAAATCCGAATACACCCCCGACGACCTTCTCCCCCTCTCCGGCATCCAGCATTTTCTGTTTTGCCGCCGGCAGTGGGCGCTGATCCACGTCGAAACCCAGTGGCGTGAAAATGTGCTCACTGCCGAGGGCAGGATCATGCACAAGCGCGTTGATGACCCCTTCTTCACCGAAACGCGCAACGGGGTCATCACGGCGCGTTCCGTGCCTGTCGCTTCGTATCGGTTAGGGTTGACTGGTGTCT
>DAOTZN010000196.1:0-3117 GCA_034434095.1 Anaerolineales bacterium
ATGTATTACCGCGCTAGATGGTATGACCCGTCTTTGGGACGTTTTCGCGGAGCGAAGCGTAGCACCCCCTTGAGGGGCTCCCAACCTGATACGGTGGTGCCGGGCGCAATGGCAATTGATTTTGACAGATACGCCTATTCTGCAAACAATCCTATTCGCTATAATGATCCCTCAGGACATCATTACTGCGACTCCCAATACGCCACAGAGGAAGCCTGTGATTGGTACAATAAGGCACCCTTACCAGACGAAGTATGTTTACAAGATTTTGCCTGCGGGGAGGCCTATAAAACCTATAATGAATTGATCTTTCTCCTGGGGCGGATTCCAAGTACGGAGGAAATTCTCTATATAACTGCACAAGCCGAAGGGTATAGCGCAAAAGGGAAATCATACAATGGAACAGGTACTTTCCGGGGAAATTTTGTTGAGGGTTTAGCACGTAATTATTGGGAACCTTATGAAGCGTGTCGTGAGGGGGGTACTGGAACATGCTCTGCAAGTAAACTTTATAAATTCATGAGCGGGTATCAACCGTGGTTCGATCGCTCTAAATCCCCGGCTGAACGGGCTTCCTACCTCGCAGGGAAACTGGAAATGAACAATTATCGCACCGATTTAGAATCCGATATACGAAACATTCTCGATCCAAGAATTGCTGGTGCCCCAGAAAACAGATGGACAGATGGGATGTGGAAGGGCGAACCCTGGCAATGGCATAATTGGTCAAGAGCACCAAAGGTAGGTGTAGAAGCTTTGGGATGGATATATCTTCCTAATCCTTATGGCAATTATTTTTGGATTATGACAGCCGACCAAACCATCCATTTTCAGCGGGTGATCAAACCCAATCCACAATAGTCACTGGAGCCTCCAATGTCAGCTAAATCCTTTTTCTTTGTCGTTGTGTTTTTCGCTGGTTTGTTGGTCGCGCGTTGTACACCCGCGGCAACCCTACTTCCACCAACCTCTACCGGATTGCAGACCAATGTTCTTGAAACGATAGTTCCAATGGAATCGCCATCGCCGATCATCGAGTCTGCAACATCAACCCTTTCACCGCCACCTACTGAAACTTCCTTTCTCCCCACACCAACATTACAGCAGTCCTTGCTTCAGTTGACGTACGTGTCCAATCGCCCGTGTGAATCTTGTTCTTATGGAATTGCATCTAGCCTTTACACTATGGATGTGGGCTGCCTGGATACAGAAACGCCCTGTCTTGGAGAGTCTCAGCTTCTTTTCGATTGGGATGAGAGGATATCCGGCATTGATTGGTCTCCAGATGGCTTACGTCTTGTGCTTGAAAGTGAAGGCAATCTCTTTATTGCAGATTGGAATGGGGCGAACGCGATCCAGATACCCGCCGCTCCAGGAAATGAAGCCAGCCCGCACTGGTCACCGGATGGCACAAAGATTGTATTCTTATTCGCGGCGGCAGCGGAAGGTTCTGATGCCTTAGAACCTTATCAAATCCAGATCTATGATTTAGTAACTGGGCAAGTGATGTCTATTCTAAATAATGTGCACGCTCCAAGTATCATTTATTGGTTGCCTGGAGGAGAGTTTGCCTATGTTGCCAAGATATCTGAAACGGATTGGACCGAACTTATTAACATTGTTGGAGACAATGGCACTGTGATTCTCCAGATTCCTGAAAATGCCACCGACTACACCCATATTGGAGAATTAGCTTTTTCGTCCGATATGCAGCAACTGGCGTTTGTCGGTGACATCACCCCAACCACAGGAAAAACCTCGAGCAATATTTACCTAACTAATATAAATGACAACAGTATCATTAATCTCACAGGTGGATTGGGATTTAACCTTTCCCCAGTTTGGTCACCGCTGGGTAACTGGCTCGTGTTTGAATCGAACCGAGAAGGAAATTGGAATATCTACTTTATCAAGCCGGATGGCACACACCTGGAACAGGTTACTCAATCACCGTCCGATGAGAGTTATCCTGCATGGAGGCTCATTCCTTGAACCTTAAGGATTTCTGCTTAAGTTGTTAAAGTGCTGATTCAAAAATTACACCATTGAAATTACTCGATTTTCCAAAGTCGCGCGAAATTTCACCCTACTTCAATGCCATTTTCAGGCATTTATGTGAAAACGACATGTAAAATTGTTTTTTGGATTTTTGACCCATGCCCATTTTTGCAAACCAAAACGAGACCACTACTCTCACCCCCACCCCCAAAAACCGGACAAATCTCCGCTTATGATTTTGCTTAAAACTGCCGCTCCATCCCCGTGTTGCTCGCTTCGCCTAATTTGTACCTTTACCCCACAATGACTCTCACCCCTCTGCCCCCTGCCGGAAAAATCTACCGTGAACCTGCCCCGCATCTTTTCGCGGGGTACTACTTCGCGGGAGCGCAGCATGTCGCCGTCCATGAACGCTACCCGCAAGGTTTCGGCGATGACAAAGTGTCCTACCTGCTCAGTGACCATCTTGGTTCAACCAGCGTCACCGCGGATGCGGACGGGAATCTGCTCTCACGCACACTGTATTCCGCATGGGGCGAAGTGCGTCACCAAGCAGGCGCGATTCCAACGGATTATACATACACCGGTCAATACAGCAACACCGCCGACTTCGGATTAATGTATTACCGCGCTAGATGGTATGACCCGTCTTTGGGACGTTTTGCCCAAGCCGATACGATTGTGCCGGGGGCGGGAAACCCGTCCGCGTGGGACAGGTATGCGTATGCGCTCAATAATTCCGTCGTGTACGCGGATCCTGATGGACACTTCCCAATCTTGCCCCTCTTAGTAATTGGTTTGATTACAATGGCAATAGCAGGCGACACAGTATCTCCAGAAGCCCAAGCCGAATTGCAGGCACATGCTGCTGCTGTGGTTGGCGTTAATGAAATTGCAAATAAAAATTCTCCCAATGCGGTCAACGGTATGGCAGAAATGTTTACATCGGATAAGTTAGCCGGTAATACACCTCAAAGCAGACTGGAAACAATTCTCATAGGAACAAACAGCGGGCTCTTAGGTCAGCAATTTCGAGTTAGGGGTGGTGGTGGAGGCTTCGCGCCAAATCTTGATGATGGAACAGGAGGGCAAATGGGACATTTCCTAACAGCCGTTGGA
>DAOTZN010000197.1:0-7978 GCA_034434095.1 Anaerolineales bacterium
TCTGCGTCCTGCGGCAAGCTTTCCGCACTTTGGGGCAGCCCCGTCGCCTGGAATTCGGTTGGTAAAGTGCAGGTTATTGCAGAGGAGTCAACTATGGTATGGTCACAAAGCACAGAAAAAAATCTCATCTCAAAGAACTGGAGTTTGGCAAAACTGGCGGATAGCCCCCATAACATTCCATACCAGATATAAGTGATCACCACAAAATTTTCCTATGAACAAACCCACTTTACTAACAAAAATGGAAGAGCATCGCTCTGCCCTCCTCGATGCACTTGAAACGCTGCCAGAGGAAGCCTTTGATTTGCCCTACGAGGGCCAGTGGACGCTCAAAGACACCCTGGCGCACCTGACCCATTGGGAAGCCCAACTCATCACTGCACTCTGGCACCTCAAAAGCGGGCGCAAACCATCCACAGCACACTTTTCCACCCGCAGCCGAGATGAAATCAATGCCGAATGGTATGCCCAAAGCAAGAACCGTCCACTTGAAATCATCTGGCAAGATTTTGTCACCATCCGAGATCAAACCATCCTACGCGTGGAGGCAATCTCCGAGCAAAACCTGGAAAAACATTATCCCTGGCTAGAAGACCTCACACTGGCCGATTGGATTGCGCGTTACACTTTCAAGCACGACGAAAAACACCTTGGGAAAATAGAAACATGGCGAAAAACTCACACATTCTAAAGATGTGGTTCCTGATTGGCTGGCTGGCAGTGGGCATGGCCTGCCAGACACTGATGCCTGGCGAAACACTGCCACCTATCCCAACGGCTTCCGACCAAATGTTGGCTACCCCTGAGCAACCCACGCAAGAAACAAGCGTTGGTTTCAGTCGTGCCCACCCTGTGCCCTACGGCGAAACAGCCGGTACGCGCGATTTGAGTTTTCGCGTGCTCGAGGTGCTGCAAGGCGAGTTCGCCTGGAAGGAGTTGGAGCACGCTAACATGTACAACACCCCTGCACCGGACGGTTTCACCTGGGTGCTGGTTCGATTGTGGATTGGCAATGATAGCAATCGAGAGATTGCATATCCTGCCAGATATTTCATGTTAACCGGCAACCTGGGGTATGCCTATTTTTACGAAGGAACAGTTCCCCCGGAGCCCCGCCTACCCGATACCCTGTCTCCGGCATCCACCGCAGAAGGCTGGATCCCTTATCTCGTGCAAAGCAGCGATGACAATCTGCTCTTGTTTTACAGTCCTGATGATACAGAAGAACCCATCACCTTCCTGGCACTCTCTCCCAACGCAGCAGTGACGGCCTCAACACCAGCACCTGCTGCCTCTGATAGCCTGGGGATGCGTCTCGATGCCCCCGCGCCTGCCGGTGAGACGGTCAGCACCCGTGGGTGGACGTTACGAGTAGATGAGACACTACGCGGCGCGGCCGCCTGGCAACTCGTCTCGCAGGCCAATAGTTTTAACAATGCCCCCGCTGATGGGCACGAATATCTGGCCGTGCGTCTTACCGCACAAGCCACGCACACCGAAGAGCGTTACAGCGCTTTTATCTCCTCCATGATAGATTGTCTGGATGGCGAAAACATCTACACAGAGGCCGATGTCGTTGCCCCCTCGCCCCGTCTGAACGAAGTACGCCTATTTCCCGGTGCTTCCGCCAGCGGGTGGATGGTGTTGGATGTTCCCGAAGGAGCCACCTGTACGTTGCGGTACCAGGCGCTCTTTGACTTTAACGACGAGCAAACAAGGTATTTGGCGATACCATAGTGGGTAGTTAGGTAGTTGAGTAGTCAGCCGTCAGCGAGCAGGTGTCAGCAATCAGCGGTCGCCTATCATCTTTTGCATTTTGCATTTCGCATTTTACAGTCAGGTAGTCAACTGTCAGCGACCAGAAAACAGCATTTTAGGAACTGCGGGCCTGGGTGCGCCGACCTCCACAGGCGGCAAAGTGCTCATGGGAGCGCCGGAAGCCGGCTACCCGTCTTCGCACACACGCCCCGCATCCCGCGCTCAATCACCAATGCTCAAAACCGCCTCCCCCCGAATATGGCTGTGCTTGAGGTCATCCAGGGCGCGGCGCGCTTCCTCGAGAGGATAGACCTGCGTATCCGCACGCACAGGAATTTCTGCTGCCAGGCGCAGGAATTCTATGCCATCTTGATAGGTAGCATTGGCAACGCTGCGCAGCGTGCGCTCACCGTGTATCAGAGCATAAGGCATTTGTGGAATGGGTGACATGTGAATAGCATTGATGGCCAACGTGCCACCGGGGCGCAGTTTTTTCAGTGCCAAGGGCACTAACGTACCGGCCGGCGCAAAAATCACCGCCCGATCCACGGGTTCAGGGGCTTCGTCTTCGGCGCCTCCAACCCACACAGCCCCCAATTCCAACGCATGTTGACGATGCTCTGCAGAACGGGTGAAGACATACACCGGACACCCCCAATGGCGGGCAACCTGGATGGCAAGGTGAGCGCTGGCGCCAAAGCCAAATAATCCCAGGCGTTCACCGGGCTGCAAATCGGCCTTGTGCAAAGCGCGATAGCCAATGATACCGGCGCATAACAGGGGTGCGGCTTGCTCATCGGAGATACTCTCCGGCAAGGGTAGCACATAACGGGTATCGGCCAACATAAATTCCGCATAACCGCCATCGGCGTGAAAGCCCGTGAAACGTGCTTGCGGACACAAGTTTTCTTGCCCTCGCTGACAGAATTCACACTCACCACAGGCTGCATACAGCCAGGGCACCCCCACGCGCTGCCCCACGCGCCAGGTGGTCACCCCTTCGCCCAGGGCAGCAATACGACCCACCACCTGATGACCAGGGGTAATTGGATAAACCGGTGGCGTGATATCGCCTTCCAAAGTGTGTAAATCGGTGTGACAAACGCCACAAACCTGCACTTCAATCAACACCTGCCCAGCCCGTGGCTGAGGGACAGGCCGCTCTTCTAAACGAAAATCGGCATCAGGCAAGACAGCGGGACGATACAAACGCCAAGATTTCATAGCACCCTCCATCACAAACTGATATCTGGCAGCGCACCGTAGAGCGGAATTAATTCCGCCCTACGTTTGATGCGCACCACGCCAATGCCCAATGAATCAAAACTTGTAAATCTGTGTCAACGCCAGAGTTCAGTTAGGGTTCGTCCATAAATAACTTCCAGGTTTTTTGGTTCTTCGACATTGAAGAGTTAACGCAAAGACGCGAAGTCGCAAAGAAATTCGCGTTTTGGAGCCACAACCAGGCAGATTTTCATCCAAAAAAACCTTTGCACCTTGGCGACTTTGCGTTAAGGTTTTGGGGTTGCCCCAAGATTTGGACGAAGCGAAAGCACAACATGATAGCCAAAAGTAAATTTTAGACAAACCCTTAGCGAACAGTGAATTCTGGAGACAACGGGCCGTGTGTGGGACAGGCTGGAAAGCCTGCCCTACACACAGCAGCAAAATTGTTCAGCCGTATCTACTCGCCGCGGATAAAAGCCTCGGTCATTTCACGCGCCACATCATCCTTGAATTGCTTGGGGGGCGTCTTCATGAAATAGGATGCCGGGGCAATCAACGGGCCGGACAGGCCGCGATCCAAACCCAATTTCGCACAGCGCACGGCATCAATCATCACGCCGGCCGAGTTCGGTGAATCCCAAACTTCCAATTTGGTTTCCAGGTTGAGCGGCACGTTGCCAAAGGTAGTGCCTTCCATGCGGATATAGCACCACTTACGGTCGGTCAACCACGGCACATGATCGCTTGGGCCAACGTGCACTGCTTCTTCGGGCAGTGTGTATGGCAACATACTGGTCACTGCGCCGGTTTTGGAAATCTTCTTCGATTCCAGCCGTTCGCGTTCCAACATGTTGAGAAAATCGGTATTGCCACCAAAGTTCAACTGATACGTGCGGTCTACGCGCACGCCACGGTCAACAAACAGACTGGTTAACACGCGATGCAAAATAGTCGCGCCAACCTGGCTCTTGATGTCATCACCGATGATGGGCAAGCCGCGCTCACGAAAACGGTTGGCCCAATATTCAGAACTGGAAATAAAGACCGGAATACCATTCACAAAGGCACAACCGGCTTCTAAAACCTGCTCCACATACCATTTGGTGGCCATCTCGGAACCAACGGGCAGGAAATTGATGACCACGTCTGTTTTGGTATCTCGCAAAATGCCAACGATATCGTCGGTGGGGCCAGGGGCTTTTTTGACCACTTGCGAAAGGTACTTGCCCAACCCATCATGCGTCATGCCGCGGTAAACTTTGACCCCCAGATGGGGCACCTCGGCAAACTTGTAGGTGTTGTTCGGGTAAGCAAAAATGGCTTCGGATAAGTCTTTCCCTACTTTGGTGTCCACGACATCAAAGGCTGCGGTAAACTCAATGTCGCGCACATGGTAGCCACCCAACCTGGTATGCATCAAACCGGGAATTTGCTGGTCATCGGGCGCGTCCTTATAGAACTCGACGCCTTGCACGAGCGAGGAGGCACAGTTACCTACGCCAATGATGGCTACACGAACTTTTTTATTTACACTCATCTTGATGTAACTCCTTGAAAATATGAAATTTCACTGCCGATCGGTGGTGACCGTACAAATCAATAGCAATGCTATTGTACCCCCATCGGGAAGCCTGTGCTATAATTTTTTATGCTTTTTCCCCCCACCATTTTGGCCTATGACGACAAACTCTTCTCCCCCCTGGACAAATATTTTCTTGCAAAGCCATCGTCTCCCCCCTGCAGAGGCACTCACCCGCCTGTTGCAAGCCATCGAAGATGGATACGGTGCGCTGGTGCTCTACCCCTCGGCAGGCGAACCAAAATCACTGGCATGGCTATTTTGTGCCGATATGCCGTCCAATCTGCGCGCCTGGCTACAAGATGCTGAACAAGAAGAGATTTGGGAGCAAGCCTACAAAAAACAGCGGTTGATGGCTGCGCCAAAGCCTGCCTGTCCGGATCACCCTGGAGAGTTGATTTACCTTGAGGATGACGCGCCCACCCGCGGGGTAGTCGTGTTTCCGGTGACCTATCAGGGGTACAAACTGGGCCTGCTGGTGGTCTGTAATCCCAAAGGTGGCGCGCCACTCGCGTGTTCTACCCTCTCCCAACTGGAACTGCTGGCGGGGCACCTGTCCCTTTTGGCCTTCATCCACAGTATCGCGCCGGAGAAAGCCCATCTGCAAAACGAACTCGCCGCACTGGACACCCAACAAGCGGAGTTCATCGCCATTACCTCCCACGAACTGCGTACCCCCCTGGGGCTGGTGTTGGGACACGCCACCTTCCTGCGGGAAACACTGTCCGACGAGTCCGGCAAGGAGCATGTGCAGATTATCATTCAGAGCGCGTTGCGCATCAAGGAAATCATCGAAACCGCCACGCAAGCGGATAATTATCAAAGCGGCAAGGCGCGCGTGCGCCATCATGAGGTGGCCCTGGGTGAGTTGATTACCAGGGTATGCAAGCGTTTTGCCCCCCACGCACAAGAAAAAGGAATTGCACTGCTCACGGCACTTCCTACACTTGACCTTATGGCGCCCGGTGAGCCGGAAAAACTGGAAATTATCCTGGGTAATTTGCTGCAAAACGCGTTAGACTTCACCAACGCCGGGGGACAGGTACAGGTGGCGTTGCGCACCGAGCACGCCGAAGGTGACTATGCGCAGATTTCGGTAAGCGATACCGGCATCGGCATCCCAGAAAGTGACCTGCCACACATTTTCGAGCGCTTTTACCAGGTGGAAGCCCACATGACGCGCCACCACGGCGGCCTGGGGTTGGGGCTTTCGGTCGTCAATGATCTGGTCAAATTGCACCACGGACGAGTTGAGGTGCGCAGCCAAGAGGGCAAGGGCAGCACCTTCACCGTATATCTCCCCCTGGCAAAATAACGGCGTACTCCACTATTTTTACCAATCCGGCAACCTAATCCATCTCCCTCTTTGTAAAAGATAAACGACCACATCGTAACTGCCTACCTGGTTTTCCAAATCATTCGCAGGTGTTGCTAAACACGAGCGCCTTGTCAGAAAACGTATCGCCAGGCTCTGCCTGGCAAGGCCGACCACAAGTCGGCGGTACTTCAGTTTGCTGAAATTTGTGATCTATGCCGGCCAGGTAGGTAATTACACCACATCGTGAAACTTTTGGGTATAATACCCTCGCCTTGAAAATCTCAATTCCAGCCACAACCAAATGTCACTGTGACCAATCGGACTGAAGTCCTGCCTCAGTTCGTGAAAGGGGCAGCGGAGGGCATTGTCCTCCACTACCCCTCCATCCCCGATCTACCAGGGACAATTCACCAAAGAAGTTTAAAAGCCTTGCCAAAGGGCACACAGTCGGGTATAATGCCGCCTGCATTCATTCGGGGCGTGGCTCAGTCCGGAAGAGCGCACGGTTCGGGTCCGTGAGGTCGGCGGTTCAAATCCGCCCGCCCCGACAAATGCTGCGACCGGCTTACCCGAGGCCGGTCTTTTTGTTTTAAAACGTGCCACCAACGTGTAACCGGCTTCCGGCGTTCCTCAAATGGGCACTTTGCCGACCTGGAGGTCGGCGCACCCAGGTCCGCAGTTCCTAAAATGCTGATTTCTAGCCATTAATCGCTGACAAATGACCGCTAACACCTGAACACCTGACGGCTGACACCTGCCCCCAAACACAAAACCGGCCCGGAGGTATCCCTCCAGACCGGCATTTTATTCTCGACAACGGGCTTAGTCCGCTTTAATGGTGATGCGCTTACTCTGTGCCTGTGCGGCTTGCGTCTTGGGCAGTTTCACTTTCAACACACCGTGCTTGAAGCTGGCCTCAATCTTGTCCTCTTCCACTTCGCTGGGCAGCGGAATCGAACGATAGAAAGAGCCGTACGAGCGTTCCACCCGATGGAAGCGTCGCCCTTTTTCTTCCTTTTCGGATTGTTTTTCGCCGCTGATGTTCAGCACGCCGCGTTCTAAGGTGACGTTAACGTCTTCCGGCTTCAGGCCTGGCAATTCTATTTCAATGGTGATTTCTTTATCGGTTTCGCTGACATCCATCTTGGGGGTAAAATCACCCAACCAGGTACTTTCGCTTTCGAAGAAAGGCATCAACGATAACGGCCGTGCAAACATCTCGTCAATCAGCCGGTGCATACGATCCACAACATCAACCAACGTCTCATCTTCCCGTCGCCGAATCGGCAATCTGGTATCATCTTTCTTCCAGGGAATCAGGTCTGTGATGGCCATATCCATTCACCTCCTTTTTTTTCCAGTGCTTATTCTGTCCTGATGCTAATCTTACGCGGCTTGACTTCTTCCGCTTTCGGCAAGGTTAGCGTCAGCACACCGTTCTTGAAGACCGCTTCGATGCGCTCGCGGTCAATTTCATCCGTCAAGCGGAAACTACGCTCATAATCACCAAAGCGATATTCTGAGAAGGCCAACTTATACCCCTCAGGAGCAGTATGCGCAGACGTACCGCGAATGGTCAGAACGTTCTTTTCCAGCGTTACGTTGATTTTATCTTCCGTGACACCGGGCATATCTACCAGCAACACAACATCTTCTTTGGTTTCATAAATATCCGTCTGCGGAACGAATACTGCTCGTGAACGGATTTGTTCGCCCTCACCATTTTGAGAAAGTTCTTCTCGCTTATAGACTTGCATTTCTTTGGTTTCTGCAGTCATATCGCGCCTCCTACACCTGAACAACTTGCCTACAAACAAGCACTAACTTTTCACCATAATCTTCTTGGGCTTTTCGGCCTCAACCCTCGGTAGCGTAATGCTCAGAATGCCGTTCTTGAAGCCGGCTTCCACCTTATCAGCATCTACCGAAAACGGTAATTGCAGTGCACGTGAGAACTTACCATACCCGCGTTCCTGGCGATGGTAATGGGCATTTTCCGGCACTTCCTCCGGATAACGTTCGCCGCTGATAATCAACGTGTCATCTTCAACGCTCACGTCAATATCCTCAGGGCGTACGCCAGGCATTTCAGCAGT
>DAOTZN010000198.1:0-5061 GCA_034434095.1 Anaerolineales bacterium
TCACCCAACTGACCAGGCTCAAGCTGGGCGAAAACCAACTCACCGCCCTGCCGCCCGAAATCGGACGCCTCACCGCACTGACCGAACTCGACCTGAGCGAAAACCAACTCACCGCCCTGCCGCCCGAAATCGGAGGCCTCATCGGACTGATCTACCTCAACCTGAATGACAACCCTCTGGCGCTGGCGCTGCCGCGTGACCTGCTGGGAGATGAAATCTGGGGCGGCAAGGCGCAGGAGATTGTGCGCTTCTACCGCGCCGTCTGGCAAGAGGGTCAGGCGCTGGGCGAGGCGCGCGTGTTGTTCGTGGGGCAGCCGGCCGTCGGCAAGACTTCGCTGGTGTACCGCCTCGCCGATGGCAGTTACGACCCCAACCGCCCCAGCACCCTGACGGTGGAGACACACCCCCTGCCGCTGGGAGGGGTTACCGCGCATCTCTGGGATTTCGGCGGCCAGGATTTCATGCACGCCACCCATCCGTTCTTCTTTTCGGCGCGCTGTGTGTACGTCCTGGCGCTCAACGTGCGCCAGACCTACGAGCAGAACCGCGTGGAATACTGGCTGCGCACCATCCGCGCTTTTGGCGGCGATTCGCCGGTCATCGTGGTCGGCAATCACGCCGACGCCGAGCAGCACGTGCTCGACCTGCCGCAAAACCGCCTGCAGCGCGAGTTTCCCAACATCGCCGCCTTCCTGCAAACGTCCGCGCGCGAGAATGACGGCATCGAAAAATTGCGCGCCGCGCTGAGCGAGGCGGTCAACTCGCTGCCGCATGTGCGCGTCCTGTTTGCGCAGCCGCACCTGCGGGTAAAAGCCGCGCTGGAGCGGGAAAAGCAGCGGCGCGACATCATCCCCTACGAGCGTTACCGCGGCCTGTGCGCCGCACAAGACATCCAGGACGAGCAAGACCAGAATACCCTGCTGGCGCTGATGCACGACCTGGGGGTGGCGCTGGACTTTCGGAACGAAGCCGGCGAAGCGCTCAGCCCGGAGGGCATTCTCAATCCCAACTGGGTGACGACCGCCGTCTATCGCCTCATCACCGACCAGGAACTGCGCTCTCAGGCCGCCGGTCTGTTAAACGGGACGATGACCCGCCGCATCCTGCGGGAGTACCAGCCGCATCACCGCGACCTGATTCTGAAACTGCTGCGGCGCTTTGAACTGGCCTACCCGGCCGGCGACGACGCCTGGTACCTGCCCAACGCCATGCCCCAGGATGAACCCGCCTCCGCCTCCGACTCCGCCTGGAGCGGCGCGCTGACCATCGAGTATCTCTACCCCGAACTGCCGGAGAGCGTCATCACCCGCTTCATCGTCCGCAGCCATGAATGGATCGAAGCGCATCAGGTCTGGCGCTGGGGCGCGGCGCTGAGATGGGGCGAAAACCGCGCGCTGGTGCGCGCCGACGCGGCGGACAAGAAAATCGAAGTCCGCGTCAGCGGCGCCGAACACACCCGCCGTGATTTTCTGGCAGTGATTCGCGCTCACTTCGAGGCCATTCACAAAACCTTCCGCGAAAGCGCCGGAGAAGAAGCCTTCCCGGTGCAGGAATTCCTCTGCCCGCCGCGCTACCCCGGTCTGCGGCTGGAGTATCAAAAACTGCTCACCTATGAACGGGAGGGCATTGCCGAAATCAACGAGGTCTATCAAGGGCGCGCCATCCGTCTGAACGTGGCGGAGACCCTCAACGGCTTTGTCCCCCCCGCAGCGCGCCGAGAGGATCGCAAGCGGTTATTCCCAGAGGAGAAACGCATGCCCAGAGAAATCCACTACCACGAACACAGGCATTTCGAAGCCCGCGATGTTTCGAAGGCAGTCGTCAATTTAGGGGATGGCAACGAGATTCAACAATCCATTACCGCCGCTTCCCCCGAACTCCAGCAAACCCTGCAAGCCCTGACCGCCGCCGTAGAAGCCATGCTGCCGCACCTGCCCGCTGAGCAAGCGCAGGATGCCCGCGATGACCTGGAACACCTGCAAGCAGAATTGGCGAAACCTAAACCGTCCAAAAGGTGGTACAGCGTGAGCATCGAAGGTCTGAAGCAGGCGGCGCAGAATGTGGGTGAAATCGGCGCGCCGGTCATCACCCTGGCGGGGAAGTTGGTGGCGTTGTTGAAGTAGGGGGGCAGGCAAAGGCATTGCCTTCGCCTGCCGGGCGACCAAACCAGACGACAATGGACAGAATCTGCAACAACGCATGGCCGCTGCGCTTTCAAGCCGAAATGTGAGCGTGCCCTCAAATACGATTTGCGCAACTGGGTGAGCAAAGGCATCCCCCTCTCGGACAAGGAATTGCAAGCACTCAACGAGTTGCCCGGTGAATTAGATATTTAGAAATCAGAGGCTACGACATGGATGTAAACGAAGCACGTCAGGTATTATGGCTAAAAAATAATCCACGCCCTTTGGGCGAATTGCTAGATGAAGGTTTTCTTACTGAAGATAGGCTGAGATGGGCTGCAGAACGGGCATACAACCCAAGACTCAGGGAAGCCGCGAAGGTTTTATTAGCGCAAAAAAATCGCTACAATACCGAGCAGAACAAATTGTTAACAGAACCTTTTGATTTGGACATTTCACTAGAGGAGGCCCAAAAGACGCCTTGGCCTTACTCAAAATATTACGGAAAGCCAATGGGCGATCTTGTCGAGTCTAAACAGCTTTCTGCAAAAGACTTGGGGTACGCCATTGATACTGCCTACGACCCCAGGGTGAGAAAGGCTGCCATTGCATTATTATTGATACGCTTACGACAGACCCTTACGGAACCCGAAAAAACAGGGAAGGTCAATCTCATATCCAACAGCAGAAGTTACTCAAGAAAACAACAATTGAAACTGAGTTACGCCCAGGGCTTTTTCATGGGCATTTTCCTTACCTTGCTTGTCGAGTGGAATATCACTACGTTTGTCAATAGACGGAATAGGCAAGGCGCCGAAGCCGTAGCGTTACTTCAGAAACTTTTATCAACACCGACGGGTATCATGACACTCGGCGTGGCGTTACTTTTCGTTGTTGGGGCACTGTGGCTTTTCTATTTCCTTCCACGAAAAATTGAAGAAAAATTTGACGAAAAGATCGAAAATTATCGGCGTGGTGAAGAAGGAGAAGAACGAGTTCTTCATGCCATTCTCCAAACGATGAGTGGTGATTGGACTTTGTTCCGCAATGTCAACTTGCCGGGGAGAAAAAAGACCGATCTTGATTTTGTCTTGATAGGCCCGCCCGGCGTGTGGGTGCTCGAAGTCAAAAATTATCGCGGCGAATACCGCAATATCGGTGCTACATGGGAATATCGCCAGGGAAAAAACTGGAAGTTGCTTAAATCCAGCCCAAGTCAACAAGCACTTAATGGCGCTGTTCGGCTATCAAACTTTTTGAAAGCCGATGGCATAAAAACCTTTGTAAACCCTGTTGTGGTGTGGGCAGCAGACGATGGGCAAATTTCGGTAGAAAATCCACAAGTGGCAGTCTGGACTTATCAGCACTTAGCAGATGAATTGGGAAACCTCTGGCAGGAGAAAAGGCTATCACAAACCGAATTGGAAAAAATTATTTGGAAACTGGCCAAACTCAACAATCCCAATGAGCCTGCGCCCCAAAAATGAAAGCAACCCCTTGATATTTGCATGAGTGCCCCCCTGCAAGAACCTTTTCTAACCGCGAAGGTAATTACCTACGAATGATTTGGAAAACCAGATAGGCAGTTACCCACCAAGCAACTGATTGATTTTTATCACACTTGCTTCGCGGTTGTTTGTTCACCACGAAGGCACCAGGGCACGAAGTTTGGCTTATTTCCCGCGCTTAAAGAGAACATCCCCTGCCGGATAAGCAGGGGATGTTTTGTGATCATCAGCATTCGCTGTACCCGCAGGTGTAGCACTTGCGGCAGCCCTCCTCGTTGACGACGGTCGCTTCGCCACACTCGGGGCATAAATCGCCGATTTTCAAGAGCGGTTGTGTGGTCGGAACGGCCAACTCCGGTGGATGTGCCTTGCCGTTGTCCTTCTCCGGACGACGCTGGTGAGAAGATGCCCGCCGCTCTTCCAGGTATTCTCGCAGGGCTTGCGAAATGCCATCCGGTAGGGAGCGCACCCGATTAGGACCAAAGCCGAGCGACCGTCCGCCGCCAATGCCGGATAACTGGCGCACGATTTCATCCAGCCGCTCCAAGGGTTCCACCGGCGAGGATAATCGCAAGAGGTAGGAAATCAACCGTCCAATGGCCTCCGAAACGGCCGCTGTTTCGGAACCGGCTTTGGCCGTGTTGATGAAGACTTCGAAGGGCTGGTCGCCGCCGTTTTCGTTGATGGTGACGAAGGCTTTGCCCATCGGGGTGCCGATGCTGTAGGTGTAACCGTGTAAACTGCGGGGACGCGGCTTTTTGGTGTCGTGCCATAGGGTAAGTTGCTCCCCTTGGGGTACGGGATCCCCCGCGGGGGCGTCCGCCTGTTGTTTCTTTTGGGCAGTCTTGAGGGTCTCCAGCACCACCTGTTCGCGCGATCCGGTCACGTACACGGTGATGCCCTTACAACCCAATTCCCAGGCCAGTTTGTAGGCGGTGGCTACGTCCTGCTCGGTGGCGGTCTCCGGGAAGTTGATGGTCTTGGAGATGCTGTTGTCCACGAAGGCTTGCAGGGCGGCCTGGGTGCGGACGTGCTCTTCGGCGCTGATGTCGGCCGAGACGACAAAGGTGTGGCGGATGTGTTCCGGCACTTCGGGGATGTGTTGGCAGGAACCTTGAACGAGCACTTGTTCGATGATGCGCTGACGGGTAGGCTCGTCTAGGCCGGCCTCGATGAGCGCTTGCTCGAAGCGCGGGCTGGTGTAGGTCAGTTGTAGGTCTTTGCCGTTATCGTTGACGTGGCGGATGTAGGTCAGCGCGAAGACCGGTTCGCAGCCATAGCCTTCCAGGCCGGCGACGGTGGCGATGGTGCCGGTGGGGGCGATGGTTGTCTGCGCCGCGTTGCGGATGCCGTGGGCCAAAATGCCCTCCACGATGGCGTTCCAGTCTAACGGCGGGCGTCCCCAATCTCGGCGGTAGGGGGTGAGGGGC
>DAOTZN010000199.1:0-2872 GCA_034434095.1 Anaerolineales bacterium
TCAACCCATATGGTGATGGGCACGCCGCTGAACGCATTGTGAATGCCCTGATTGGATTCTAAAGTCAAATAACAACTACTATGTCTTCTTCAATTTACTACGATTCTGATGCCATTCGCTCTCCTGAAGTTCAGGAATTGCGCGAAATATGGCGCTACCGCGATTTATTGCAATTGTTGGTGGCAAATAGCATAAAAACCCGTTACAAGCGCTCCGTTTTAGGGGTATTGTGGACCTTGCTCAACCCGCTGTTGACGACCATTGTGCTGACGGTAGCACTTTCTCAACTCTTTAGATTTCAAATTGAAAATTATCCGGTTTACTTGCTCTCCGGTTTAGTTGCCTGGAATTTCTTTTCACAAACCGTGACCCAGGTGATGAGTACCCTGGTGTGGGGAAGTCACTTAATGAAGCGGATTTACGTACCGCATGCCATCTTCCCTGTCTCCGTTGTCGGCAATGGGTTGGTAAACTTGCTTTTAGCGTTAATTCCGCTCTTCGTTATCATGCTGTTCGTCCACCAGCCCTTGCATTGGACATTGGGACTTTTGCCGTTGGCTATACTTTTATTGACTCTGTTTACTACTGGCATCTCATTGTTGCTGGCTACATTGGCGGTCTATTTTGTGGATTTGGTTGAGATGGTGAAAATTTTGCTCATGGCCTGGTTTTATCTGACACCGATTATTTATCCCCTCGAGGCAGTGCCGCCTAAATATGCCTGGTTACTCAAATTAAATCCTATGAGTTATCTCATTGAAATTTTCCGCGGCTTGATTTATAACGGCACTATCCCGTCTGAATTTCATTTAGGGTCGGTGAGTGTCGTCAGCGTGTTAATTTTCCTGATAGGTTGGATTGTCTTTACGAGAAAATCAAATGAATTTGCCTACCACATCTGAACAAAACCCGGTTATTCAACTGGATAACGTAACGGTCACTTACCGGGCTGCTCAGGAACGAATCCCTTCTTTCAAGGAATACGCCATTCGCTGGCTTAAACGCGAAATTCAGGCCAGAGAGTTTGTAGCCCTTCGAGACATTACGTTGAAGGTGTACCCAGGAGAAGTTTTGGGAATTATCGGGCCCAATGGTGCCGGAAAAAGCACCTTGTTGAAAGTCGTTGCGCGCGTACTTTACCCAACGCAAGGACGAGTGCGAATTGCCGGCCGGGTTTCCCCCCTGCTCGAATTGGGCGCCGGTTTTGACCCAGAATTGACCGGGCGCGAAAATGTATATCTGAACAGTACGATTTTGGGGTTTTCACGCCGCGATGTAGAACAGCGTTTTGATCGCATTGTGGATTTTGCCGGATTGCGAGAATTTATTGATGCCCCTGTGCGCACCTATTCCACAGGGATGGGCGCGCGCCTGGGCTTTTCGGTTGCCACAGACGTACAGCCAGAAATCCTGATCGTGGATGAAATCCTGGGTGTGGGTGATGCCAACTTCCAGAAAAAATCTTTTGAACGCATCCAACAATTTCAGGCCAGTGGATCAACGATTTTATTAGTAACACACAGCCTGCAAAAAGTGCAAGAAATGTGTACGCGTGTCATATGGCTCGAACAAGGCAATCTGGTGATGGAAGGCAACCCTGAACAGGTGATTTCGCAATACCTGGAACGTAATAAAAAACAAGGAGAAATTCGGTTACGAAAAGCGCGTCCAGTACAAGAAGAGAAAGAGGCGCCTAAGCGTTGGGGAAATTACCAGGCAGAAATTGTAGATGTACGCATAGAGAATGCGGCAGGAGAAGAACAACGAATTTTTCAGACCGGAGACACTTTGTGCCTTCGACTTCGTTATCAAGCGCATCAACCCATTGCTGATGCAGTTTTTGGAATGGCTATTCATAATCATAAAGGCCTTCACATTACCGGCCCAAACACACAAAATGCTGGCCTGAAAATCCCCCTTTTGCAGGGTGAGGGGGAAGTGTTGTACACTGTGCCTCACATCCCCTTGTTGGATGGGCTGTATCACATCTCGGTGGCAATTGTAAATGAGCAGGATTCTGAAATCTACGATTACCATGACCGCCAATATGATTTTCGCATAGATAATCAATCTAATCTACAGGCCGAGAAATACGGTTTGGTTACCCTGCGAGGTAAATGGGAAATTAAGGAGGATGCGGCGTGACCTCCTTGCGCGTTGTTGTCTACACCAACGTGAATTGGGAACATGCCTTGGCGGTGCTGCGCTACCGCGCTCCCGCCCAAGCGCTGGGCTGGGATGTTATTCGCGGCAATGACGCCGAAAACGCCCATCCCGATCGCGTTTCCCAGGCCGACATTGTGCTCATCCAGCGTGGCTTCCCCTACAATTTTGAGGCTTTTTCGGAAGTGCTGCGCCTTGCCAGGGAGCAGAAGAAACCAATCATCTATGAAGTTGACGATTGGATTTTAGGGATGCCAGAAGATCATCCGGCTTATGATGCCCACATTGAACAACTCATCCCTGTTTTGTTGGGGGTTGCAGAAGCGGATGTGGTGTTTGTCTCTTCACAAGAACTTCAAGTTCGTCTGGATGCATTTCATCCGCGTGTCTGGCTATGCCCAAACGGGCTGCCAGATGAAATGTGGTCAGTGCGTCCCCTGCAGCAATCCGATCCCGATGTTCCGGTTGTGATCGGCTACATGGGAACGGCCACCCACCTCCCCGACTTGGATGCAGTCGCGCCGGCGCTATTGCGTGTTCTGGATGCTCGTCCCAAGGCAGTCCTGCGCGTGTGGGGTTGCCCGTTGCCCTCCACCCTGCAGGAGCATCCGCGCGTGAAACAGATGGCATTGGAAACCGCAGATTATCGCGAGTTTGCAGCGTTTTTCAACACCCAGAAAGTCGATCTTTGGATCGCTCCGCTGCTGGA
>DAOTZN010000200.1:0-2710 GCA_034434095.1 Anaerolineales bacterium
TACATGCGCTTTGAAAACTGCGACTTTCACGGCACAGTCATCAGTGCTTATGGCTCCAAAACCGAGCCTGAGTCAGCCAACCAATTCATCAACAGTACCTTTGACGACTTGCCGCATCCGCTCTACGGGCAGCCCTATCTCTTCGAGGCGCTGGTAGACCTGGAAGGCAGCGACAGCGCCAACGTCACTTTCGATGGCTGCGCCTTCACCGCCACCCAGTCACAAAGTTTCAGGATTCTCGCCGAAGAACTGAATAATCCCGTTGTCATCAAGAACAGTTCCGTCTCGCATCAATTCCAAAGCGACATCCAGGCCACATTCCAGGGTGTCTTTTTGCAAAACGTGCATTTCAGCGAGGCGTTTGCATCACCCCCGCCCTCACCTTCCATCATAGACGCGCAAGCGGTTCGGGTGGGCGAAAATGTCCTCGTGGACGGCCCCCTGGTGACCTTCCTTTCGCTGACGGGTCTCATCCCGCCTGGCGATTATCCGCTTTTTCGTATCTACATCCCGTTAGTTAACGCGTGGCATTGAACGCGGCTTGTATCTGCCACGCAATCCCATCATTCAAGGATAACCCGCCGTAGTAAAGGAAACCACAAAATGACTCTCAAACCTGGAATTGCGTTCTTCAGTCTGATTCTCCTGTTCGCAGCCTCCTGCCTTTCCCCATCCGAGGATGTACCTCCGTCCACGCTGGATACCCTGCTGGCGCAAACCCGTCCGCAGTTAAAGGGACTGGTCTTGATGTCGCCCTATCTCATTGAGCCGAACCGCGCCGAACCCATGCGGGCAATGATGGACAAATACGGGGCAGCCGTGCGCGAATTGGCGCAAAAGCACTCCGCTATTTTCGTGGATACCCAAGCTGCCTTCGATGAAGTTTTGCAATTCATCCATCCGATGACACTGGCATGGGATAGAGTCCACCCCACCCAGGCAGGTCATGCTATTCTGGCGCGGGCGTTTTTGAAGGCAATAAATTTTGCGTGGTGACACATACTCGCACTTTCAACTTTTAACATGAACCCTGCAACCTACCACCTTTCCCCCCACGACTCCGACTCTGCCCCAGGCACCGAAACCCACCCATGGCGGACGCTCCAGCACGCCGCAAACGCCGTTCAAGCAGGCGATACCGTCATTGTCACCGCAGGCATCTACGATGAAGGACGCGTCGCCATCCACACTTCGGGCACAGCGGAAGCGCCCATCCGCTTCATCGCCCAAAGCGGCGTGGAAATTCCAGGCTTTCTGCTGAGGGGCGATTTCATTCACATTCGCGGATTCACCGTCAGGTTTTTCGAGTCCGCGCTCAAAGATAACATCCCCTACGGCATCGAAATTCGCGGCAATCACTTCGTTATCGAAGATAACCGCTTCATCGAAACGCTCGGCGCGGGTGTCTTCACCTCTCCCGATAGCGCACATGGATTCATCCGCCGCAACTTCTTCCATCGCAATGTGCTGTCCTGCATCGAAGTTCACGGCACGGCGCATCTTGTCGAAGCCAACAGCATCCGCCAGCCGATTCAATACCACCCCAGCGGGCGCAAAACCGACGACGCGGACGCCAGGACGCCTGCACGAACTGATTCTCCCCCTGCCGCCTGTGATAGAAGAACAACCCCGCTTTCAAGTGCCGTCCAATTGCACGCCCCCCACAAACAAGCCTGGCTCGACAATCTCGAAATCATGGGCGAACCCAAATACCGCAAACGCCACAAAACCTTTCTGCCGTTTTTGACAGGATAGTGCAACATTAATGTGGCACTTACAGCTGATGTCAAATAACAAAAAACACTCGGAGTTTTGGCTCCGAGTGTTTTTGATTAATTTTGCAACCATCTTATCAGCCGCTGCCGAACTTGTTCTAACCGATGTGGAGAAATATTCCCCAACCGCGCATTGACAACCGATTCCTCAATGCTGGTCAGTCGGGCTAATCTTATGACAGAACGGACTTTCAGCCCGCTATCTGCATAATCGTCATCTGATGTTTCGATGATTTCATCAAATTCAGGAATAGATTGATAAGCGCGTGATGTAATCAAGGTAAGCAGTAAGTCGGGATGGCGTCCTGGGGCAATAGCCACCACCAATGCAGGGCGAAGTTTTCCAGCCGCCATGTCTGCCTGCGGGAAGCGTATCAGAACAATATCGCCAGGCTTTATGAATGATATATCTCTTTTGCTTCGTGCAGGGAATATTCAACTTCATCGTCTTCTTTGAAGAACTGCTCCAACGAGAATGCCTGCCATTCGCTGGCGCTCCAATCTTCATACAGTGGGGCTATCTGCCGCCTTGCCATGACAAACAAAGCAAAATCGGCGATTTGCTGAACCACTTCATCGGGAAGTTTGTCAATTTGACGGTGTAATTGTTCTCGAAAAGTCATGTTTGTCATTTTGTCTCCTTGCGGGACGCTGTCTCTTGCTCAAATTTCACATGGCAATTTTACCACCCCCGCAAACCCTTCCCAAAAACCACAAAACCAGTCACAAAACTGACAGAGCCGTTTTGTCTCAAATGATATGCTGGCAGTAGACAAAAGCAAAACGGAAAAATTCATGCTCTATTTCAACCTCCTGCACCGCCCCGCCGAAAACCCTTCCCAACGGGGCGCATTTACACGTTGGGGGAGCTCTCCGGCAGGAATAGAGCGTCGAAACGATCGTTGACCCAGGCTAGTCGCAGGTGCAACAAGTGG
>DAOTZN010000201.1:0-2896 GCA_034434095.1 Anaerolineales bacterium
CTCTCTTCGCGGGGTTGTGGCTTCGCGAAAACCATTGACATCTTTTTATTTCTCGCTGAATCGTGAGAACAGCCCAACGGTTTGCGTTACCCGCGTGTGGGCGGGCGTGGACAATGCTTGAGATGTAGAAAAAGCCCGAAGCCAGAAAACTGCTTGTAAATCGCGCAGAATCCCACACGTCGGGTGCACGCTTTGTTGGGCGGCGTGTTAAGGTAGCGTTGTATTCCGCGCGGTTCATTCACCATATCCGTTGAGACGGAGAATGAAATCAATCATCTCTTCACGGATGGCGTCTAAATCTGCTTCCATCAGGTCAGTTTGGCGGAGAACAGCGAGGTAGTTTTGCGCTTCAGTGACATCCTGCCCGTTGGCTTGTGCGGCTTCGATGGCATCCAGCAGGGTGGAAAGATATATCAAGTCAGTTGCGGATTCGCGCCAACCTTCCCATTGCAGCGTGTCTATTGCGCCATCTATACTGGGGTAGGTGAAAACTTCATCGTAACCGCCGAGTTTTGCGCCGTCGCTGCTGAGTTCGTCGTAATCAAAAACATTCCAAGTGAGTCCGCCGTGACCCTGATACGCCCAAGTGGTAGCGACATCGTAGCCTGCCTGCCAGAGTAGCAAGCCATAATTACGGCGATAGGTTGCAATGGCGCGATGCCCTGCCTGCGGATTGGCGTAACTGCCTACTTTATGACCGTGTTGGTGGTAGGCTTCGGCAATGGCGGGAATAGGTTCATAAGAAATGATAGCCAAATCCAGCACGTCTGCTATGGAGATGATGTTGGCGATTTTCTGCTGTCTCTCTTCTTCTGTGGCAGAATCGAGCGAGATGGCGCAAAAGACCTTTGCTCCGCCAGCATGAATAGCGTCCCAAATATCCCTTTCTGTGGCGAGTTGTTCGAGGGTTGGCTCATCTATGCCATAGACATATACATCGCCAGTGACGCCCGTCTCGCGTGCCATTTGCACCAAATTTTGCGTCCGCTGGGTTAAGGCTTGCAGTTCGGCGGCACGGTCGGGGTTTTCGGGGTCGAATCCCAAATTGTAAGGATTGGAACTATCTTGAATGTAGAGCGGCAGAGAAGGGTCGAAGCCCGCCTCAGCGCGCAACGCCAGGTATTCCCTGAATTTCTCTTCATCCAAAATGCCTTCCGCTATCATTGGATTGACTAAATGGGCTTGCAGGTCTTTCAACTCGCCCAGCAAGGCTTGTGCGCTACGGACATAGGCGGGAGTTGGAGTGTCGAGAGCGCTGTCGTAATAGAGGGAATGTTCGAGCGGAGGAGCGCTTAAGGTGAAGGGCAAAACTTCAAGACGTAAATTTACCCGCGCTAAAACTCTTCTGCCAGAGAGCAGATTGATGACGGCGCGGTATTCCCCAGAAGGCGTTCCCTGCGGCAGATGGACAGTAAGCCAGAATTGCTTGTTCTCGTTTTTTTCTAACGTAAAGGGACATAAAGTTTTTGCGTCTTGGAAGGGCGGGTCAGGCAGTAGGGCTTCCTGTTTCATCTCGCTGATATGAATCCATTTGCCGTTGACATCGCGCAGGTAATTTTTATTGTTTTGGGCGCGAATCGCCGTTTCGTTTTTCAGCAGAAGTTCGGGGGTAAGTTGGCGGGAGGATTCTTCAGTCAGGTTTTGACTACGGATAGTTTCATCTGGCTGCCAGTTTTGATACCATAGTTTGACAATGCGGATGTCCACGCTTTCGGCGGGTAGCGTGACTCCGTTGTTTCCTCTCAGTTCGGTGACTTGTAATTTAAGATTCGACAGCGCGGCGCGGGATTTTAACACAAACGAGAGCGGTTTGTATTGCCCAGCGGAAAGCCGCGCCTGAATGGTTGTTTGCGGGTTTTGCAGAACGCTTTCCGGCAAAACAAACTCATCGCTCATGGCTGGGATGACAAAAACTGTCACGACGGGATTACGCGAGCGGTCAACGGTAGGAATTGCAGCGTTAAAGGTTTGCGCCTGAACCATAACTGGCGCACATGCGCCCAACAAAACCGAAACGGACACGAAGAAAGATAGTATAGTCCTACGCATAGTACAGTGAAACTCCTTTAGCGGTGATATGTTAGCCGCCCAACGTATGGCGTCAGCCGCACGCGGAGCGAGGGAGCGAAGCGACCGAGCGTAGCGTGTCGGCTGGACGCAGTGTTGGGCGGCGTCTCATTTTAGGGCTGAACGTAACGGATTTGCGGCTCATAGACTCGTGTCCAGAATAACGGCTCTTCTCCATAAGGATAAACGTCTCGAATCACCCAATCGCGTGGCGGATACCCCGTTACAGCACCCCAATACGGTTGCTCACGGGCAAAAACATCGAAAATATAGGATATCGGCAAACCACTCTTATCCAGGAACTGAACTCTAATCCTTGCTCCACCCGCATTTCTAGAATCGCAAGTTACAGACGGCTCGCAGCAAGTCGTCCACCATTCAACACCCAATATCAAGTAATCGGGTCTTACGCCTGCTGCTAATAGATCGTCAATTACGCGCTCTTGCCTTGTGGTTAGTTCGCTCTGGGGTTGCTCAACTTCCCAAAGTTCAACGGCCTTTGGACGATCTTCACGAACGATGGCTTGTACAAAGGCTGCAATTTGTGCTTGGGGCTGATTGCCAGTCGCACGTTCTAGCAAATAGTAACGCAACTCTGCATTATTTTGAACAATCAGCCACAATCCGCCTATGCCGATAACGATACCTGCAAGAAACGAAATCGCAAAGCCTATCGCCTTTGACAAGTTCTTCATCGCTTCTTTCTCACGCGCATCAGACTGCCTAATGAAGCCGCCCAACGGCTGGCATCAGCGGCGGGCGGGTCGCCGCGCCAACCCGCTAGGCTGGCGAGCCCTGCGCATCCGTTTCGCACAGCTATGACCGCGGA
>DAOTZN010000202.1:0-6959 GCA_034434095.1 Anaerolineales bacterium
CGGTAACGCCCACCCCAAAGACGCCCACAGTGTGGCTTATCCTGCCACAAGAAACCCCGTCCATCTATCGCGACCTGCCTGCCACCCTGCAATCCCTGGTGGATGCCCAGGGCTGGCAGGTGACACGTCTGGAGGCCCTGCCGGAGACGCTTCCCTCGGAAGTGCGCGCCGTGGTCGCGCCCCTGTCCACCGACCTGGCCCCCCTGGTGCAGTCCCATCCACAAGTGTGGTTCATCGGGGCGCAGCGTCCTTCGGAAACGGCACCACCTGAAAATCTGAGCGAACTGGACCCCTCCACGGCCTCCCCAGCCGCCCAGGCTTTTCTGGCTGGGTACACGGCGGTCTTGTCTACAGAAGACTGGCGGGTGGCCGCCATCGCTCCGGATGAAGAAACTTTGAACGCGTTTCGGGATGGCGCAGTATATTTTTGTGGTCTGTGCCGTCCGGCCTATCCGCCCTTTGCTCCCTACCCACTGACGGTGCAACTTTCCCCAGGCGCCTCCGCTGACCAATGGTACAGCGCCCTCAACGACTTGCAATCCCAGGGGGTGCAGACCCTCTACATTGCGCCCGAGTTGTGGGCGGATGAGGCGTTACTTTCCCTGCTGCAAGATGCCGACTTCCGTTTAATTGCCGACCACCCGCTGGAAGGCACCCTGGCAGCGCATTTTCTGGCTGCCATTACCCCAGACCCGCTGAGCGCCTTACGGGATGCCTGGGGAGCCCTTCAGCAGGGGCAAGGCGGGGGCAGTTATCCCCTGGCACTGCGTGTGCAAGTAGACCGCGCCGACTGGCTTTCTCCGGGACGCCAGCGCCTGATAGAAGATTTGGCCGAGCAGTTACAGCGTGGCATTGTACTTCCGTGACATTTAATATGCAAATTTGAACGAAGAACATATTGGCACAAAAACGCTTTTTGTGGTAAGTTAACAAGCGCTTCCATATCAATTGTCAGACCATTGGAAGCCAATCAAATCCATTTCTCGTTTTCTGGAGGAGAATAATGTCCAAAAAAGTGTATGCTGTTCTTTCCTTGTTAGTGCTGGCAGCCATGATTCTGTCTGCCTGCGCTACGGCCACCCCTGAAGCAACCGGCGGCGAGCAGGCTGCTCAGGGCGACTGCAAGAGCGCAGAAGTCTTCTGCGTTGGTTTGGTAACCGATGTCGGTGAAGTTGACGACAAATCCTTCAACCAGTCTGCCTGGGAAGGTGTCCAACAGACGGGCGAAAAACTCGGTGCACAGGTCAAATACATTGAGACCAAAGACGCCAAAGATTACGCCGCCAACATCGACTTGTTCGCGAATGAAGGCTATGATGTCATCGTGACCGTGGGCTTTGCTCTGGGACAGGCTACGGCTGAGGCCGCTCAGAAGTACCCAGACATCAAATTCATCGGCGTGGACCAGTTCCAGGCGGAAACCATTCCCAACCTGGCCGGTTTGATCTTCCCCGAAGACAAGGCTGGCTTCTTGGCCGGTGCGTTGGCCGCCCAACTGTCTCAGAGTGGCACGATTGCCGCCGTCCTGGGTACCGACCTGGTGCCGCCGGTGGTGGCCTTCAAAGAAGGTTACGAAGCGGGCGCTCGCTACATCAACCCCGATATCAACCTCATCTCCACTTACCACCCCGGTGGTTTGGATGTGGCCTTCGTTGACCCCGAATGGGGCGCAGCGACCGCCAAACAGGCGATTGACCAGGGCGCAGATGTGGTCTTCGGTGCGGGTGGCAAGACCGGTAACGGCGCACTCATCGAAGTGGCCTCCCACGAGGGCGTATACTGCATCGGCGTTGATACCGACCAGTGGGGCACCGTGCCTGAAGCGCACTCCTGCCTGGTTTCCAGCGCCATGAAACTGATTACCCCCGGTGTTTTCGACCTGGTGGAAATGGCAAAGAACGGTGATTTCCCCGGCGGTAACTTCGTGGGTGAGACCGGTTTGGCGCCTTTCCATGACTTCGATAGCAAAGTTCCGCAGGAAGTCAAAGACAAACTGGCCGAAATCGATAAGGGCCTGCGCGATGGCTCTATCAGCACCGGCTACGCTCCGTAAGATGTAGTTTGGCTTATACAAGCATGTTGAGGGGCGCACAAATCGCGCCCCTCACTTTCTTTTTTTGTGTCCTTTGCGCTGCTGTGGTGACAAGGCAGCACGTCAACGCAAAAGACATAAAATCGTACGGAACTCCACGATGAGTTTTCGCCGGATGGGCTATCCACCGGTTTGTTGAGTATCCTTGTGTAACTTGGTGGTTGGCCGTGAAGGTAAACAAATACGCTTCATTAGAAAAGGATGTAGTTACATCTTTTCATAAAAGCGAGCGCAGGTTGGCCTCGTTGATGGAAAGATTTTTTATGAGGTTGAAGGCATGACAGACAAAAAATCATCTACGCTTTCCCTATTGTTGAGAATATGGCGCGCGGCCAATGTGCCGCTGGCGGCGGTTTTGCTGGCCGCATTGATTGGCGCCATCATTTTGTTGATTTCTGGTGTAAACCCGTTGACTGCCTATGGCGCTCTTTTGAAAGGCTCCTTTGGCACGATGGATAACCTAACCCGTACCCTGGAGAAAGCCACGCCGTTGATTTTCAGCGGGTTGGCGGTGGCATTTGCCTTCAAGGCGGGCTTGTTTAACATCGGCGCACAGGGACAATTGCTCTTGGGGGCGATTACGGCGGCCGCCGTTGGTTTTGGGATTCACGGCCTGCCGCCCTACATTCATGCCCCGCTGGCCTTGTTGGCGGGTGCACTGGCGGGTGGGTTATTTGCCGCCATCCCTGGGGCGCTGAAAACTTACACCGGCGCGCACGAAGTCATTACCACCATCATGTTGAACTACATCGCCATCAACATCACCGATTACTTGGCCGATGGAGTCTGGAAAGATACCTCCCCAGGGAACATCGTGGCGCGCACCCCGGAAATTGTCGCCGCGGCGCGCATCCCTACGGTGGCCGGTATTCCCCTGGGGTTTGTCATTGCCCTGGGGGTAGCGGTAATCGCCTGGTGGTTATTGTGGCGCACCACCCTGGGGTTCGAGATTCGTACCGTGGGCTTGAACCCAAATGCAGCGCGCTATAGCGGGATGAAGGTCGCCCGTACGGTTATCCTGACGATGGTCATCAGTGGTTTGTTGGCCGGGTTGGGGGGCGCCGTCGAGACGCAAGGCGTGGTTTACCGTTATCAACCGGGCTTCAACGTGGGTCTGGGCTTCGATGGCATTACCATTGCCTTGCTGGGCCGTACGCATCCCTTTGGGGTCATCCCGGCCGCCCTGTTGGTGGGTGCCATGAAGGCCGGTTCTAACACCATGCAGTTTAGCGCCGGGGTTGCCAAAGAAATTACGGATGTGGTGCAGGCCTTGATGCTCTTCTTTGTGGCTGCAGATATGATTGTGCGCTGGATTTTGCGCATTCGTGCCGAAGATGGCGAGAAAATTACCCTTAGCACAGGCTGGGGTCAACATTAACAGGTGTGAACCATGCAAAACGGAAGCGTTGTGAACACTACTCGAGCACCTTTTAAACTTTTTCTGGCCCGTTGGGGCTGGTTTATCGGTTTGGGAGTGTTGCTGATTATCACGTTGGTCAGTTATAGCCGCAACCCAACTTCAACGGAAGCGGTGCTGGCCTCAACAGTTCGGCAGGCAACCCCGCTGGTGTTGGGCGCGCTGTGTGGCCTCTGGGGGGAGCGTTCCGGCGTGATTAACATTGGTATCGAAGGGCAAATGCTGCTGGCGGCCTTCATCGGTTTTCTGGTTAACGTGTGGACGGGAAACTTGTTGATTGCTGTGTTGGCCGGTGTGTTGACCGGTGCGCTGCTGGGCGCTCTGCTGGCGTTTATGTCCGTGAGCCTCAAAATTGACCAAATTATCGGCGGCACGGTCATCAACATCTTGGCCTTAGGGCTGACCGGCTATTTTTACCAGCAAGGGTTGACAACTCATGGGAAACTGCAATCCATCCCGTTGGGGCCGTTGGCGGATATTCCCCTGGTTGGGCAGGTGTTGTTCAATAACCCGCCGATTACCTATCTGACGATATTCATCGTGTTCATCAGTCATTACATTTTGTTTTACACTCGTTGGGGGTTGCGCACCCGGGCAGTGGGCGAACACCCGCGGGCGGCGGACACCCTGGGCATCAATGTGTACCTGATGCGGTATGCCAACGTGATTATGGGCGGTGCACTGGCCGGTTTGGCGGGTGCTTTCTTGACGTTGGAAGCGGTTGGTTCCTTTGAGCGGGCCATGACCAATGGGCGCGGTTTCGTAGCCCTGGCGGTGATGATTTTTGGCAAGTGGACCCCCCTCGGTTCCTGGGGTGCCGCCTTGTTGTTTGGTTTTGCCACCGCCATGCAGACCCAATTCCAGTTTATGGGCGTCAATATCCCACATCAATTCATCGGCATGTTGCCTTACCTGCTGACGATTGTGGTGTTGGCCGGTTTTGTCGGGCGAGCGCGTCCACCGGCGGCAGACGGTGTGCCTTACGAGAAAGAATAGCGGAGCAACAAATTATGTCCGAGACTTTTGCTTTGGAAGTCCGTAACATCACCAAACGTTTCCCCGGCGTGCTGGCAAACGATCGGGTCAATTTCACCCTGCGCAAGGGCGAAATCCATACCCTGCTGGGCGAGAATGGGGCCGGAAAATCGACGTTGATGAATGTCATCTACGGATTGTATTCCCCGGATGAAGGTGAGTTCTTCATTGACGGGCAGCCGGTAGACATCAAAAATCCGCATGATGCCATTCAACAGGGCATTGGCATGGTGCATCAGCACTTCATGTTGGTGCCGGTTTTTACGGTGTTGGAGAATATTATCCTGGGTTCTGAGGTCACACGCGGTACCTCACTAGACCTCAATGAGGCGCGTAAGCAAGTGATCGCGCTCTCTCGGGAGTATGGTTTGGAAGTGGAGCCGGATGCGATTGTGGAAGACCTGCCGGTCGGCGTGCAGCAACGCGTCGAAATCGTCAAGGCGCTCTACCGCAAGGTGAAAATCCTGGTGCTGGATGAGCCTACCGCCGTGCTCACGCCGCAGGAGGCCGAAGATTTGTTCCGCATTATGCGCCACCTGACCGAACGCGGCGTTTCCATCGTCTTCATTAGCCACAAACTCAAGGAAGTGCTGGCAATTTCCGATCGCATTACCGTGATGCGCCGTGGACAGGTAGTGGGTACCACTACGCCGGCCGAGACGAACGAAGCCGGACTGGCGGCGATGATGGTGGGGCGTCAGGTAGTTTTGCAGGTGGACAAGGGACCCGCACAACCGGCAGAGGCTGTGCTCACCGTCAAGGACCTGCATGTGTTGGATGAGCGCCACTTAGACATCGTGCGGGGAGTTTCTTTTGAAATACGTTCCGGTGAAATTTTAGGCATTGCCGGGGTGCAGGGTAACGGTCAAACCGAATTGGCCGAGGCGCTGACCGGTTTACGCAAGGTGGAAAGTGGCTCGGTTACCCTGGATGGTGCGCCGGTTCCTGCAGGGAATCCCCGTTTCCTGTTCGAGCGCGGTATGGCGCACATTCCCGAAGACCGCCACAAGCACGGGCTGGTGTTGCCATACAGCATTGCCGATAATCTGGCGTTAGTGGCCTACTATAAGCCGCCTTTTGCGAACGGCATTCAGCGTAACGAGCAAGCAATTATCGAAAATGCCGTGCACCTGATTGAGCAGTACGATATCCGTACGCCCGGCGAACTGCTACCGGCCGGTAACCTTTCGGGCGGCAACCAGCAAAAGGTGATTGTGGCGCGTGAACTCAGCCGTGCGCCGCGTTTCCTATTGGCAAACCAACCGACGCGTGGCCTGGATGTCGGTTCCATCGAGTACATCCACAAGCAAATTGTAGCCGCGCGTGATCACGGTGCGGCTGTACTGCTCATTTCCGCCGAGTTAGATGAAATCATGTCCCTGGCCGACCGCATTGCGGTCATGTTCCATGGGGAAATTGTAGCCATTGTGGAAGCCGGCACGGTGACAAAAGAACAATTGGGCTTGATGATGACGGGCACCTCTGCTGCCGAAGCGCTGGCCTAGTGCGGGTCCACCCCCACTTGAACGTGAACACCCCTCGTGAATGCGAGGGGTGTTTTTTTATGAGTAGTGCGCGTGGGATAGGCCGGGTAGTTCCCATCTCGCGGCGTTTGGCTGGCGAAATTCCCCGATTGTGGTATTATCAACCCGTTGATTATTGCATCATCAGAAAAGGAGTTTCTCATGATTAAGAAAACCTTCGCCAAAAGCGGCGAAACTTGCCGGGTGACCTTTACCATCCCCGCCGGACATGGCGCACAAGAGGCCCGCGTGTGCGGTAGTTTCACCGACTGGATGGAAAACAGCCTGCCGATGACCAAACGCAAGGATGGCCGCTTTTCCGTTTCTACCACCCTGAAGACCGGCCAGACTTACCACTTCCGCTACCTGTTGGATGGCACGCGCTGGCAAAACGATGAGACCGCCGATGGCTATGCCCCTAATTCCTTCGGCAGCGAAGATAGCGTGCTGCAACTGTAAGACCCCTTTGGGCCTACAAAAGCACCCGTTTCCTTCACGGAAACGGGTGCTTTTTTGTTTACCAGGCCACCCCAAAATACCACCAACGGTAGGTGCAGGATCGGATGGGTAGCGGAGGGCATTGCCCTCCGCTACTGTCATTGCGAGCCGCAGGCGAAGCAATCCCCCTACCTACGAAGAGATTGCTTCGTCGCCGCAAAGCGGCGCCTCGCAATGACTCCCTATGTTGCGGGCGTCTCGCACCCAATGGGGACATGTCCTACACGGCACCGGCGTTCGGTCTAGCGCTGCATCAGCGGCAAGAACAGGATGTAGTTCAGGCGCACTTCATCCACAATTTCAGCGTGTAGGCTGGGCGCTTCCTGCGCGCCGATGCGCGTTCGCAGGCGGTTGTACGTGCCGGGGGGCGTGTTGGCAGGCAGGGACACGTGGA
>DAOTZN010000203.1:0-17206 GCA_034434095.1 Anaerolineales bacterium
GGGTTGAAGATGGCGATGGCGTGGATGTAGCCGTGGGGGGGGCGGGCGTACGCGTTGGCGTTGGACCGCCGCGTGCCACAAAGGGCAGATAGGTACGGCTAATCGCCTGCAAGCGGGCATTGGCCAGCATTTTTTGTACCCCGGCCAGCGTTAATCCGCCCGCTATGGCGCCTAATCCGATTAAGAATTCCCTGCGGCTCAGGGGTTTGCGTTTGTCACTCATGGTAACCTCCTACCTATAAATTTGCGCTCGCATGGTGTATTTCTATCTTATGACTCGATATATGCTGACGCCCCCCTCGTCAAAGACGGCCTCCAGCCAGGTCGATTGCGCCGGCCGGTAGGCTCCCAGGGCACGCTCGGCCGGGCCGTACAGGATGTAATCCACACCGAACCTGTCGAGCACCTGTTGGCGCTCAACATCCGGGGTGATGGGATTGAAAAAGTTCTGCACAAAATCACGCTTGCCGTAAAAATCCACCGTCTGTGCCCAGTGGCTCAAAAAGGCGCGTCGTCCGCTGAGGCCGGGAATGTAGCGCCCCGGTTCGTAGGCACTTAGCACGATGGCATCTTGTGGGGTGTTGGCGTCCAGCCATTGCATTGCATCATGCTCGCCCTGGTGCAAAAAATATGGATAATTGTACCGGTGAAGGTCTAAAAAGCGCCATAGGAAAATGTACCCATTGGTGGGGATGACGGCAGCCAGGAGCACCGCAGCGGCCAGCACAGGAGAAGCCAACCTCTGCCAGCGCTTTGTCAGCCAGGGATATGCCTTCTCGAACCAGAAATCCACTCCCAGCAGGACGGTTGGCACTTGCCAGGAGTTAATCATGTGGATTTGAAAGTCCGTCGGGATGTAGGTCAACGCCCAGCCCCCGAAGAACCACACCACCAGGAAGGTACGCAGACGGGATTTTTGGGTGGTTGCCGCTTTTGGGGGTTTGGCAGCCCCCCTCAAGGTGGTCAGTGCCCCCCCCAGCCCTAAAATCAACGGGACACCCATGGGGATGAACATCCTCAAGGGGTCAGGCGTGAAAACGCCGGCGTTGTCGAACTGTGCCAGGACTTCCTTCCAGATAGGGTTCAAACTGGTCAGCAGCACGGAGTATAGCGCCGGTGGGAAAGAAATCAGCCCAACGATGAGCAATGCCTTGAACCAGTGCCATGGGAAGCGGCGCATCTGCCACCAGCACACCAGGGCGTACAGACCGGAGATACCCCACACCAGAATCAGGTCGTAGGTGTGTTGCCAGCCGAGCAGGAAGGCCGCCAGCGCGGCCCCCCAGGCGTAACGCAGGTTGCCGGTGTCTTCACTGCGCAGTAGCAGCCAAAAAATGAGCAAAATGAAGCCGGCGGCCTCGGCGAAGTGGGGGTAGGCCATCAGGTTGAGAAAAAAATTGCCCTCGGCCAGGTACACGCCTAGCGGGTAGTACAGTTCACCGTGCCATAGGGTGTATTTGAGCACAATTTGTATCCAGCCCAGCCCGGCACCCAGCACCAGCACCAGAAAGGCGGTCTTGCGGCGGGTGAGGTCAGAGAAATAGCGCGTGCACCAGACGTATAGGATGGGCAGCAAGAAAGCCGCGGTCAGCAGGCGAAAAATCTGGTACACCCAGCGGTAGTCCAGGCCGGTATATTTGCCCACGCGCCCCAAAACAAACCACAACAGGTTGAAAAAGACGGCCGGGTTGGCTTCCGGGGTTTGACGGTTGGAAATCAGCCAGGCATCTTGAAAGCCGCGATACCACCACAAGTATTGGGCGTGATCGGAGGTGTTTAAAATGAAGCCCATAAAGTGCTTACCGGATGGTACGCTCAGGGCGGCATAGACATAGGGCAGCGAAGTGAGCAGCAAGATGCCGGCAGTTACGATGGCTACAAAGCGCCATTCAGCGCGGGTCGGTTTGTGGGTAGATGCGTTCATGGCTCGGTAGGGGCACAACGAGGTTCGCGCTCGTTGTGCCGGCGGAGATTATTCATTGAATTAAGCGGATACCTTGCGGAGAAATTTCCAGGCTGCCCTCGGCCTCCCAGTGCAGGTAAAGCAAGTGTTCGCCGTTCGGAAGCGGCAGGGATTTCAGATGCAGATTATCTGCCAGCGGAGGGGTGATATCCTGGTCAAAGAACACCAGCGTGTGGACGCTGGCAGGCAATCGGGTAGCAGCAGCACCTACATTGAAGCGTGCCGAGAGATCAGAGGCCTGAAAATCGGGCAGGTAATAGGCCTGAAGGCGAAAATTGCGCCCGTTGGCAAGGATGGTGGTATCCTGTGGCGCAAAGTTCTCCCGGATAGCCTCCAACCGCGGGATGACGTAGTTATCGTATTGCCGAATGGCGTTGACCGACGGGGTGTTGAACAACACGCGTTGAATCCCAAACAGGTAGGGCGGTGCAAAAAAGAAGAAAGCCACGTTGGCAGCCAGGAGCAGCCCGCAGCCCGTCAACCAGCGTTTTTCGTTGCTCGCCTGCCATTTGTCCGCCAGGAGCAGCGCGGTCAACAGTATCACCCCCGGCAAAATCGTGAAGGTGTGTCCGGATTGGCGAATGTGGATGAACACCAGATACAACAAGCCGGGCAAAACCCACAGTGCCATAATTTGGGCGCGCCATGAGGTGCGCAGTAGGGCTGGCAGGCGGCGGACGTACTCCCAGGTACCCCAGGCCAATACTGCGAGTCCCAGGAAGAGAGCATAGAACAGATATGTCCCTATCCTAAAAATTTGTTCGAAGATAGCCCATAGCGTCCCCGATTCGGCGGTGTGCTGTGCCTGCCACCATTGCATCACGGCGAGGTACTTTTCTAGTCCGCCGGTCAGCATCACCATCGGGATGAACCACAACAGCGCCCCGACGGCACCCGGCAGCACGCCCAGCAGGAAGAATTGCTTCCACGAGTAACGGTTACGCCACACTGCCCAGGCCCACAAGGGGAACAAAAATATCGGCGTATTGGGGCGCACGCCGCCGGAAAGCCCCAGCAGCAGCGAGGCGGTTAGCATCCAGGCAGGAGAGCGGCTTTCCATGCGGTAGATGGCATAGATTACCAGCGGCACCCAGGCGTATTCCAGGATGTACGAAAGTGCCACTTCTCCGTGGTACCACACCAGCGGGCTGGTCAGGCTGAGTGCAGCGCTCAACACCCCAACGCGTCGCTCGAAGAGTGCCTCCCCCAGTAAGTACATGCCCATCACCCCTAAGCCGCTGAGCAATACGCCCAGCCACACCAGGGCGGCGTTTTCATCCGGGATAAACAGGGTGAAGATTCTCCCCAGCCCCAAGTAGAGCATAAAGGTACCGGGTGGGTGCGGCTGATGCAGGGTGATGTCGAAATGGCGCAGCGCCAGCGCGAAGTTCACCGAATCCCAGTGGTTCAAAATCTGCGAGCGGAAGGGTAGGCGCGTTAGAATGCCGAGCAGAAAGAAAGAAAAGGCGGTTTGGCGGCGGGACAGGTACATAGCAGTTCTATTGAGAGACATGAGCGGTGTTATCGGTTGTCTGTGTGGTTGGGACGGGAGGCCAGGTTTGTCGGAGAACGTATCCTCCCAGCAGGAGCAATACCGGCAACAGGCTGAGGACGCCCTTCAATCCAAGAGTCATCCCCAGGTTGCGGGCGATATTCCCAGTCGTCCAGTGAGGCAGCGAGTAATGGAACAACGGGTTGGGAGTCCAATCGGGGAAGGACTGTCCACCCAGGGTTTCCACCCATACGGCAAACAGCGACCAGCCCAGCAGTGTCAACGTCACCAATCGGCCGGTGACGTGCAGCCAGGCCCGTTGTAATCCGTGTGCAAAACCCAGCATCAGGAAGGGCAGCATGGGCAGGAGATAGCGCGGCCCGACGGCATATCCGCCTTGCCACATAATCGAAGAGCCGTTGAAGAGCAGAAAACTGAGCACTGCCCACAGGCTAAGCGTCCATGTGGGGCGTTGTTTTCCCGTTTGCCACCACCACACGAAGCCCGGCACGGCCAGGAGCAGCACCGGTGAAAGGAAGAACAGTCCCCGCATGGACCCAAAGGTGATGCCCCACAAGGCCGGCAGATTCGGCCCGGTCAGGCTAATCAGGCCCTGATCGTGCAGATGATGATAGTTGACCGAGTATTTGTATCCTACCGGCAGCATGGTGTGGAAGATGGCGTAATCGTAGCCTATCAACAGCAGAGCGGGCAGGAGTGCTCCCAGCCCCAGAGCGAGCGCCGTTTGCCAGGTGCGCCGTGCCCATAAGGCGTACAGGCCAATGCCGATGGCAATCAGCGCGACGGGATACTCGCTGATGACCGCCCAACCCAGAAGGAAGCCGGCCCCTAGGAGATGCCGCCACGCCGGCCCTTTTGGTGGGGCCTCGGCAACCAGAAAGAAGCCGGCAAACAGCAGACAAGCCGTCAACTGGTGGCTGAAGAGCATCCCGGCATAGGCAAAGGCCGGCGTCGCCAGGGCGTAAATCAGCACTGTCCCCAGGCGCAGGCGTTCATCCGTCAAGAACTTGCCCAAGAAGATGTACAGCAAGACCCCCAGCAGTGCCGAGGGCAATGCGATAGTCGTCATGGTGACGGTGTACAGCGCACCCATGAAGTACAACTTGTCCAGCGCCAGACCGCTGCCTTCCGGGTTGAGCGTTGTGGAGAAGGCCGCACTGTTGGCGATTTTCTCCATCAGACGGGTGACGGGGGGCAGTGCGGCCACCGCCTTGTAGGCCGCGTATACCGGTACCCCTAAAAAGGAGACGCCGGGGGCTTTGTCGGTGTAGAAATGTCCCTCAAAAGCGGCGTAATCCCCGGTGTTAGTGTAGTAATCGTCAATGGATAGCGTGCCCTTGTCCACCAGCGCCATGGTCAAATCCAGACGGGAGTTTTGGCTCCAACTGGCCCAGCGCGGTAAGAAGTATGCCGATGTCAAAAAAAGCAGGAGGAAGAGCGAAAGGTATCGTTTCATAGGTAACCGGTGTGCAATACTTGAAACTGCACACCGGTTGTATCATCTTTTCCCCCAAACCCGAATTGCGGAATCGTTAGCCGCTATTCTCGATGACCTCGCGCACCGTGTAGATGGGTTTGTTTTGTGATTCATGGTAGACGCGCACCAACATTTCACCGATTAACCCCATCATCAGGAACTGGATGCCTACGATGACCAGCAAAACGGCCAGCAATAACAAGGGGCGGTTGCCAATCTGGTAAGTCTGAAAGCCGGCCCAGCCGCCCGTCAGCCCGTGGTACAACTTTGCCAGTGCCAGGTACCCGCCCGTCACCAGCCCTAGGCCGGTGGTGATGAGCCCCGCGCCGCCGAACAAGCGCATTGGGCTGGTGAAAAAAGTCAACAAGAAGAAGACCGTCAGCAGGTCAAGCAGGACACGCGGCGTGCGACTGATGGCGCCGTACTTGGATGTGCCGGCGCGCCGTGCCCGGTCATTGACGGGCACTTCCGCCACGCGCGCGCCCACGATGGCGGCCAGTTCCGGCAAAAAGCGGTGTAACTGGCCATACAGGCGCATTTGTTTGGCGACTTCGCTTCGGAAAGCCTTGAGGGAGCAACCGCGGTCATGAACAGTGATTTGGGTGCTGTTGCTAATCAGGCGGTTGGCGGTTTTGGAGAGAAAACGCCGGGCAAGGCCTTCTTTGCGCTCCACGCGCCAGCCGGTGACGACATCGTAATCGCCCTCCTGCATTTTTTGCAGTAAAGCGGGGATGTCGGCGGGGTCATTTTGGCCGTCGGCGTCCATGGTGATAATGATGTCTCCTTGCGCATAGTCAAATCCGGCGGCAAAGGCTGCGGTCTGCCCGAAATTGCGTCGGAAGCGAATCACGCGTACGTGAGGGTCGGCTGCGCTCAGGCGTTTGAGCACCGCCAGGCTGTCATCACTGGAGCCGTCATCTACGAACAGGATTTCATAGGGTTCTCCCAGTGCGTCCAGTGTGGCGCGCAATTCGGCGTGTAGGGGCTCCAGGTTGGGGGCTTCGTTGTAAACGGGAATGGCGATGGAAAGCATAGGTAGTCGGGTAGTTCGATAGTTGGATAGTTTGATGGTTGGGTGGCAGCATGTAGGGGCGAAACGCATTTCGCCCGTAGCCCGTAGGGGCAAAACATGTTTTGCCTGTAGGGGCAGGCCTTTTGTCCGTTCCTATTCCCTAACGGTGCGCCAGCCTTGCATACCTTCCAGCATGAAGAACAGGCCGCCAATCAAACCCACCAGCAGGTAGGTGATGACGTAATTGAGCAGTGACATGGCCGTGGCGGGGGCTGCGCTCACACCAACCGCGGCAAAGAGCGTTACGAAGGTTTGTTCACGCACGCCCAGCCCGCCGATGGAAATCGGTAAGGCCAGCGAGAACGAGATGATGGGGGTGAAGAGCAGGTACACTCCCAGGGGCTGGTGTACGCCTACCCCTTCGGCCAGCAGCCAGGTAAACAGAATCAAGAGCAGGTCAAAGATTAGCGAGACGCCGCAAGCCTTGAGCAGTGCCGGGTATCCCAGTTGGGCTACAGAACGATAGAAGCGCTCCAGTTTATCCTGCCCGGGGAAGCGAATTTTACCGCCCAGATAAGGCAGTAAGGGGGTGCCAATCAGTAAGAATCCGCCGAGCACCCCGCCCAGGGTCAACACCAGGATGGGGAGCGTCCAGGCGGCGGGCAACAAGTGACGGCTGAAGGGCAGGGCGATGAGCGCCATCAAGAAGAGCACCCACAAACCGGTAGCGCGTTCCACCAGCGTGGTGCCGATGGATTCGGGGCCCTGGCCGGTTTCCTGGGTTAACTTCACCATTTTGACCGCATCCCCGCCAAAACCGGAGGGCAGGAACATGTTGAAAAAGGCCCCTACGAAATACAGATGTACCAGCGTGCGCAAGGGTACGTGAATGTCGAGCGCTTCTAACAAGACTTGCCAGCGCAGCCCGCGCAGCGCGGTGCCGAAAATCATCACCAGCGCGGCTGCGAGGACATACGGCCAGTGTACGGTTTGCATGACAGCGAGAAGTTCGCCTGTATCCACCTGGTAAATCAACAGGTAAGCGATGAGTCCAGCACTGACAATGATTTTTAGGAGGTTGAAAAGGGTTTGGCGTGTCACAAGTAGGTTTATCCTTTGAAACTATTGTCTGGCGAGGCGGTAGAGATCATCCACCGGTGCACAGGCAATGCGGTAGTCGTATTTTTCCAGAATCAATTGACGCCCGTTGTGCCCCAGTTGGGCACCCAGGGCCGGGTCATCCAGCAGACGTAGGACGGCAGCGGCAAATGCTTCGGGTGTATCGGCAATCAAGGCGTGGATGCCGTCTTGAATGGCGATGCCCTCTGCGCCGATAGTCGTGCTCACTAACGGTAGTTCTTGAGAGAGGGCATTCAAAATTTTAACGCGCATCCCGCCACCAGCGCGCAGTGGCACGATCATCACGCCGGCTTGCTGCAGGTAAGGGGTGGGGTCGGCTACGTAGCCGGTCACGTTGATGTTTTCCCCATGCCAGGCGCGGATCTCTGCGGGGGGACGGCTGCCAACAAGGTCACATTTTACCTCAGGTCGGGCCTGTTGGATGAGGGGAAAAACGTCGTTGAGGAACCACAGCACACCGTCGATGTTGGGAGGCCAGAACATTGTACCTATGTGCAGGATGTGGTTGGCATTGGGCTGGCGCTGTACCGGCGCCTCTTGCTCGGCATCAATGGCGATGGGGACTACCTTGTGGAGGAAAGGCTCACCGGCGGCTTGCTGCAGCGCCTGGGTATCTTCTTGGCTGACGGCCAGCACACCGTCAAATTGGCGGCAAATTTCCCCTTCGTAGTGCCTGAGTAGTTTCCAATCGCGGGCATACAGCCATTTGAGCGGATTGTGGGCGGGCAGGGTTTTGGCCAGCCGTTGGTAGAGTACCCACAGGGCGTTGTGCGCATCCAGGATTTTCGTATGATGGTTGCCCAAGGTGGCGTACTGGGCCATGTTCAACTGGTCTGCGTGCAGGATGTCAAAATGTTGTTCTTCCAGTAAGCGCGTTACCAGCGCTTGCATATCGCGGCGGGCATCGCGTACCATCGTCCATGGTTGCCGAGTGAGCAGGGAACGTCCTAGTGCCAGGGCGTCTTGCCAGATGGCGCGTTGCATGGGCACAGTGTACACTTCGTCACATAGCGTGCGCAGGGTTTCGACTTCTGCGCTTTGATCGCCGCGCACAAAGGAAACCAGTGTGACCTGGTGATGTTTGCTCAGGTATTGCAACAAATTCCAGGTCTTGATTTTAGGACCACTGTCCGGGGGATAGGGTAAGACTTGGGTGAGAAGCAGAATTTTCATGATTGCTTTGTGGTAGGTCATCTTTGACAACGATACTGTGCCAGACGTGATGTCACGTGGCTTTCAGTTTTTTGTGTAAGTCTATCGGGGAGATGACGGCTCGCCCGCGTTGCCCGCGACTGAAGATACGTAGCATACCATGGATTGCCCATTTCACGGTGGTTATCGTGTAAATGAGCGTTTTGAGTATCTCAGCCTGCAAAACGCCGTAGTTCTTGCGGAAAAAGCGCACCCGGCTCTGGTACAAATCTCCCTCGCGGGCGGTACGGCGATTACGGCTGCTACCGCCGCCATGGTGCCGGACGCGTGCGTCCGGCTGATACCACACTTCCCAGCCTTGCTTTTGCATGGCGTAGCACAAGTCTACTTCCTCGGCATACATGAAGTATCCCTCATCCATACCGCCGACTTGTTCATAGGCTTCCCGGCGAATCAACATGCAGGCGCCCTCAACGTAGTCCACTTTTTGAGGCCCTTGCGCTTCCTCCGGCCCCCGGCTGGGGTAGTATGATCCATATATCAGCCGCCCTAAGCCGCTCAGGATGAGGAATTCTTGCCATAACGTAGGAAAAGGGGTGTGAGAGGCTTGAAAACTGCCATCGGGATTGCACAATTGTGCGCCGACAATGCCGGCACGTGGATTGTTTTTCATGATTTTTAGCAGGTTATTCAATGCGCCGCGGTATAACGCTGCATCGCTGTTGAGTAGCAACAGATATTTGCCGTTGGCCAGGCGGGCGCCTTGATTGTTAGCGCGCGCAAACCCCTCGTTTTCCGTGTTTTGAATGTATTGTGCCAGTGGATAGCGGCTTGCCACCATTGCCTGACTGCCATCTGTAGAGCCATTATCCACCACGATGATTTCCACAAGGAATTTCTGAGCAGTATCTACCACCGATTGAATGGCTTCTCCCAACAATTCTCGGGTGTTCCAATTTACGAAGATGACAGAAATCTCTGGTGATTCCATGAAAAGTTACGCACCTTTCCTGTTGTGTTGTTAGGGCCCGTCCATAAACAACTTCTTGATTTGGTGTGTTGGTTCTTCAGCGTCAAGATTCAACGCAGATCCCAGCCTTGTTGGACTGAAGTCCTGCCTCAGTTTGCGAAAGGGGTAGCAGAGGGCATTGCCCTCTGCTACCCCTCCAGCCCAAAGAACTTCCACGAACGGAGCGGGTGGCTTCTTGATATCGTACTCGTAGGGTAAGCACCCTTTAGGGTTAGCCCCGCTCAACCAGCACAAACAACAGAAGTTATTTTGACATGGCTCCTTAGATATTCTGCGTTGGTTGGGTTTCTTTTTCTGGATGCAGCCGATCTAGTACCATAATCGTGCCCATAAAAATCCAATTGTACGCCGCGTAATCGTATCCAGTAATGGATTGCGTATAGGCAAAGGGGAACAGCCAGTCCCCGAAGCCCATCATCAGCATACAGGCCAACGTGCCTGCCAGGGCCGCATGGGCCAAGGCTTCGGAAAAATCTCGCCGGCCCCGTAGTCGAACGGTTAGACGATAGCCCGTTTTCAGAATGGCCCAAAATATCCACAGAATGATAACCATGCCCACAATGCCTAGTTGTGAGATGATGTCGATGTAGTTGCTGTGAGTAGCCATGCCGCGCGTTGGGTAATACGACATGTAGTAAGCCGCATAACCCGCCGGGCCGGTGCCGAACAACCAGTGCTCCTTGGTGACCAGCCAGTTGACGCTCCAGGCCGCCAGACGGGTCTCTCCGCTGCTGACACTCTCACGCTGCATAGCACTTTGGAGGTAGTTAAACTTCACCGCACCGAACAAAGTCGCAGCAATAATCATCGTCACGGTGATTTTTTTCGAATACCGGAAAATCAGAATTCCGGCGGCAAAATAGACCGGCAACCAGCCGGCCAGCCAACCGATGTGCAAAAAGAATCCCCAGTACATCCACGCGCCGCACAATGCAAGCAGCGCCCCGCGCTGCCAGCGATGCAGTTTTTCATTGAAGAGAGCCTGCGAGAGCGCCAGTGCCACGACCCACAGATTGAACATCCCGCCTGTGTTGACCGGAAAGCGCCGGATGATGCCATATTGACGAATTAAACCCAACACCCCACCCGTCAGCATCATGCCCACCAAAATTTTGAGTTCGCGTTCGGTATGAATGTCGCGGGTGACCAGCAACATCAGGGCGGGTAGCATAATCATCACAATGGCCGAACCTGCCTGCACAAAGGGGAAAGAAGGCCAGGTTTGCACCAGTGGGTCTCGAAAGACAAAACCCCAGCCCCAGGAAACCATGACACTGCCCATAAACCACAACAAGGGCTTGGTTACGGGAGTTTGTGGCACGCTCCACTTTCGCTCGATGATAGCCATGTGTAAGACCCACAAACCAACAAATAGCAGCGTGAATACGAGGCTGAATACCAATCGGCTGGCGGTTCCGGTAGGCAAACTCAACGGGATAAACAACCCGCTGAACAAGATGATATAGGGCGCCAGCGCTTGCTTTTGCACCAGACTTTCGGCACCAAAAACCACCAGCGGCAAGATGGCCAGCACCAGGGCGTATTTGGGGTCCTTTTCCACAGCCACCAGCCCGATGAGCGCCGAACCGGCCAGCACGGCCAGCGCGAAAATCACTTGCAGCACGCGGTTACGGTACACTTCCAACCACACCAGAAGAGCATCGCGTTGCATGGCGTACCATCGCACAATGCGACTCAGGGGATTACGACGAATGGCGCGCACCGTTAGTCTCCACTTTTTGCAAGTAATTCAGCAGTTGAACGCCGATTTGTGACCAATCATAGGTTTGACGCACGTGTTCCCGTCCCTGAGTGCCCAGATATTGGCGCAGTGCGGGGTCTTCCAACAGACGTTGGACGGCGGCAGCGAAGTCCTGTGGGGTGTCTGCAATGAGCAGATGTTCTCCATCTCGCAGGTTCAACCCCTCGGCCCCTTTGGATGTGCTGACTACCGGTGTGCCCAGTGTCAGCGATTCCAGAATTTTCAGGCGCGTACCGCCCCCGCGTCGTAGGGGGATTACGGTTGCCCAGGAGCGGGCCACGGCCGGACGGATATCGTCCAGGTAGCCCGTCAGGATGACGCGCCTATGGAGGGGAAGGCTGGCTATGGGAACCCCGGCGGTTTTCCCGGTGACTTTGAGAGTGACATCGGGGCGTTGTTCGAGAAGCAATGGAAAGATAGCCTCAAGAAGATAAGCCACCGCATCGAAATTGGCCTCATAGGTTAAGGCACCATTGTAAATCAAGGTATCAGGCTCCGGAGGCCCAAAATCGCCCTGATAGGAGACGCTGTCTACTCCGTTGGGGATGATTTCGATGAATGGGTTGTTGGGAACAGCCTGTCGCAAACGTTGCTGCTCTATCTCCGAGACGGTGGTGCAGCCTTCTAACGTGGGCAGAACGCGGCGCAAGTAGGCAGTCAATTTCCACCACGTCAACGCCTTGCGCCAGCGTTGACGCCCCCGGCTGTAATGGTAGGCCTCATAAGGTGTGCTGATTTCCAACTCTTCCAACACGCGCGGCACACCGCGTATGCCTTCCAGGTAGGGCAGCATATCGATTTCAGATGCCACAACAAGGCGGTAATTGTGTTGGGCGAGTAAGGCTTGCACCTTGCGTGCCATGGCGGGCTGGTAAGTATCCACCAGAAAACGCGGCCGCGGGGCTAAAAAACCCAGCCGCGCACGCATGTTGTCAGGCTGAAAAGGGCGGTACGGGAAGACTTCTACCTGGGCACACAAAGCGCGTACCACTTCCAGGTGTTCGGGGAGGATTTCTTCTTCCGCAAAAGTGATGAGCGTGATGCGGTAACGCTGACGCAGCACCTTGAGCAGGTTGTAGATGCGAATGCGCGAGCCGTTATGTGGTGGATAGGGAAACCAACGGGAGAGGAACATCAAGGCTGGTTTGGTGCTCATGCTTCTTTCCTCCCCAATTTGCCCAGACGATAATCCCAAATGGCCTGCCACATTGCATTGCGTTGCGGAGACTTGTGCCGCCAGCGGGGTTTGAGACTCCAACTCAACAGTGTGCGCGCATAGGAAAAGGCTGTCCATAGGCGAGCGCGCAGCGGGGCGTGGCTCAAGTGTAAGAAGAGCAGTCGGTTACGGGTCATGTAGTAGTGCACGCGCGGTGAGGCTTCGCGGTCAGACGGTGTAATTTTGTGCCAGATTTTGCTTTGTGGCACAAACAAAATCTGATAGCCCGCTTGTCGCATGCGAGTACACCATTCCACTTCTTCGTAGTAAGCAAAAAAACGTGTATCGAGCATGCCCACCTGGGCGACCGCCGACATGCGCACCATCAATGCACAGCCGGTGACGAAATCCACGCTGCGTGGCGGCCCATCGTACTGACCGTTGTCTTGTTCATCCAACCCTGTCATGTAGGTTTCGCCCTTGTGCCAGTCAATAACCCCACCGGCTGACCAGATGACCGTCGGTTGGGTGTGATAGTAAATCAACGGGCCCACTGCCGCTGCCTGGGAGTTGTTTTCCAGCGCATCTACCAGTGGGGCAAGGAAGTTGGGGGACACTTCGGTGTCGTTGTTCAACAACAGGGTATAGCGGTAGTTATGTTTTTGGGCGTAACGCAACCCTAAGTTATTGCCCCCTGTGAAGCCCTGATTGCTCTCGTTCTCGATGACCTTTACTTGTGGAAAGGCCGCCCGGATGCGCGTCACCGAGTCGTCTGTGGAGGCATTGTCCACGACCAGCACGTCAAAGGCCGGTTGCTGCACTTTTTGCAATGCGTGCAGGCAGGCTAAAGTGTCTTCACAACCATTCCAGTTGACCAGGAGAATGAGGATAGGAGAGGTCACAGGTTCGATGTCACGGTCTTGTAAAGGGTTTCCAACGTATCGATTTCTTGTGCCACCGAGGGGATACCGTCGGCGGAGGGACGCAGGCTTTTCAGGCGGGATTTGTCCGTGGCTAAGGCTTTCAAATGAAGGCTCAGGGCTTTGCTATCACCGGGAGGAAAATGCAGCCCGTTTACCTCGGGGCGTACCAGTTCGGCCATGCCGCCCAAATTGCTGGCCAACACGGGCGTGCCATAGGCGAAGGCTTCCAAGATGGTGTTGGGGCTGTTCTCGTACCACACGGAGGGGACCACCAGTACATCCAGGTTGCGGTGTACTTCCCCGATGGCTTCTCTCGGGAAAACCCCTTGCCAGTGGATGCGTTCATCACCGGCACACAGCCTTTTCAGGCGGCGCGTGTAGGCCGGAAAGGCATTGGCGTTGCCGTACAGTTGCACTTCCAGCGGACAATCCGGCAGGGCGCGTACCGCTTCTAGCAGTGTGTGGACACCTTTGTGCGCTGCAATCTGCCCGATGTATCCAACCCGCAGGCGCTTGCCAGGGGTCTTTTTCCTGGTGGCCTCATTCAGTGCTGGGAAGTCACGCCCCTGGCGGGAGAAGACGATGCGTTCTGAGGCAATACCCGCCTGGATGTGGACCTGGCGCACAAAGTCTGATGGGCTGATGGCGCAACTAACGTGGTTCAAGGTGTCTAGCAAATAGTCTAACCGCTGAGCGATGGCGTTGGCATTACGCTTTTGCAAGCGCCAGTAGCCCCTTGCCAGCGCCGGAAAGGCTTTCCCCAGGTAGCGGAAGCGGCGCTTTTCCTCGCCCAGACAGCGCGCACAGCGCAGCGGGTCAATGGGTGGTGTGGATAGTGATCCATCACTGCGCAACAGGGTGATGCGTGGACACAAGAACCAAAAATCCGTCAGGCTGACCACGGTGGGAATGCCCATCTCCTGGGCCACGCGCAATGGGCTGGCAGTCATCAGATAGCCGCTGAACAAGTGGAAGACATCCGGTCGTTGGACGGCAAATTCCGAGCGGAAAAATTCGCCAATCCAGGGGTTGTTCCACTGCCAGCGAAAGGGGTCTGGCGCGGCCTGCAAGTTGAACGATAGGCGCTTTACGGGCACGCCCTCGTACTCTGTAGCGCGTGCTTCAAAGGTTTCCCCCTGAATATCTTCGATGGCAACGACCTGCACCCGATGGCCGCGTGCCATCAAGGCGCGTGCCGTGCGGAAGGCGCGCCACTCGGCGCCGCCGGTGTAATGGGGAGGAAAGTGATGAACGGCTAGGGAAATGTACATAGGTTGTGATGTGCGAATGATGTGCTGAGACGTGCAGTTGGCTTCCAGCCAGCGCTTTGCCGAACGCGAAAAACGCGGCATGCGCCGTTTACTCGCATCGAAGGCGGTCGGGCGCAGCCGGTGTTGGGTGGGCCTTTACATATAACTACTCATGCCTGACTTGTGGATTTTGCACCCAGGCCCTTGTACCACTTGACAACAATCCACCAAGAATAGCCTGATAAAATTGCTAACACTATTCCTTTAACCACCACAGGGCTTGCTTGCACTCGATTTGCTACCAGCCATATAAAATCAGCAATATCTACTCGCGTGAATGCAACTTGGTGTGCTATATTTGCCACAATACCTTGGGCTACCTGAAAAAACACATCAAACAAGCACACGGTCGCCACTACTCTAAAAAAACGTCTCGCCGTTTGGTTGGTTTTTGCTTTTTCTCCATACCAGAGCAACGTAATTGCCATAAGTTGGCTGAAGGTAACGCCGCCAAGCGTCACAAAAACATTCCCTAGAAACGAGAGTTTTGCTTCGTCGTATACGTTGCATCCCACACAGGCCAAACTACCATCGGCGCGCAACCTATAAAGAGCGTAAAAAGCATGGTTGTCGCCAAACAGCCTGGCAAAGACCGTGTGCCCAATTTCGTGGACGTTAATCATAATGAACAGGGAGACCACAAAGAAGAAAGCGCAAAGCAGCAAACTTCCAAACCCTTGCTTCGTTCTTGAAGCAGTTTCATCTCTGTGCTGAACCAATTTCGTATCCATTCAAATTTCGTAACCCTTCAAACGTACGATCAAGTCACCCAACTACCCAACTACTCATTGCGCATAGCCAAAAGAGTTTTCCTATCAACAACTGCCACATAGCAGCCCAACTTCCCGACTACCCGACTGCTCACTGCGCATAGCCAAAAAGTGGGGGAGCGAAACACCTTTTGTCCCTACGGGCGAAATATGTTTCGCCCCTACGAACTATCCGACCACCCGACTGCTCATTGCGCATAGCCAAAAGAGTTTTCCTATCAACAACTGCCACATAGTAGCCCAACTTCCCGGCTACCCAACTAACCAACTAACCGACCACCCGACTACCCGCTTAGCCACTTTCCGCACCAGCGCGCGCTCACTGGCATCCGGAATGCGCAAAACGAGTACCAGCAGTCCATACGCCAGCGCCCCGCTGACCAGCAGCAAGAACACATGATATTGTCCCAGCGCGTACACCATCGCCGCCATGCCGCCCGAAGCCAACATCACCCGCCACAGGAAGTTTCCCAGCGCGGGCAAGTGTAACTTGCGACGCAACAAAAAGTGGAATTGCAGTGCGCTAATCATATCGGTGATAACCGTCACGAAAGCGGCCCCAATCATCCCGTATCGCGGAATCGTGATGACATTCAGCACCACATTGGCTACCGTGTTGATGGTGTAAATGCGCGCCGCGGCGCGTTCCTCTCCAATGATGGTGGTCATGTTGCCGCACAAACTGGCAAACATCAAAAAAGGCAAATCCCAAATCAGAATTTGCAACCCCAACGCGGCCGGGTCAAACTGCCGTCCATACAACAGCCGAATGAGCGGAAAGGCCGTCACCATGCCGCCCGCTGCGATGGGCAGTGCAATCAACACGATGTAACGCACTGAGCGGTAATACCAGCGCTCCACCTCCTGCGGATTGTCCACAAAAGTGCGCGTCAACGAGGGCACGATAGCGGTTTTGAAACCCCGCACCAGGAACATAAGCGAAAAAATCAGCCCGTAGGCCACGTTGTACCAGCCCACCTCGGCATCCGTGCGTAGTCGAGAGAGCATCACCGTATCTATGCTGGCGGCGATTTGCAGCATCAGGCTGATGATGCCAAACGGCAGCCCCGCACGGATCATCTTCGGCCAGAAGCGCACCTCTACTCGTGGACGGAAATCCAGAAGTTTATGCCGCCGCACCGCCCATACCCCAATGCCGATAGGCAGCAACATGCTCAGCAAACTGGCAACAATCAACCACAAATAGCCTGCCCCCAGCCACAGGAAGGTGGCCCCCAGCAGCACAAACGCCACCTGCGCGCTGAGCGTCATGCCCGTAACGTAATCCAGGCGCTCGTGGGCTGTGAGGATGGCCTCCAGCGGTGCAGAAAAAGCCGCCAGCAAAAAGGTACACGTGTACAGAAAAACCCCTGTCACCAAAGTTGGCGCGTAGCCCGATAGTTTGGCTGCCCAGGTAATCACCCCAATGCCGAGCAGCGCCAGCACCGTGCGCACGCTCACCAGGTTCCAAAACAGGCGTGAGGCTTGCGAACGGTCGCGGGCAATCTCGCGCATCACGTACTGCGAGACCCCCAACTCCGCTAAAATCTGAAACAATCCTACGAAAGCCAACACCGTGGCATACTGCCCAAAGCGCGCATCCCCCAAACTGCGCACCACAAAAATGCCAAACAAAAAGTTGAGCGCCTTCAGCACCAGGCTGCCCACGGTGATAAAAGCCGTATTTTTGAAAATCGTCCGACTCAAGGAAGACGCCATTGTTCAAGGGCCTCCAGCGCCCAGGGGGGAGAATCGCCAAACGAACCGTCCATAATGCGTTGCAGCCCATGCAGCCAGACTTCTCGATGTGCGGGCGTATCAAAGCGATTTCGGAGAATGGCCGCCTGCCGCGCCTTTTCGGGGGAGAGCAGACCCTCAGGGGATTGCTTCCCCAGAAGTGCCGCGCCACCCTGAAGCAGGCGGCGGAACACGCGCCCTTTGAGGTGGGTTGCCGACATTCGGGTTGCCGCGCCCCCCCAAAGGGAGGCCGTACCCCAG
>DAOTZN010000204.1:0-16887 GCA_034434095.1 Anaerolineales bacterium
GATTTACGGGTTGCCCCACACTATGTCGAGCGCCGGACGACCGGCCACGTTCCAATCACCCGTTTCTGAGGTGGTAAATTGTTTGCCGCTGTGCATACCCGAATCGGAAGAGTACAACGCCAGGCGCAGTGGCTGACCATCGGCATAGGCCTGTGCAACCGCACCGGTCACATCCCACACACGGGGGAAACACGGCCATTGCATATTGCCGTTGCTATCCTTACAATCCGCTACCGGCACCCAAATCTGAGCGATATTTTGCCCCGGCAAGGGGGCATTATTCCAGGTAATGGTGCTCTCATTCCAAGCATCCGTCACAGTGAGCACGTGGATATAAGAATCGGGCGCTAAATCAGGCGGGCCGTTGTTGCCCCATTGGTGCAGGGTCAAGGTGGCAGAAAGGATGACCTTGCCCTGCGGAAGGTTATCCAACGGGAAGGTGACGTAGTATTTTGCGAAGCACGGCCAATCATCGATATTGAACTGATTTTGGATGATGAACTGGTGCTCATCCCCAAAGTTGCGATTCGGCCAGGTGCTCCAGATGTAATTCGGGTCGCCGGGGCACAACGGGCCGCCAATGGTGCTCCCCATCGCTGCATCCGGCACAATGATGCCATTGCCCGGTTCTTCGCGGATTTTCAGGCTGCCGGCCGGGTCAAGCGCCGGAGGCGTGTAGGTGTACAACCCAAAGCGGAACTGTCCCCAGGTATCTGGCCGGTTAGCGTTCAGGTTTTCCGGCCAAATCTGGTCGGGGATAGCCGTACCGCCCGCATCATCCCGGTCATGGACGGCCAGCCCCATCCCCCAGATGGTGCCTTCCACGGGTGGCCCGGAAAGCCCCAAGGCACTGTAGGGGATGCGGAAGGTCATCGCCCAACCGCGGTCATCGGTATCGTCATTCAGGTGTTGGCCGCGCCAACCCGGGTAGGTGATCAACCCCGAAAGGGTGGCATCCCCCCAGGTACCAGCAGCCCCTCGCGAGACGCGTTCGTAATCACTGCGCGATAAATTGGGGTCTGCGAGACTGGCGGTCACGCGGTAACTATTGGCATCCGGGGCGTTCCCCACATTTCCATCCAAATCGAGATACAGGGTAACAGCATCCCAGGCGGTTAAATCACCCACCGGCGGCGTGTCATCGTACCACAGACGGCGGTCAAAAATGGCGACGTAGAGGTAAAAAACCTGGTCACTGTAGGCCGCGCGCACGTCCACATAATTGCTGGTGGAAGACAAACTGCCAAACCAGAAAATGCTCGTCTGCTCAGGGGGAATCGTATCGCCGGGGAAATGCGGCGCATTGATGCGTCGTAGCGGGCCGCCGCCAGGGGGAATAGGCGTTGGTGTGGGTGGCGCCGGCGTGGGAGAAGGCGTCGGCGGGGCACTGTTTTTCATCACCAGCGGCAAATATACGGCGCTACTGGCTCGAGTAGCGGCCAAAACCTGGCCGACAAGCACAAATAAACTCAAAAACACAAACACCGGTAAACGTTTCTTCATAACATGCTCCTTGCTAACATAAAAAAGGTCTGTCAGCCCGTTCAGAATACTCGCAGAGCGGGCTTTTCGCAATGGCAATTTTGTACCAATGTTGCAGAAAACACGGGTTACATGCTATAATCCGGTAACAATTGGATTCATGAAAGGTGTTTTATGTTGAAGACCGCACGCGAGAATAACGATAATCATGCTCCCCTCCGCAATGCACTGCGCCGGGCGGCTTTCGTGTGCTTTCAACCATGAATCCGCTTATCTCAGAACGGTTTCGCCCGACGCGTAGGCCATGCGGAGGGCGATTTTTTTGTGGAGGCATGCATGTACAAAACTCATTACTGTGGAGAATTACGTCCATCCCATGATGGTCAGGAAGTGACGCTGGCCGGATGGGTACATCGCCGGCGCGACCACGGCGGCGTGACTTTCATCGACCTGCGCGACCGCTTTGGTCTGGTGCAGATATTGGCAGATTCGTCCACCCACCCAGAGGCACATGCCGCGCTGGCCGATGCCCGTAACGAATGGGTACTGCAAATTCGCGGCAAGGTACGCCGCCGTCCCGAAGGCATGGAAAACCCCAACCTGCCAACTGGTGAGGTAGAGGTGGTGGCGCACAGCGTACAGGTACTCAACTCGGCTAAAGCCCCTCCCTTTACCATCAATAAGGAAGACGGCGTGGATGAACACGTGCGCTTGCGCTACCGCTACCTTGACTTGCGCCGTGAGCGCATGCGTGAGAATATCGTATTGCGTCACAAAGTGGTGTCTTTCATCCGCAAGTACCTGGACGAACAAGGATTCATAGAAATCGAAACCCCCATCCTGTTTAAGGCCACCCCAGAAGGCGCCCGCGACTATCTGGTGCCTTCCCGCGTGCACCCGGGCGAATTTTATGCCTTGCCACAATCCCCCCAGCAACTCAAGCAATTGTTGATGGTGGCCGGTATGGAGCGTTACTTCCAAATCGCGCGCTGTTTTCGCGATGAAGACCTGCGCGGTGACCGCCAGCCCGAATTTACCCAGTTAGACCTGGAAATGTCCTTCGTCAACCGCCGTGAGGACGTGATGGATCTCATGGAGCACATGTACACCGAAATGACAAAGGTGCTTGCGCCACATAAGCGCATTTTGCAAACCCCGTGGCCAGTCCTTTCTTATGAGGAAAGCATGGCACGCTTTGGCAACGACCATCCCGACATGCGTTTTGGGTTGGAATTAGTGAATATCAGCGATTTGGCGGTTGAGTGCGGCTTCAGCGTCTTCGAGCAAGTGGTTGCCGGCGGCGGGCATGTGCGCGGCATCAACGCCAAAGGGCTTGGCACGTATAGCCGCAAGCAAATTGACGAACTGACCGATTTTGTGAAACAATACGGCGCAAAGGGGCTGGCCTACATCATCATGACACCAGATGGCGATGTGCGCTCACCAATCGCCAAATTCTTCTCCGAAGAACGCCTGGAGGCCATCAAGGCACGTATGCAGGCCGAGCCCGGCGATTTGCTGCTCTTTGTGGCCGATCAACCGGCAATCGTGTTCGATGCACTCAGCCGCCTGCGCTTGCTGCTGGGTGACCGCTTGGGGTTGCGAGACCCCAACGTGCTGGCCTTTTGCTGGGTCGTCGACTTCCCTTGGGCATTTTGGAACGAGGAAGAAGGGCGCTGGGACCCCAGTCAACATTTGTTCACTATGCCCATGCCTGAAGACCTGCCCCTCTTGGAAAGCGATCCGGGGCGGATGCGCGGCACACAATACGACATGGTGCTCAACAACCATGAGGTGGCCGGCGGCTCCATCCGCATTCATGAGCGCGGCCTACAGGAGCGCATTTTCAAGTTGATTGGTCTGGATCCTGAAGTTGCTCGCGAGCGCTTTGGGCACATGCTGGAAGCCTTTGAATATGGTGCCCCACCCCACGGTGGCATTGCTTCCGGCATCGACCGGCTGGTCATGTTGCTGGCAAACGCTGCTAATATCCGAGAGGTGATCGCCTTCCCGAAGAATCAGGCTGCCCGCGATGTAATGGCCAACGCCCCATCTTCGGTGGAGCCAGAACAACTCAAAGAGTTGCACATCCGCATTGACCTGCCAGACGCATAGGAGGCAGTTCCTGATGTAGGCGTGTCGCCGATTTGCGGAGTCCTGCAAGGTCATGACAACGGCTTGAATCTGTAAAGTGTGGATTTCGGCTCTTTGGGATTTCCCGTGATGCACCCCAATATCTGGCGGTGCGCCATAGGGCGGAATTAATTCCGCCCTACATCTGGCGGTTTTCCGCGGTAATTCCCATTGAGCCTGGATTTCTTCCGTATTTCAAACCCCCGTTTTTTTACCGAGTGAATTTACTCACGCAAAACAAAACGCCCCTTTGAGAAAGGGGCGTTTTGTTCTTATCACCGATGCAAAGTGATTAGTTTCTCGAAGTGTTTTTGAGTATACCGGCCAACTTAGTGCTTGCTTTGCTATCTTTCGCGCGCTCCATTGCTTCACGCAGCGCAATTTCCATGGCGGTAGGCGTGTTATCTTGCTCCATCGTCTCGATTTGATACTCACGCTTCGAGCGTTCACGCGTAGACTTGGCCACTTTGCGAGGTTTGCGTTTAGGCTTTTCTTCCTGAACCGGCTTTTCTTGTAGCGCTTTCATGCTCAATTTAATTTGTTTCTTGCGGCGGCTGAACTTCAGGATTTGTACTTCGACTTCATCGCCTACTTTGACGACATCGCCGGGCTCCTTAACAAAGCCATGCGCCATCTCGCTGATATGTACTAACCCAGGGCGTTCGGCACCGATATCTACAAAGGCACCAAATTTTTCCAGACGAGTCACAACGCCCTTTCGCACCATGCCTGGCTCCATCTCGCGCCATTCTAAATCATGCGGCTTGATCATAGTTAGTTCGATACGCCGCTTCTCAGGGAATACCTGACGTACCCAGGTATCAACAACATCTGAAACCTTGACGGCATCTTCAACTCGATGGACAGGCTCTTTACTCAATTGCGAGATGTGAACTACACCTGGAACTTCCAGGCCGATATCCACAATTGCCCCGGCCAGCGAGGTTTTAATGACTTTACCGGTAAAGTGAGTCTTGCGTTTAATTTCGGAAAGCGGCATTTTCACGGCCGTTTCCACGGTGTTGGTAGTTGTTTCCATGGCACAATCTCCCATTCAATTTCACGCTCACCCGTCGGGCACTACACCCCGACGGACGGCTTTGACATGAAAACCTGCCAACAGCAGACCTTGGCATTATGTTGGCAGGTTTTATCCACTATTTTTTTTGCGATCTAATCATCGAGGAAATATGTTTTGATTCGCAAAGGCTGATTATACATGAGCAATGAGGATATGTCAAACAAATTGCCCAAAATTCAGCAATGGCAATATGTTCTATCCTGGTACGTAACCCACCATTCGGCTTCTACACCTTCAATTGCTCCATCTTTTATCGGCATGTTGGGCTCACCACCATGGCAGGTGGAGCAATTAAGAAAAGAATGAAATGACGCCCCCAGTCTATGCGTAGGCTTCATCGGTCTCGAGGCGCAAGGCTTCGCGAAGTTGATCGATGAGTTTTTGGGCCATGGGGATTGACTTTGGGTCAAAAAACATCTATAGTTTAACACAATGCTAAACAGCACAGGCCACTTTTCTACTGTTTGGGTGGACAATGCCATTGGGTTGCATCTCTCATGGTCAAAGGCATTACATGACGAAACATCCATTTCCCCTAAAGTTGTTAGTAATCGTTAATCTGATTCTGGGTTTGTTTTTGTGGTTTCTATTTTTAACTGACTACTCTTTGGTGGGAACTATTCCTGATATTCTGCTTCCACCTACCATTGGAATTATTGCCAGAGTATCTTTGACTGTTAGCAAGGCTAATCGTAGGCGACAGGGGCCATGGATCATACTTTCTCATCTTCCGTCACTCCTAGGCGGTGGACTATACGTTCTGACAGTGTTGTTAATGCTTATTCCCCCGTTCACATTGGGCGCGTTCTTGGCTGCTTCCGAAATCACGGGTGAAACTGAAATACAGCGAGCGATTTCACCTGACGGGACACGAATCGCCCATGTGTATTTTCGGGGAGTCGGCGCAGATAGGGGGGGAAACGGACGCATACTTGTTCGTGTTAGGCATCAGATGCTGCCTTTTCTCGAAAGAGACATCTTTTACTTGCCTCAGTCGTACGCCAGCGAAGACACCAAAGACTATATCGAATGGCAGGACAATAACACACTTTACATATCTGAAACCAAACAGGAGATTTCTGTAGAAGCGATTGGCGCAGAAATGCCCCAAGTAATTGCCCTTCCCTATATCATCTTTCGATTTCTTGCCGCGATGGTAGAACATGCCATAGTGAACCAACAACAGACTATACCTGTGAGAGATATACCAATTTATCCAGGTACTATCTTTAGCGACCAGTCACAGTATTTGGAAGGAGAGAACACGGTATTTCGTTCTTTCAATATTGAACGAGAAGACATAGAACAAGTCGTGAAATGGTATGAAGGAGTACTCTCAACGCCACCTTGGACACTTGTCAAGATTGATCGGTACACAGAAACGGAATCGGGTTTGACGCATATTCGGTACTGCATTCAGGCGAGACGTGAGTTGGAGAATGAGCAACACACATACTACTGGGAGTTTATGGGAAGCAATGATCTATCTCGTGGGGTGCACGTAAACATTGGAAGTCCTAACCCTATTACAGATACTTGCGCCAGATACGTCGAATCGCCGTGAAACCCTTATGCAAATAGCAAACTGCTATCAGAATCATACAGGCAACCCAACCAGCGCTTCCAGCCGACACATTCCACGTGCGGATGAAGCGCGAACCGTTAGGCGCTGGGAGCGAAATGAATTTTTGAACCTTGTCAATTGAGCCGCTTGCAGGAATACCTTGTCTGCAATGGAACGTTGTCTGCGGTGCGCGTCACAGGTTTTGGGATATTTCGGTTGGCTGGCCCGCTGTCATGCCCGCCTAAGGGACGGGATGTCTATGTCGATCTAACACGGCTAAGCAAAAATTATCGAAGTTGGACTCCGGCGTTTTTTTGACCGCAGTTTGACATGGGTTTTCGCCGGAGAATGATTTAAAAACCTGCGACATCTGTGTCCATCTGTGGATTCATGGAATGTTATTTCGACCATCCGCCGGTTTCGCCAGGTCCAGTATCCGATATCAAATTTTGTCCCCTGTCAATTGCATTTAGACAAGGGGCGTTATCATCTCAATAAGTGAGGACCCGTCAGATGAACGAAGAACCGCTGAAGACTGGAGCGCAGAAAATTATGACTGCCATTCAACAAGAATTGCAGCAAATCATGCCCGCTCAGTCAGACAAAACGCCGGCTGAGATTGATACGCAGGCAAATGCGCTGGTCAACATGCTGTTTAACGTGGTGAGTGACGTAGACATTGAAACCGCGACCCAGCGAGCCAATCAACTCAAAATAAAATATCCTGACGCCTCACCAGAAGAACTGGCGCAGATGCTTATTCGGGAGAAGTGCCGTAAAACCGGTACGGTTGGCGCGGTCACTTCTGGCGCGGGGTTAATCCCCGGGCTGGGGACCGTGGCCGCGACCACGCTGGGAGTACCTGTGGACATTGGCGCAACGTTCAGACTCCAGGCAGAACTGGTATTGGAGACCGCCGCAGTGTACAATTACCCTCTCACCGAACAGGAAAAGCGGCAGTTAGTGATGTTCATTACCGGTCTCAGCGCCGGAACCGCAGCCCTCAGCCGCAAGGCTGGCGAGAAAGCCGCAGTCAAAATTGGCGAAAAAGCGGCAGAAGAAACCCTGCAAAAGACTATTCTCAAAGCCTTGCCGATTATCGGGGTAGCGGCTTCTGCAGGGACGAATGTCCTCTCAACATACATTATCGGTCAACGGGCCGATGCTTACTTCCGCTTGGGACCGGAGGCCGTGGGGAACTGGAGCGATAGCCTGCGAGCCATCACCGGAGTAGACGAGCGTAAGTTGACCGCCTGGCTGGCGGAAAGCGGTAGGGCCGCGGGACAGGCCATAATGACCGGTGCGGGCCGCGTGGCCGGGGCCGCCGCACAGAGCACGCAGCAGGCAAGTCAGATGGCACAAACCGGTGTCCGGGCTTATGTGCGCTGGGTGTGGAGATTTTGGCAAACCATGTTCACAGTGCTTACCTGGATACTTAAAACTTTTTGGAGCATATTGACTTTTGTCCCTCGCAAAATCAGCACAGTAATTCGGAGAGGCATTACACGCCGATCATCCCATGGGCAATAAACCAAAGAGGTGTTCCAACAAATTCAATGCACCTTGTATTTTTTTAGATTAAACAGATATTTTTTATCATAATCTGTTATAATTTCGATGCAACTCCTCATATCTCATATTGAGACACCGGAAAACATCCCGGTGTTCTTTTTGTCACCGTAACCCCTTTCGGGTTTCTACCGTTGCGACCGGTTGCACCAACACATACCGTCACGAGGTGAAATCCGTAGAATTGGAGATACTACACATTATGGAAAAACACACACATCTAGATCTATACCATCAAATGGTGCTCATCCGCCGCATAGAAGAACGTGCTGCCGAACTCTATCAACAAGGCAAAATAGGCGGTTTCCTGCACCTGTACATTGGACAAGAAGCCGTGAGCACCGGTCTGGTAGCCGCCCGTAAGCCACAAGACCGCGTCATCACTGCCTATCGTGACCACGGAGTGGCGCTCAACGTCGGCATTCCGGCCACCTCCGTGATGGCCGAATTACTGGGCAAGGTTACCGGGATGTCCAAAGGTAAGGGCGGCTCCATGCACATGGCGGACGTTCACAAAAACTTCTGGGGGGGGCACGCCATTGTTGGAGCGCACCTGCCCATCGCGGCCGGTATGGCCCTGGCCGACCAATACACCGAAAGTGACGGCGTCACGATTGCCATGTTTGGAGATGGCGCCACCAACATCGGCTTCTTCCACGAGGCGCTCAACTTATCCAAAGTCTGGAATCTGCCGGTGCTTTGGGTATGCGAAAACAACCGTTATGGCATGGGAACAGCCGTCAAACGCGCTTCGGCGGTCTCCGAAATCCGCCAAAAGGCCGAAGGGTACGGCATCCCTAACGCTCAGGTAGATGGCATGAACGTAATGGATGTCTACGAAGCCGCCAGCCAGGCGCTGGAACAGGTGCGCAGCGGTAAGGGGCCTTTCCTGTTGGAAATCCTGACCTATCGCTTCCGCGGCCATTCAATGGGCGACCCGGAACGTTACCGAGACGCACAAGAAGTCAAGAAATGGCAAGAAAACGACCCCATCGGCATATACCGTGCCTACTTGACCAACGAGAAAATGGCCACCGAAGCCGAATTGGATGCCATTGAAGAACAGGTGGAAGCCGAAGTCCAGGCGGCAGTGCAATTTGCCGAATCCAGCCCAGAACCGGCCGCCGAAGAACTATTCACCGACGTCTACGCCGAGTAAAAAGGAGACCAACGATGCCAAAAATTACAATGCGTCAAGCCATCTCACAGGCACTGTGGGAAGAAATGGAACGCGACGAACGTGTCTTTATCTTAGGGGAAGAAGTCGGCGTGTGGGGCGGCACCTATGCCGTCACCAAGGGATTTTATGACCATTTCGGCGAAAAACGCGTACGCGATACCCCCATCGCCGAGGCAGCCATCGTCGGTGCGGGCATTGGTGCGGCGATGGCCGGCCTGCGTCCGGTGGCCGAACTGATGACCATCAACTTCGCCTTTTCCGCCATGGACCACATCGTCAACGAAGCCGCAAAAATGCACTACATGTTTGGCGGCCAGATGAAGGTGCCGCTAGTCATCCGCACCGTCGGCGGCGGTGGCCGACAACTGGGTGCCACCCACTCCCAAACGCCCGATGCCATCTTCGCACACTTCCCCGGTCTCAAAGTGGTTGCCCCTGGCACCCCCTACGATGCCAAAGGATTGCTCAAAGCCGCCATCCGCTCCGATGACCCCATCTTCTTCATCGAACACGCCACCATGTACCAAAGGCGCGGTGAAGTACCCGAAGAAGAGTATCTGGTTCCCATTGGCCAATCCAAAATCCAACGCCCTGGCCGGGATGTCACCATCGTCACCTACAGCAAGGGGCTTGACCTTTCCCTCAAGGCGGCCGAGCAACTCGCCAAAGAAGGCATCGAAGTCGAAGTGGTCGACCTGCGCACCCTGCGCCCTCTCGATATGGCCCCCGTCCTGGAATCGGTGCATCGCACCAACCGCGCCATCGTGGTCGAAGAGGGTTGGCGTTCCTACGGCGTAGGCGCCGAAGTGGCCGCTCGTATCCAGGAAGAAGCCTTCGATGACCTGGATGCTCCCGTGCTGCGCATCGCCCAAAAAGAAGTTCCTCTCCCCTACAACCGCACGCTGGAACAAAGCGCCCTGCCCCAGGTTCCCGACATCCTGAGAGCCGTCAAGGAGGTGCTGTAATGGCTACTATTCTGGAAATGCCTAAACTTGGCTTCGACATGGCCGAAGGCACGCTGGTGCGCTGGGTCAAAGACCAGGGTGAAGCCGTCCAAAAAGGGGAAGTCATTGCCGAAATCGAAACCGACAAAGCCACCGTGGAGGTAGAAGCCAACGGCAGTGGCATCGTGTACAAACACCTGGTAGCGGAAGGCGAAATCACCCCGGTGGGAACGCCGATTGCCGTCATTACCGCACCGGATGAAGAACCCGACCTGACCGAACTTTTAGGGGCTGCCGCACCCTCTGAGGAAACCGCGCCCCCTGAGGTTCCCGCGAGTCCCCCTACGCCCTCGGCGGTTGCAACGCCCCAGGGAACAAGCCAAACCCCAGAGGGTCGCGTCAAAGCCTCTCCGCTGGCGCGTCGCATGGCGCGCGAACACGGCCTGGATTTGCGCACGCTCCAGGGCAGCGGCCCAAGGGGGCGCATCGTCAAACGTGATATCGAAACCGCACTGGCTGCTACGCCTACCCCTATGCCTGCCGTTGCCCCCGTCAGGCCCTCCCGCGCCGATGAGGTCGTAGAAGTCAGCCGCCTGCGCCAGGCCATCGGGCGCCGCATGGTGGAAGCCAAACAACAGGTGCCACACTTCTACGTCACCCACGAATACCGCATGGATGCGCTACTCGCCGCTCGCAAACGCATCAACGCCCAATTGGAGAGTAGCGGGGTGAAACTTTCGGTGAACGACTTTTTGGTTAAAGCGGCCGCGCTCACGCTACGAGAGTTCCCCAACCTGAACGCCTCCCTGCAGGAGGGTCAAATTGTGCACCATGGGCAAATCAACATTGGCAACGCGGTGGCCGTGGAAAATGGCCTGCTGACCGTGGTATGCCGCAATGCAGACCAAAAACCGCTCAGCCAGATTTCCAGCGAAGTGCGCGAAATGGCAAGACAGGTGCGCGAGGGCAAGGTGCGCTCAGAGTATATCGAAGGGGCGACTTTCTCCATCAGCAACCTGGGCATGTACGATGTCGAGCACTTCATCGCCATCATCAACCCGCCCGAAGCCGCCATCCTGGCCGTTGGCAGCGCCCGTCAAGTGCCGGTCGTGGAAAACGGCCAATTGGTCGTAGGCTGGACGATGAAAGCCACCCTCTCGGTTGACCACCGTATCAGCGACGGTGCGGAAGCGGCCCGTTTCTTGCAAGCCATGGCGAAATACATCGAAGATCCGGTCATGCTCAGCGTGTAACCCCACGTTGCCCCCTCAATTCTCGCCGGAATTCGCCGTAGGGGCGACTCCTGGAGGGGCGACTCCGTGAGTCGCCCCTACGACCACAAATCCCCCCTGTTATGAACCGACTTGCCACCGCCACCTCCCCTTACCTGCGTCAACACGCCAACAATCCGGTAGACTGGTATCCCTGGGGCGAAGAAGCCTTGCAAAAAGCACGTCAGGAAGACCGCCCCATCTTCCTCAGCATTGGCTACGCGGCCTGCCACTGGTGTCACGTCATGGCACACGAATCGTTCGAAGACCCCGAAACCGCGGCCCTGATGAACGCCCATTTCGTCAACATCAAGGTGGACCGCGAGGAACGCCCCGATCTGGATGACCTCTACATGCAAGCCGTGATCACCATGACCGGGCAGGGCGGCTGGCCGATGAGCATCTTCCTGACACCGGAGGGGGTACCTTTCTACGGTGGCACGTACTTCCCGCCCACACGCCGCTACAACATGCCGGCCTTTCGCGAGGTGCTGCTGTCCATCGCCCAAGCCTGGCAAAACGAGCGCCAAAACCTGCTGGACTATGGTCAACGCTTGCGTGCCCACCTGCAAAGCCGTCCGGTGGCACCACAGGCTGCCCTGCCGCCGGATGCCCACATGTTAAACGAAGCCGCCCGTCGCCTGGCAGAAACGCACGACCCTCAGCATGGTGGCTGGGGAAAAGCCCCCAAATTCCCGCAACCGATGGCAATCGATTTTCTTCTGGGGCAACCCGGCCTCTCTCAGGCACAAACCGCCTTTGAGGCGCTCGAAAAGATGGCACGCGGCGGCATGTACGACGTGGTCGGTGGTGGCTTTGCGCGTTACAGCACCGATAAACGCTGGCTGGTGCCGCACTTCGAAAAAATGCTGTACGACAACGCGCTGCTGGCAGGCGCGTATTTGCACGCCGCGCTGCTCAGCGGGAAAACTGCCTTCCGCCGCGTGACCGAAAAAACACTGGATTTTCTCCTGCGGGAAATGCAGCACCCCGAAGGCGGATTCTTCAGCAGTTTAGATGCCGATTCCGAGGGCGAGGAGGGGCGGTTCTACGTATGGGAAGCCCAGGAATTACGCGACCTACTGAGGGAGGATTACCCCTTCTTCGCCGCCGCGTACGGAATCACAGAAAAAGGCAACTGGGAAGGAAAGGTCATCCTGCAACGCGTGCTGGATGACGCCACCCTGGGGGAACGCTTCGCACTGGACCCGCAGGTGGTGCCGGACCGCCTGGAGAATCTCCACGCCCAATTGCTGGTCGCCCGCGCCCAAAGAGTACGCCCGGCCACCGATGACAAAGTACTAGCCGGCTGGAACGGATTGGCCCTGCGCGCCCTGGCGGAAGCAGCCCGTTACCTGCGACGCCAGGACTACCTGGAGGCTGCTCAACGCAACGCCGATTTCTTGCTAACCCACATGCGTCGTCCCGATGGGCGCCTGTATCGCAGTTGGCGTAACGGGCAAGCCGGGCATACCGCTATGCTGGAAGATTACGCCGCCTTGGGGGTGGGGCTGCTCTCGCTGTACCAAAGCGACCCAAACGTGCGCTGGTATCAAGCCGCGTGCCAGATGGCCGAACTCATCTTACAACATTTCCAAGACGTCGAAGGCGGCGGCTTTTTCGATACCCCGGACGATCACGTCACCCCCCTGGCACGCCCCAAAAACATCCAGGATAACGCCACCCCCAGCGGCAATGCACTCGCCGCCCTGCTCATGCTGCAATTGTACGCCTTTAGCGGCGAAGAACGCTATTACCAGGCTACGCAACGCAGTTTTGGACTGGTGCGTAAAGCCGCCGCACAATACCCCACTGCCTTCTCCTATTGGCTATACGCAATACAGTGGGCGGTATATGCCCCGCAAGAGGTGGCGCTGGTAGGAGATTTAGCGTCCCCGGTCACCCAGGCATTGGTGGACACCCTATGGGAGACGTACCGCTCCAGATTGGTGGCGGCCCTCAGCGGCTTCCCGCCCGACCCCCTGGCGCCACCGCTGGCACAGGGACGCCCTATGATGAGCGGTCAACCTACGGCCTACGTTTGCCGGGGGTTCGTCTGCCAACAACCGGTCAACACGCCGGAGGAGTTGGCCGAGCAGTTAAACCGTTCATCGGATGCGGTAGAGTGAATCCACAGGTATCTCTATCCCTCAAAAATATACAAAAAATCCTTGCCCTGAGACGGTCTTCGTGATAAAATCTGCCCGCTCGTGGTGGCTGTAGCTCAATAGGCAGAGCACCGCACTGTGGATGCGGCTGTTGAGGGTTCAAGTCCCTTCAGCCACCCCTGAAATAAAAAATGCCCCGGTGAAATCGGGGCATTTTTGTTTACTACAGAAGCGAGCAGAGCGAGCGGAGCGAGCAAAGCGTAGGGGAAGCAGTCTTCCCCTGGTAAGCAAGGAGACTGCTTTGTCACCGCAAAGCGGCTCCTCGCAGTGACATTTGGTTATTTGGTTATGGCTGGAATCTGCGCATGGATGGGGGGGGACGTTGCAGGCGTCCTGCATCCAATGGGGACATGTCCCACATATTTGGGGCGCCAAATGAACCATCCCCTACAGATAACCGCAATCTGCAAAAAACTCAAAACCTTAACCGTGTTTGTTCATCTTGGTGGGTTCGCCTGCCAGAAGGCCGCCAATGCGCGTGAACCGGCGGCGCTAAGTTTGTGACTGCTATCGTCCTCCCAATACGTCACCCGTGCGCCGTGGGCTTTGAGACACTCCACGCCCTGGCGAGCACGCGTTACCGGCACCATCGCATCTTGACGACCGTGTGCCACAAAGACCGGCATTTGTCCCAGACGGCCATCTAGTGGGTGAAAGTCGTCCGGTACAAAACCGGCTAACAAGGCCAATGCGCGTACGCGATGCCGCGCTGCTGCCGTGAACACTGCCGCAACCGCTCCCCCCTGGCTAAACCCCATCACGGCTACATCTTGATAGCGCCCCACGGCGAAACGCGGTTGAGAGGCAAGGGTATCCAAAAGGGTATCCAGCGCCGCCACCGCGGGGAGCAGGTCATCCATGAGGGGCCAGGTCTCTTTTAGGGTGGGCTGCCAACTAAAACCCCCGCGCGGCGTTTCATAAGGGGCACGCGGCGCAATGATGAGCGCGTCCTCCCCATAATGGCGCGCGAAAACCCACATCACGTTTTCGTCACCTGTCCAGCCATGTAACAGCAAGAGCACCGGATGAGGCCCAGGAGAATCGGGGAGGTGCACGCGTAGCGTCCAGGAATCAACGTTAAGTAGTTCAGTTTCCATAGTCGCCCAATTAATCATCCTCAAAACGTTTAAGAAACCAGTCTAACCCCCATAAGAACAGGAAAATCAGCACCAGTGGTGCCAACCCTGTCAGAGCGCATAACAGCCCCATCAACGCGCTGCCGGGGCCATAGAAAAGGTAAATCAGACCAATACCGAGGGTCAGCAGAATGAAAATAAAGGCCAATAGCGAACGTACCTGAGTTTGGGTAGCGTATTTTCGCAAATCACGCGGGTTCATTATAGGTACGTCTCCTGTGCGTGCCAAACCTGGCGCAATCTGCGACGCAACCGTCCCCATCTGCTGGTCGCCCGTTGGATTTCTACAATGTGTTTCTGGGTTTCCGATTCGCCGCGGCGCGCTAATTCGGCGATATTGACGTAGTCCAACATGCCAATATCGTATACATCGGGGCGCAACAGTACATCTGGGCGATCAAGTTGTAAACGCAATTCGGCGAGATGTGCACCGCTTATACTGATTGCCTGGGCAAAAATATTGAAGGCCTGCGCTACACGCGTGCGCACCACATACTCAAGCACCGGAATTTCAGGTGTGGTGAGCATCGCAGGTAGGCGGTGTGCCATCTCCGGCGGGGCCGAGAGCGAAACAGCCACCACCGGCAAGTATGGGGCCAGATTACGAGCCGGGACTACCGGCACCGGGTTGCTCACACCACCATCCACGAGGAGTGCACCATCCCAGGGCTTGGGCGGAAAGACCCCTGGAATTGCCATTGTCGCCAAGACAGCATCTACCACTCGGCCATCAGACAAGAGCACCTCGCAGCCACTGTTTAAATCCACGGCAGTTAATACCAGCGGGATTTTCAGATCGGCAAAGGTGCGCTCACCAATTAAATCGTCAAATACCTTCTTTAAGCCGGCCACGCCCAATAGCGAAGGGCCGTCCTCGGGAAGACGACCATATAATTTGTCCTGGTCAAGTTGCTGGAAGTAATCAACCAATTCATCAGGAGTATAGCCGGCGGCATAACAGGCGCCGATAATTCCTCCGGCGCTTGTGCCGGCAATCGCAGCGATCTCAATGTCGTGTGCTTCCAGACAACGCAGCACCCCCAGGTGGGCATGCCCCTTTGCTCCACCGCCGCCTAGAGCCAATGTTACTGCACTCATGTTCACTCTCTCTCTGGTAAAGGATGTTATCTAAAAAATGCAGAGTTGAAACCCGCGGGTTTCAGTCTATCCCTTTTTGTGAAGACGGTCAAGAGGCAGCTCAGCGGTGATTGCTCATGAGTGGTAACTGACTACCTGGCTTTGGAAATTCATCCGCAGATGGCGCAGATGGCACAGTTTGGAGAAAAAATCGGCGAAACCTGTGTCCTCTGTGGATAAGTTTGACGGTTAATCCATCATCACATAGGCAATTACCATGAGTGTGAGAAATGCGGTGGATGATGGACGGTGGACGGTGGGCGGTGGACCGTGGACGGTGGACCGTGGACGGTGGACCGTGGACGATGGGCGGTGGACGGTGGGCGGCGGGCGGTGGACCGTGGGCGGTGGACTAAAGCCCTGCGTACTAACAACTTGGGTGAACTTCGGTGTTTTTGGCTATACGCAATCATTGCAGCAAAGCGCAGATGCTCCTTGCCGCTTTCTGACTTCCTAACTCCGATAGTGCAGCCGTCAGTCCACAACGATGGGCGGCTACGCCTGGCTAATCAGCGAAATGACCGAACCGTGCTGTGATAAAATTTGATTATGAAAAAATGGCAAGAAAAATTTACCGCTGAACTTAACGCTGCCCAAAACGCCCGTGCCCAGGGAAACGAGGGGCGCTCCCGCGTGTGCGCCCGTCGAGCAGCCGGCATCTTGCTAAGCGCCTATTTTGCCACTCACGGAATCGATTATCAACGCCCCAGCGCCTATGACAAATTACGCTTTTTTATCACTCTTCCAGATATCCCTGAGGAAATTCACCAGGTAATAGAGCATTTTTTAGTGCGCGTGACGCCAGAGTACACCTTGCCTGTAGATGCCGATTTGATTGCCGATGTAAAATGGCTATACGCAAGATTGTTTCCGTCAGAGGATTGATCTTTCATCTTTGTAACTCAAGGCTTGTTAGTGCTTGTCTACAATTTGCTCCCTTTTCGGGGTTGGGGTATCATGCTGTGCTTTCGCTTCGCCCAATTTTTGGACAGCCCCAAAACCTTAAAGCAAAGTCGTCAATATGCAAAGGTTTTTCTGGAGAAGGCCCGGTTTTTGCGCTAAAACGTGATTTTCTTTGCGACGCCGCGTCTTGGCGTTAACTCTTCAACGCTAAAGAACAACAAATCGGGAAGGTATCTGATCTGAAAATAAACTTCTCATCAGGCTCGTGGCACCAGTTACTAAACGACCTCTGTGTTAGCCGAGTGCTCAGGTTATAGCA
>DAOTZN010000205.1:0-23470 GCA_034434095.1 Anaerolineales bacterium
CTGTGTTAGCCGAGTGCTCAGGTTATAGCACATTTTCATGCTTGGTGGTGAACAGAGTTCATGGCGACTTCTCAAAAAATAGGGGGAGACCAGCCATAGGGGCAATAAAAATATCACCACGAAGTCACAAAGGCACGAAGGAAAGGTTAAAGGCTTTGTGTCTTCGGACCTTTGCAGTAAAAAAACGCTAAGAGCCCCCAAGTTATTGAGGTGATACCTTGTGGGTAATTACCAAATTCGGCGCAGTTGACATTCTCACCGGCTTGCGATAGCATAGGGCATATTTTCTTAGGCAGGAGGCACTGTGGAACATACTGTAGATGAAAACAAACGCATGACCTTTACCGATTTTATGCGAGTGCGTTTTAAAGGTATCCTTGATCCCTTTGGGGCGTTTTTCAACCGCCTGGGCATTATGCCGAACACGATGACCATCCTTGGGCTGTTGGGGAACGCTGTTGGGGCGGTGTTTCTGGCACGTGGTCAAATGTTGATTGGCGGCCTGATTATCCTAGCGATGGGGCCGATTGATGCGCTGGATGGTACCATGGCGCGCCTGCGTGGCGAGCCTTCCGATTTCGGCGCTTTCGTGGACTCGGTTACCGACCGCTATTCGGAACTGGTCATTTTAGGAGGGTTGCTGATTTATTACGCTATGCAGCAAAACTTCACCGGTTTGGTGCTCACCTATCTGGCCGCGGCCGGTTCTGTGCTGGTTTCGTATACACGAGCGCGGGCACAATCGCTGGGCAAGGAAACGAAAGTAGGGATTTTGACCCGCCTGGAACGTTACCTTGTGCTGTCTCCTTCATTGATTTTCGATATTCCGCTGGTAGGTTTGGGCATCTTGGCCGTTTTTTCCAACGTGACCGCTTTGCAGCGCATCCTCGACGTTCGCCGTCAGTTCCGCAGCGAACAATAACCCCATTCCTCATTACCCACTGATAACGCTTATGACCTTCCAACTTGGCCCTCTTACCATTCACCTGTACGGCATCATCTTGATGAGCGGTGCGCTGGCAGCCGCTTTTTTGGCCGCCTACGAAGCAAAACGCCGCCACTTAGACCCTGAATTCGTCTGGGACGCGCTTACCTGGGTGCTGATTGGTGGCATCGTGGGGGCGCGTCTGTGGCACGTCCTGACGCCTCCCGCCTCCATGGTGGCAGCCGGTATCACCACCAGGTATTATCTCACGCATCCGCTAGACGCGCTGGCAATCTGGCGCGGCGGGCTAGGCATCCCCGGCGCAGTGATGGGCGGCGCGCTGGCGATGTATTTGTACACGCGCAGCAAAGGCGCATCCTTCGCACTGTGGGCAGATGTGGCCGCACCGGCGCTGGCGCTGGGCCAGGCCATCGGACGCTGGGGCAACTTTGTCAACCAGGAATTGTATGGCGCACCGAGCAATTTACCGTGGGCCATTACTATTGACCCGCCGTACCGCCTGCCGGGCTACGAAAACATTGCCCGCTATCATCCGCTCTTTCTGTATGAATCGCTTTTCAGTTTGGCAAATATGCTCTTCCTGCTTTGGCTGGGGCGTCGTTTTGCCGACCGCCTGAAACGCGGCGATTTGATTTTGACGTATTTGATTTCCTATCCGATGGCGCGCTTTTTCCTGGAATTTTTGCGCTTAGACCCCTCGCCGATGGGCACTTTGAATGTCAACCAAACGTTGATGGCTGTCGTCGCGCTGGGTGCGGCTGTTACCCTATGGTGGCGCCACCGTTAAACGCCTGTCTGTAGCACCGCAAAGGGTGTAGAGAAATCTTAAAACTGGAGTCTGGCGAAATCGGCGGATAACCGGATCTACAGATGGGCACAAATTACGCAGATTTTTAAATCCTTCTCCGGCGAAAACCAATAGCGGTCCAGTAAAAAACGCCAGTATCCAGTCTCACGAGAAGAACATTGCATTCTTGCCGTCTCAGCGGTGCTTCTGTTGACGACTACGCGGCCGGAAGCCTGCTCCGCTGTGAGATCTAGTCGTCAGACCTCTGGGGCTAACGATTCCCTGAGCGCAGCAAAATACAGGTACAATTAGGATAAATTTGCAATGTGCTGGGAAGCAGAATGTGCTATAAAAAGGTAATCCGGTTTACAGGTGCCCATCATGATTGAAACTTTTGATTTAAGCAAAACCTTTGGGGATTTTGTCGCTGTTGACGGCGTTCATTTGCATGTGCGGACGGGTGAGGTGTTAGCCCTGCTTGGTCCCAATGGCGCTGGCAAAACCACGACCATCCGTATGCTGACGGCTATCTTACGCCCGACGCGCGGTTGGGCCAAAGTTGCCGGGGAAGACATCCGCACAGCCCCCGATCGGGTGCGTGCTCAGGTAGGCGTGCTCACCGAACAACACGGCCTGTATGGCCGCATGCGTACCACTGAGTATCTGGATTTTTATGGGGAGTTGTACAACCTGGATACGGCCACCCGCCAACGCCGCATTGCGGCCCTATTGGAACAATTCGGACTGAGCGAGGTCGCCAATCGCCACATCAGCGAGTTTTCCAAAGGCATGCGCCAAAAACTGGCGCTGGCACGCACTCTGCTACACCGCCCCCCCGTCTTGCTTTTGGATGAGCCAACCTCAGCCATGGATCCACAAAGTGCGCGCTTGGTGCGCGACGCGATTCACCAATTGCGTTCTGAAGAACGTAGCATCATCATCTGTACCCACAACCTACCGGAAGCCGAAGAACTGGCCGACCAAATTGCCATCATCCGGAGCGGGCGCATCATCGCCCAGGGGAACCCTAAAACGCTCAAACAACAGTTGCTGGGCACACCAGAATACGAAATCCAACTGGGCAAAGTCCTCAATGGGCATTTGCCTAATCTGCCGAATGATGTAGAAGTCACCGGGCACGGTGAAACCTGGTTGCGCTACCGTACCGCCAATCCAGAAAAGGATAATCCGGCCGTTTTGTGGTATTTTCTCTCCAACGACATGCCGGTTATCAGCCTGAAGGAGACCGGTGGTGACCTTGAACAGGTTTATCTGCGTGCCATCACCACAGTCGAGGAGGCCTCGCATGTGGCCTAATTTGCGGCAAGCATTGCGCCCGGCACTGATTATCACCCGCCGAGAAATCCGCGACCAGTTTCGCGACTGGCGCATCATCGCGCCCATCATCGTGTTGACGGTGTTTTTTCCGGCACTGATGAATTTCACCGCTGAGCGGGCAGTCAATTTTGTGGCAAAATACGGTGCCGACATCGTCGGAGACCGCCTGATTCCTTTTCTCTTGATGGTCGTGGGCTTCTTTCCCATTTCCATTTCGCTGGTCATCGCATTGGAAAGTTTTGTTGGGGAAAAAGAACGTCGCAGCATCGAACCGTTGCTGAGTACGCCGTTGAAGGATTGGCAGTTGTACCTGGGTAAACTGCTGGCATCCATGGTCCCACCGTTGCTGGCAAGTTATTTGGGCACCCTGGTTTACCTGGTTGGCGTGTATTTTCAGGTTGGTTGGCGCCCCCCTGGTATCCTGTTGGCGCAAATTTTGACATTGGTGGTGGTACAGGCTACCGTGATGGTCAGCGGTGCGGTGGTGGTCTCTACACAAACCACCTCCGCGCGGGCAGCCAACCTGCTGGCATCCTTTATTATCATCCCCATGGCGCTGTTGATTCAAGCCGAGAGCATTGTCATGTTTTGGGCGACATACAGCGCCCTGTGGTGGCTTATTTTTGGACAACTCCTGTTGGCCGCCGTGTTGGTGCGCATGGGCATCGCTTACTTCAACCGCGAGGAATTGTTGGGGCGTGAACTGGATGTGATTGACCTGCGCGGCAGTGCACGCGTGTTTTGGCGCTATTTTCGCGGCCAGGCGCACAGCCTATCCGCCTGGTATCGCTATGAGGTGCCCCAGGCTTTACGGCGGGTACGTTTGCCACTGTTTTTGATGACGCTTGTTCTGGGGGTAACGTTACTGGTTGGTGCCGGACAGGCCAGTCGTTTCCCCATCCCAACCGAAAAACTCCAGCGCGAGAACCTGCAAAGCGGCACCATCCAGGGGCTGGAGGTCATTCCGCTATATTCGGCCAGCGGTGTTGTCACGGTATGGGGGCACAACCTGCGTACCATGCTCCTGGCCACGCTAGGAGCGATTTTCTCCTTCGGGATTCTTGGCATATTGATTTTGATGCTCCCGTTTATGCTCATAGGTTACTTCGTGGCCGTAATGGCCAGTGCCGGATATTCCCCCTTGTTGTTCTTCACGGCGTTTGTTTTGCCGCATGGCATTTTTGAGATCCCCGCCATCATGTTGGTTGGCGCAGCCCTGTTGCACTTGGGAGCAACTTTGATGACACCTTCGCAAGGGCGCACCCTAGGAGAAACCTGGTTGGATGCACTGGCAACCTGGGCAAAACTACTATTGGGGTTGGTCGTCCCCCTTCTGTTGGCTTCCGCCCTGGTAGAAGTGCTTTTCACACCACAGGCTATTCAATGGTTCTTTTCAATTTGAAATTGGAGCCTGACGAAAATTGGCAAGAGGAACACAGATGGCGCAAACGAATAGCGGGCAAATAAAAAATGCCGGAGTTCAGTCTAAAACACAAGGAGTGCATTCATGCCAGAACTCATTATTTTAGGAAGTGCAAACGCTATTTCAGACCCACAACATGAAAATACACACATGGCTTTGCTTGGGGAAAAGCGCACCGTACTGATTGACTGTGTCAGCAACCCGCTGGTACGTTTGCAGCAAGCAAATGTCAAGCATCAGCAAATTACCGACCTCATTCTGACCCACTTTCACCCCGATCACGTTTCCGGTGTGCCATTATTGCTGATGAATATGTGGCTTCTAGGACGCAAGCACCCCTTGAACGTTTACGGGCTGCATTACACCTTGAAACGCGTGGAAGCCCTGATGGATTTTTATGAGTGGTCTCACTGGCCGGAATTCTTTCCGGTGGTTTTCCACCATCTACCTGAGCAAGCCAACATACCGGTGCTGGCGTGTGATGAATTTAACATTACCGCCTCGCCTGTGCGTCACCTGGTCCCCACCATTGGCTTGCGCATAACTTTCCCACAACAAAACAAGGTGTTGGCTTATTCTTGTGATACTGAACCCTGCCCAGAAGTTCTGGAACTGGCCTCTGGAGCAGACGTGCTCATCCATGAGGCCAGTGGCGCAACGCATGGACACTCATCGGCCGCACAGGCTGGAGAGATCGCACGAATGGCTGAAGTCGGTCGTCTGTATTTGATCCACTACCCCACCCATGGCCCAGCCTATGAAAAACTACTTCCAGAAGCCAGCCGTACTTTCGGCAGAGCGGCAGCCCTGGCTGAAGATTTTATGGTGCTGGATTTTTAAACGAACGCAGTACACACCGGCCTGATGACCGTATGCAAAATGGCCAAAGGTAACTGCCTACCTGGCTTTGGAAATTCATCCACAGATGTCACAGATGGCGCAGGATTGTACCCTAGGGTAGCGGAGGGCATTGCCCTCCGCTACCTATTTCACGAACTAAGGTAGGAATTCAGTCCGATTATGATACCTTATGGACGAACCCTTAGGGGGAGAAAAATTTAGGGGAAACGGGGACACCCGGAAATCCGGGCAAAGGCTGTTTCCTTAGGGCAACGGGAAATGCTCAGGGGGCGTTATCCAAAGTGCCGAACGCTTACCAACCCTCAATATACGGTCGCCACTCTTCATGTTGGCGTACATATTCCTCAAACAAATACTTTGCCGAAGCCGGCGGCTCTTTTGGCGGATGCAGCAGATGCATACGTGCTTCTTCCAGGGTGCGTCCACCTTTGAGATGGTTACAAGGTGCGCAGGCCGTCACCAGGTTTTCCCAACTACGCGTTCCCCCCAGGCGTTTGGGGATAACGTGATCCACGGTTAAGTTTTGTAGCGTGCGCCCGCAATACTGGCAGGTGTAATGATCTCTCCGAAAGATTTCACGCTTGGATAACCGCACCTTGCGGCGTGGCCTGTGAACCATGCGCCCCAGGCGAATGATTGAAGGAATGGGGAAACTACGGTTGACGGTGTGAATTTGACCGCGTCCGTTCATCACCAACGTCGCCTTGCCGCACAGTATTAACCCCAGGGCACGGCGCGTTGAACACACATTGAGTGGCTCAAAATTGGCATTCAGAATGAGCACAGGAGCATGCACTAGAACGTTCCTCCCGAAGAAAGAAAGCACAAATGCCCTGTGGTCGCGGGATTGCCGGTCAGCGTTCTGCCGGGCAAGAGCAAAACGGTCAGCCTTGTGGCGCGATCGCGGCGAATTATAGCACGTTGTAACGGGCTAAGGGTGGAAAAATTGGTTAATTTTTTTAAAATAGTTCAGAAAGTATCTGATCTGAAAATAAACTTCTCATCAGGCTTGTAGCACCAGTTACTAAACGACCTCTGTGTTAGCCGAGTGCTCAGGTTATAGCACATTTTCATGCTTGGTGGTGAACAGAGTTCATGGCGACTTTTCAAAAAATAAGGGGAGACCGACCCTAGGGCACAATAAAAACGTCACCAAGAAAGTCCAAAGGCACGCAGGAAAGGTTAAAGACTTTGTGCCTTTGGGGTAAAAAAACGCTGAGAGACCCCAGGGTATTGAGATGATACTATCTGTGAATAAAAATAGGCTTTCACGCGTTGGTGGTGGGGGGAAGCGAATCCTCAGCGGACGTTTGGCGGTGCAGGATAGCCATGCCCAGCGAGAACATTTTCTTCATGGTGGGGTACTCCAATGAAAGAAGTACTAACAGATAGACAAGAGCAAAACCACTTCCTTTGAGCGCGGCTTGCAACCAGGCGGCAGTTTGATCGGGCATTGCAAGGTGTAATGCGGTGGTTAGCCCTAATCCCGCACCCAATGCGAGTAGTGGCACGCCAAACAGGGCGCGGAGTGAAAATTGTACATGTACCCGCACTTCCCGGAGGAGCGAACCCAGGCCAAAGAATAGCATGATGTCCGCTGCCAGGGCTACGCCGTTGATGCCCCACAACGGGCCCAGGATGAATAAGCCGACCAACAAGACTACCATTTGCCAGGCGCGCGCCTGCACGATTTTTTCCGGCTCTCCCATGGCTAAAAATACGTTGCCTACGGTGATTTTGATGGGGTCTAGTAGCGTGTAAATCAACATCAGGCGAAAAGTAAACATCATGGGCAGCCATTTATCGCCGATGACATAGTGGATGAATTCTGGGATCAGCAGAAAAAGCAGCCCGGCGAAGAGGAAACCTGTGCGAATGAGAAAAGCATTGACCCGAAAAAAGGCTTGCGATAAGCGCCTGGGTTGTCCCTTCAGTGCGGCATAGGTGCTGGTTGCTACCTGATTGATGGGAGTAGCAAGTAGTTTGCGGGGGTAAGTAGCGAAAGTGTAGGCTCGAGAGTAAAATCCCAGGGCGGTATTTCCCAATACCGCCCCGGTCCACAAGTCATCTACCCGATCGAGCGCCTGTAGCAGTAAAATGGATAATACATTGCGACGTCCAAAGTCTAAAAGGTAGCCAGCCGTTTCACGTTTCCAGCCAAATTGCGGTTTCCATACCGGGCGAATGAGGTAAAAACCGCCAATGGTTACCAGGGCGGTGATGATGTCGGTTGCGACCAGGCTCCACACACCGGCGCCGCGCCACGCCAGCCATAAAGCGGCCGCGCTGCCAAACAGAGTGTTCACGATACTGATCAATGATGTGCGGCGGAAGTCTACTTTCCGCCGGAGAATGGCATCGGGTGTGCCGCTGAGGTTGAACAAGGCAGTAGCCAGTAGCACACTTAGAAACACCAGATGCGTTTGTGGTTTGAGAAACCAGAGACTGCCCAACCCCAGCCCCAGCACCCATAACGCATTAAAGAGCACGGAGAGCGTGAAATGAACCCGATAGATGCTTTCGTCTTCGCTATATGAACTGCGGTGGATCAGCGCGGCACCCATCCCGAACCCAGGTAGGGCGCGAGTTACGATTACGATAGCATTGGCGTAGGCGTATATGCCAAATTGTTCTGGGGTTAACAGGCGCGCCAGCATAATCAGGCGCACAAATTGTATTACTGCTTGTACCCCACTGGCGGCTATCGTATATCCGGCGGAACGTACACTGCGTCGTGCAAGAGACATTGGGCTTGTTGACTATTACAGCAAGTAGCCAGGAGAAAAACTTGCCTACTTTTTTACTTTGTGTTATGGTAAGCGCGTTTCGGATGCCTTGCGCTATGACCGGAAAATCATACCACACAACCCGTATCAGGATGAAAAAAGAGGTCGTTACATGTCCCGATTGTCACGTTTCGCCGATGGACTCATGGAAGCCGCCTGGCTGGCGGCGTTTTTGGGAACACCCGTTTTTTTCGACGTTTATTCCAGCCGTATTTTTGAACCGGATAAAATTACTTTACTGCGCAGTTTGGCCTGGCTGGCGCTGATTGCCTGGCTGGTCAAACTCCTTGCTCAGGGGGGGATTAAATGGAAAACCATCACCCCAGGGAAAAATTTATGGCAAACGGTGCGTACTATTCCGCTGACGTTGCCGGTACTGGCGTTATTCGTCGTCTATGCGCTTTCCACCTTGTTTTCCGTGGCGCCACGCACCAGTTTATGGGGTTCGTATCAACGTTTGCAAGGGATGTACACGACAGCGGCTTACCTGGTATTTTTTGCCGTTATTGCCGGCAATTTGCGACGCCGAGAACAGGTGGAACGCATTTTCAGCATGGTGATTCTCTCTAGTTTGGCGGTCAGTTTGTACGGTGTGTTGCAGCATTATGGTCTCGACCCGGTGCCGTGGGGCGGAAACGTACAAAATCGCATTGCCGCGAATATGGGAAATTCCATTTTCGTGGCGGCCTATCTGATTATGGCCGTGCCGTTGGCCGTGGCGCGCGTCATCGAAAGTCTGCGCGCCATCTTGCGTGAGGAAGACCCTCTGGTACTTCGGCACATCCTGCGTTCCACCTTGTACATCTTCATTCTGGCGTTACAAGTGATCGGCATCTATTTCAGCGGCAGCCGCGGCCCCTTCCTGGGGTTAGCCGCTGGATTGTTTTTCTTTTTCTTGCTGATGGCTTTGCATACCCGCCAGCGCTGGTTGACGTTGGCTACCATAGGCGCAGCAGTCGCCGGTGTGGTCTTCCTGGGTGTGCTCAACATCCCGAACGGCCCCTTGGAACCGCTGCGAGATTCCCCCTGGGTGGGGCGTTTCGGTCACCTTGCAGATACCGATCAGCGTACCAGCAAAGTGCGGCAATACATTTGGGAAGGGGCTTCCAAATTGGTGGCGCCGCATGAGCCGCTCGGTTTCCCCGATGGCAGCCTTGACCGCTGGAACGTTCTGCGTCCGGTGATTGGCTATGGCCCCGAAAGTATGTATGTGGCCTACAATCGCTTTTATCCGCCCAAACTGGGGCAGGTGGAAAAACGCAATGCTTCTCCCGATCGGTCGCACAACGAAACCTGGGATGCGTTGGTGACCACCGGCGGACTGGGGTTGTTGGTTTACCTGTGGGTCTTTGGCGCGGTTTTTTACTACAGTTTTCGCTGGTTGGGGCTGATTGAAACCCCTGCCGACCGCAATCGCTTCATTGCCCTCTACCTGGGCGGTGGCCTGTTAGGGGCCGTCGCGCTGATTGCCTGGCAGAGTATCGCTTTCCTGGGTGTCGGCTTGCCGTTGGGTATTCTGGTGGGGATGGTGGCTTACATTACCTTGCATGCCTTGGACGGCAGGGAGCAGCGTAACACTAGTTTGGATTGGCGAACGCTGACCATGATGGCCTTGTCGACCGCTATCCTGGCGCACTTTGTGGAGATTCACTTTGGGATTGCGATTGTTTCCACGCGCACCCATTTTTGGATTTACGCTGCAGTCTTGTTGGTGATTGGATTTATCCTGCCTAAGGAAAGTTGGCAAACCGCCGAGGGGGTGGCTGCCTCCCCAGAGGAAAGCGCGCCCCCCAAAAGGGGGACACGTTCCCGCTCCCGGCGGGCGCGAAAAACCCCTAAGGTGGATGCCCCCTCTTGGGATGGTGTCATCATCACCGGGCTGCTTACGATAATGTTCTTCCTCGTCTTAGGCTTCAACTATATTTCCAATTTGCAGCGCCAATCCGGAGCCTGGAATGTCCTATGGCAGTCCTTTACCCGTCTGCCGATGAAAAATAATGCCGTCTCGTATGGCATTTTAGGGCTGGTGCTCACGGTAGGCATTGTATCTATCATCGTGCTGGCTTGCGAGGAGCGGCGTGCCTATACTTTGGGGTTGGGCAAGGCCATTGCCGGTACGGCCGGTATTGGGTTCCTGGGTGGGTTGATATACTGGCTTTGGCAGGCAGGTACGTTGTCGGCGCTTTCCCAGATTGCACCCACCAACCAGACCGAATTATTGGGACAATTGCGCAGTTTTGAAGGCCTCTTGACGCAGTTTTATATCTTTGGCTTGCTGCTGTTGCTGGGATTGGCATGGGTCTTGCCGGAGCAAGAGCAGACGCGCCGGCCGGCGCTTGCTTCCTCTCTTGCCGCTTGGGTGGCCCCTTTGGCCTTGGTAGTTGTGATGAGCATCAGTACGGTGACCAACTTGCGTGTTATCCAGGCCGACATTGCCTTCAAGATGGCCGATCCTTTTACGCGCGGGGATCAGTGGCCGGTGGCCATCCTGGTGTACCAGCACGCCATCGAATTGGCGCCGAATGAAGATTACTACTACCTGTTCTTGGGACGTGGCTATTTGGAACAGGCCAAAAACTTGAAAACCGTAGACGAGCGTCGCTCACTCTTTTTGCAGGCCGAAAAAGACCTCAAGACGGCACAGCGCCTCAACCCGCTCAACACGGACCATACGGCCAACCTGGCGCGTTTGTATAGTTGGTGGGCATCGGCCACCGATGACGCTGCCGAGCGCCAAAAATACGCCCAACTTTCCAACGATTACTACCAAAAGGCATTGGCGCTGAGCCCGAATAACGTTGTGCTGTGGGGAGAATGGGCTATCTTGGACCTGAACTTCCTACAGCAGCCGCAGGCCGCGTTGGAAAAACTCAATCATGCGCTCGAATTGGATGATACCTATGACCGCACCTATGCCTTGTTGGGTGATTACTATACCAATCTGGCGCGACAGTCGCAAGATACAACCGCTCGTCAACAGGCGCTAGAACAAGCGGCTGCATACTACCAAAAGGCCTACGAGAGCACCCCAACATCAGAACGCCAATCCCGATATCTGTATTCCACGGCATTGGGAAATGCCTACATCGAATTACAGCGTTACCCTGAGGCTATCACCACCCTAGAGCAGGCGCTGACGGTGGCTAATGCGGGCGTACGTTGGCAGGTGGAGGAAACCCTGGCACGGTTGTATGCCCAGATGAATGACAAAGCACGCGCCTTGCAGTATGCGCAAGACGCCTTGAGCCACGCGCCGCAAAGTGAACAACAGCGTTTGCAGACGCTTGTCAGCCAAATTCAAGCGCAGCCCTGAGGTACTTTACCGAGATCGACTATGCTCTGGCTTTCTTTCGTCGTTGCCTTTGTCGCCAGTTTGCTGTTAGTGCCGGTGGTGCGCTGGATTAGTTTTCGCACCGGACGCATTGCTTACCCGCGCAAAGACCGCTGGAATCCGCGTCCGACCCCTACGCTGGGTGGGGTGGGGATGTTTGGCGCCTTTGCCCTGGCGGTAGCGTGGCGCGGCGGCACCCAAAGGGAGACGTTGCCCGTGCTGGCCGGCGCGCTGATTATGTTTCTCCTGGGATTGTACGATGATTACCGCGAACTTTCGCCGCCGGCCAAACTGGTGGGCCAAATCTTGGCCGCCTCGGTCGTGGTGTTTTTCGATTATCGCATTGCCTTCTTCAAGTTTGAACTGCTCAACATCCTGCTGACCTTTGTGTGGTTGGTGGGCATTACCAATGCCCTTAACCTGTTGGATAACATGGATGGTCTGGCCGGGGGCATTGCCTTCATTGTGGCGTTGTTTCTGGGCTTCTTTTTCTTTTCTGCCGGGCGTCAACCGGAGTTTGTAACGTTGACCCTGGCGCTGGCCGGGGCCATTCTGGGTTTCCTGGTTTTTAATTTTCCCCCGGCATCCATTTTTATGGGCGATAGCGGTAGCCTATTTCTGGGCTTTACGCTGTCTGCGCTGGCCGTAGCCCGCAAGACCAGCGCCTCCAACGTGTTGGCCGTCATTGCCATTCCGGCATTGCTGTTCATGCTGCCCATCCTGGATACTACGCTGGTAACCATTACCCGCCTGATGCGCGGTCAATCTCCGGCACAAGGTGGACGCGACCATACTTCGCATCGCCTGATTGCCTTTGGGCTTTCTGAGCGCCAAGCAGTGCTTTCTTTATACGCTGCTGCCTTGCTTTCTGGGTTGGCAAGCACAATTGTGGAGCGCCGTGCCTACGAATTTAGCCTGGTTTTTGTGCCGGTGCTCATTATCGCTTTTTCACTGCTGGCGGCCTATTTAGCGCAGTTACAAGTGGTGCCGGAAAGCGATAGCAAAAGTCAATACCGTACTCTGGCGCGTGTTGCCGTGCAACTGGCTTATCGCCAACGCATCTTTGAAATCATTCTGGATTTCTTCTTGATTAGCGTAGCCTATTACCTGGCTTTGTGGACGCGTGCCGGTTGGGATTTCTCCGATGCACAACTTTTGTTTTATCTGCGCACCCTGCCGTTGATGCTGGCCGGTACCTATGTGGCTTTCTTCGTCTCTGGCGTTTATCGCGGCGTTTGGGAGTACGTTGGCGTGCAGGACGTCATTGGGTATGTGCGCGCCACGTTGGGTGTCATGCTGCTGGTAGGGTTGATGTTGTATGTCCTGCCCGATGCTCAAGCCGATATGGGGGCAGTATTCTTGTTTGGCGTTTTTTTGTTGATTGGCCTGGCGGCTTCGCGCGCTTCCTTTCGGGTGTTGGATCAGATGTATGCTCGCCGTAAAGTGTCCAACGATGTTCCGGTGGTGGTGTACGGTGCCGGGCGCGCCGGGGAGATGGCGGTACGCTGGATGCAACTCAACCCCGAATTGGGCTATCGCCCGGTGGCTTTTTTGGATGATGATCCCCGCAAGTGGGGGCGCGTGATTCATGGGGTGCGCGTGGCTGGAAATATTGACCAACTCCCCGAGGTGTACCGTCAAGACGCCCCGGTCGGGATGGTGTTTACCGTACCCGAAATGTTAACCGACCCCTCTGGGGAACGGGCGCTTGCCTTTTGCAAGACGCATGGTTTATGGGTGCGCAAATTGCACTTGACGTTTGATGAGGTGATGCTATGAACCGTGCTACCCCGCATGTGATGTTCATTCATGGGTTGTACAGCAGCGGACGCGGCTTCAAGGGAACTTTTTTACGAGCGCGCTATCCCTATCTGCTGACCCCCGATTTTAGCGGTGATTTAGGGGACCGTATGCGCGCCTTAATGCCTTTGTTGGCGCCATGGGACGATTGGACATTGATTGGCTCCAGTTTTGGTGGCCTGATGGCGGCGTTGTACGTGGCGCAAAACCCCAAACGGGTGCGTAAATTGATTTTGCTTGCCCCGGCGCTCATCTGGCCGGATTTCGTGGCACAGGCTGAGCATTTGCGCATTCACGTGCCAACGGTGGTATATCATGGCCGCCAGGATGAAGTCATTCCACTGGCGCAGGTAGAGCCGCTGATTCGCAGCGTGTTTACCGATTTGGAATTGCACATCGTGGATGACGACCATGCCCTGCACCAGACGGTACAGGGCATGGATTGGGATGCGTTGTTGTCCATTCAGGGGTGAGCGAAGGCGCTGCTTTCCCTATAAGGGTTTAGTCATCGCTTGATTCGTGGCGTAGTTCTTTGATAAAGGCATCCACACGTTGCAAGAGGTTGTCGAGCGGTGCGAGCCCTTCGGTTACCGATTCGAGCAGGGGCGGCAGAGCAGGTGGCTCGGGTAGATTTTCTCCTGTCAGGTCAAAGTAGCGGTTGCGGTATTCCACATTGGGGGCCTGTTCATACAGGGTACGGTACAACCTGGAAGCCAGGTTTTGGTACTCCTTTTGAGTGGGGGAAAATTTCCAAATGCGGTAGGCTACTTCCGCGGCCTCGATGTCATCCTGGTTTTGGTCAAGGAACTTCTCTTGCAAGGTGCGCAATGCAGTGATTGCCTGTTCGGTGTCTATTTGTCGCATGGCGTGTTGCAAACGAATTTCGCTCACCGTAGATTGAAAGTGAATTTCGCTATATCCGATTTTGACAGCGATTTCCAGGGCTTTGTGGTTGCTTTCAAAAGCCTTTGCGTATTGCTTTTGGGCAGCGAATATCCGCCCCTGGGTGTGCAGTGCTTCGCATAGTTCGTAGGGGGTATCTAGCAAATGGTCGATTGTGATGGCGCGCTGCACCATTTCGGCTGCACCGGTGAGTTGTCGCTGCCCTAAATAGGCATTGGCGATATTCCAGGCGACAAAGCCGATGCCCATCGTATCCCCGATTTCCAGAGAAATTTGTAAATTTTTTGTGAAGCAAGCCAGCGCCTGGGTGTACATGCCATAGCGTAAGTAAACGTTGCCCATGTTGCCAATGCTGATGCTCACCCCTTGGCGGTCGCCAATTTCGAGCGCGGTTTGCAAACTTTGACCGTATTTTTCCAATGCCAACGAATACAGCCCTTGATTCAGGTACACGTTGGCGATGTTGCCCAGGAGGGCGCTGGCGCGAAAACGGTCGTTTAAGTGCACTGCGGTGCGGTAACCTTCTTCGGCATCCCGTAGTGCCTCGTCTAACTGTCCCAGGTTGAATTCCACCAGCCCGCGATTGCCCAAAGCCCGCAACAAAACAGATTCCAGCCCGTGTTGACGGGCAATCGTTTCGGCTTGTTCAAAATAGCGCAACGCGTTTTGGTAATCGCTCTGGCTCCAATATACAATGCCAAGGTCGAGCAATGCCTCGGCCTCATTACTGATGTACTGGAGCCTCCGGTAGGCAGTGAGCACATCTTGATACAGGTTGGCTGCCTGTGCATACTCACCGCGCAGCATTAGAATTTTGCCTTTCAGGTGGCGGGCACGTGTCTGATACGTTTCCTGTTGACAGGTTTGGGCCAGGGCGTGGGTTTCTTCAGCCAGGGTTTCCGCTTGTTTCCAATCGCCAATGTGTTGATAAATGTTGGCCAGTTGTAGGAGTACTTCCAGGCGTTCTTCATTTTCAACCAGTGGGGCTAAGCGTTGGTAATAGTCAATGGCTGCTTGATTGGCGTAGGCAGCCATGGCTGCCTCTCCGGCTTTACGGAAGTACAGACGTTGTTTTTCTATATTTTCGCTATTGCCGTAGTGGTAGGCTAGAAGGTCAAGGAAGCGGTTGATATCCTGGGGATAGGTGCGCTCGATGAAATGACCGGCTTGCTCGTGTAACATTTTTCGGGTGGCGTGCGCCAGGCTTTCGTAGGCCACCTCACGGGTTACGATATGCTTGAACAGGTATTCCAATTCGGGGGCCGGCTTGTCCAGGGGGGTAATATCCAGGCGGTGCAATTCTTCGAGTTGCTGAATCACCTGGGAGGGGGCACCCACCTTCGGGTAGATGCCCCACAACCAGGATGCCCGGAAGGCGCGTCCGATGACACTGGCTACTTTGAGCGTTGTTTTGGTGGCTTCGTTGAGTTGATCTATACGGCTCAATACCAGGCTGTGCAGACTGTCCGGTAATTCTAACGTTTCCAGCGTTTTAGGGTTGTGGAAATCCACCTTCTGGTCACGCATTAAGTTTATGATTTCATCGATGTAGAATGGATTACCTTGCGCACGCTCTGTAATACGGGTGACCAGCCAGTCTGGGATTTCCGGGTTTTCCTGACCCCCAAAGATTTGCCCCAGTTTCAGGCTAATCAATTGGGTGGCTTCTTGGGGAGTGAACTCCTGTAATTGAATTTCGGTGAAGTGCGCGAAGCGCTTAATGGCGGGTTGTACTGCGTAACGTTCTGCGGGGCGATACAAGGTCAGCAGCATGATTGGGCTATCCGCAATATTTCGCCCTACGGCTTCCAACAATTCATTGGAGAGGGGGTCAATCCAATGAGTATCTTCCAGAACAAGCAAGAGCGGGGTTTCTGTGCTTTGAGTGCGGAGACACTCCACCACCAGGTTTTCCAGCGCTATCTTGCGCAATTTGGGGTCCATGCTGGCGGTGACTTCATTTTCGGGGATAGGAATGCCAAGAATATTGCTCAGCAGTGGGGCGCGCACGGCAAGATTTGGGGAGAGAACGCGTAAGCGTGCTTGCAGGTTTTTAATTTGTGCTTGGGGGGAGGCGTTGGGCTGGATATCGAAAAAGTCGCGCAATAACGGTTGCCACACTAGGTAAGGAGTGCTTGTGCCGTGGGATAGACATTCTCCGCCGTAGGCTGTCAGCCCACGGGCTTGAGCTATTTTGATGATTTCTGCTCCCAAACGAGATTTACCCATGCCGGCCTCAGCAGTGACGCCGATTATTTGTCCTTGCCCCAGGAGTACCCGATTGAGGCGGTTGCGAACGATCTCCAATTCGACCTGTCGCCCAACCATGGGCAAATGGTAGTGTGGCTCTTGTAGATGCAATTGCCGCGAGCTAACACGCTCAACCAGGGCTGCCACACTGACAGGGTCGCTCTTGCCCTTGACCTGGATGCTTTTCTCTTCGTCCCAACGGAAATTGCCGTGGGTTGCGGCTTCTCTGGTGCTTTCTGAAACCAAGATTTGCTTTGCCTGGGCGGCTTGCATTAATCGTGCTGCCAGGTTGACGGCATCGCCCATGACGGTGTATTCCTGACGCAAGGCTGAGCCAACCTGTCCACAGAAGGCATAACCGGTGTTGATACCGATATGTACGTCGGCTTGTGGCAGAGCACGAATGTCAAGGGCACAACGCAGGGCGCGTTCGGCATCGTCTTCGTGGGTGATGGGTGCACCAAATAAGATAATGGCCTTGCTACCCTTGTCTCCCATGTCAATTTTGTTGAGGTAGCCATCGTAGCGCGCCACAATATTGATTAAGTTGGCGAAGTAAGCCTGCAAACGGGTGCCTATCAACAAATCGGTGTTGTAATCGAAGCCATCAAAGCGCAGAAAGATGGTTGTTACCTTGCGGTGTTCGTTGATGAAAGTGACCTGTTCTTGCGCCAGACGACTGGCAATGCTAGGGTGCATGAAGGCAGCAAGTACCGGACGCAAGATTTCAGGCGGCTCTGGAGGTGGGTCGAGGGGGGCGGGGGGAATGTGTATGGATTGTGGGGCCACCAGGAAGAAATCATCCCGCTGTTCGAGTAGGGTAAACTCCTTGGCGAGCGCGGCCACTTCTCTATGGATAACGACTTCGCCGCGCGTGGCATGGTGTTCGGCTTCAGCGCATAAGTCAAGGGGTTCTCCTGCTAGGATATGCTCCAGACGCAGGGCTGCATCCCCCACTACCGTTCGAAAAAGCGTTCCGCAGGCCAGGCCGGCTTTCATTGCCAACCCAAAGGTGCCGGCGCTGGTGGGGATGGCTGCGTAATTGCTCATACGTTCCTGCATTTCCAGGGCGCAGACAATCGCTCGTCGGGCGGCTGCTCCCATCTGTCCTTCTGAGCAAGGGAAAACAACCGTCATGGCATCCCCACCGAATTTAGCCACCATGCCCCCGTAGTGGCCGATCAGGTCAATCATTGGGCCAAAATAACCGTTCAGGATGGTGGTCAACTCTTCGGATCCATTTTTCCCGCTATGTCCCAATGCCTCACTGATGGCTGTGAAGCCTGAAACATCCGCGAAGAGCGTTATCGCCTGAAAGCGCGTCTCGATGCCAATGGGACTGCGCTGAGGCGCGGCAAGTAATTCTTGTGATAGGTAGGGGGGTAAATAGGAAAACCAGAGAGAAGGCATTGTGAGAGGTGATGAGCGTGAGAAAGTGTCCAGGGCATTTTCAAAGTGTATTGGCCTGCTCAAAAATACGGGGAGACCGGCCATAGGGGCAATAAAAATGTCACCACGAAGTCACAAAGGCACGAAGGAAAGGTTAAAGGCTTTGTGTCTTCAGTCCTTTGTGGTAAAAAACGCTAAGAGGCCCCAAGTTATTGAGATGATACGTGTATTGTACCGCATTAAGCGACAATAGAGGATGACCGATAGGGCAAAGCCTCTTAGTTCTAACCGTCATCGTTTTGCATGACTTATACGCAAATATGCCCGCTATACGCGTCGGGAGGGTGACGTGTTCGCGTCACCCTCCCGAAAGGCTTACGGGGATGCGTTTTAGCGCATGATGACCGGCAAGTTGAGGATGAACAACGTGTTGGGCACTTCCTCTAGGCCGGTATGAGTAGAGGATGGGTCTTCGCCCACCGAGAGAATTGGGCGGTTGCGGCCGCGTTGTTTGGGCACCTGAACGCCGGCTGGCGCAGGCGTGTAACGTGTGCCACTGCCGGGCAATACTTCTAGCGTGTAGGTGCTGCTGGCAGCGTAGCCTTCCACCTCAATTTGGTACACGCCGTCCTGTGTTGCGGTGAAGACGATTTCATCCACCGGCGTGCTGTTTTCGCTGCTGGCGATAAAGGTATCGCCCGGGCCGAAGAGATACAGGTCGGCGTCACCCGTTCCGGATGTCAAGCGGATGCGTACAGTATCTCCGGCGTGCAGACGCAGGCGGTAAGGATGTGTTTCGTACTGGCTGATGGCTGTTCCAGGGCGCATCAGGTTGATCCACGACACGCTTGGTGTGCTGATGTTGCCTGCAGCATCTGCTACCCAGGCCTGGACGTAGTGTACACCTGGGGTGGCATACAAAGCAGCAGCCTTGATTGGACTGTAAGGTAACCAGCCGCTCATTTGCACGGGCCACCAGGTACCCAGGGATTGCAGGTAGGCGTACTCGATGTAGAACATGTAGGCTGGGGCGATATTGTCTGTGGCGCTCAACCCCAGCGTGACTTGTAGATTTTGGGTTGTCTGAGCACCGTCGTTGATGCGGAAGGCGATAATGTCGGGCGCTTGTGTATCCGTACTTTGTGGAAGGACGGTCAATGTGTAACTCAGGATGTTGTTGCCTTCATCGAATTCTGGGATAGTGTTAGCCGGGTCTATGACGGCAAACAGGTCATAGCGTCCAGGCGGCACGCCGGTCAGATCCAAGGAAATGCTGGCATCACTTGCCCCGCGCGGTGGGAGTGGTCCGGTACTGCTTAGCCCCAGGCTGATGGGCGTACCCGAAGTTGGATCGCCGAGATAAAAGGCTACGTCGGCGCTTAGGATAGTTGTGCTGACCCCGCCCTGCCGGCGGACGGTTGCACCTACGGTAATGGTTTGTCCGCTGCGCACTGTCTGAGGCTGGCTCCACAGGTCACCACTCTCCCCATACAGGTCGGTTTGCGAAGGATTCAGGACAGTGTAAGCCTGGGAGAGGATGTCATAACGTCCATCTGGATTGAAGACTATCAGGTCATAGGTGGCGGGAGGCACGTTGCGCGGTACAAAAGCAATCAGGAAGTTGCTATTGATGAAGTAATTACCACTTAGAGAAACGGTTAGTATAGTGCCGCTGTTGAGTTTAATGGGCACTGTGCCGCTCAGCATGGCTTGTGTCCCTGGAACAAAGTTTTCTCCGAAGATGATGATGGCGTGGGGAATGTCATTGGCGCCAGAGTCAGGGAAGACACCATATACCGTAGGGGCAGTATCTGAATACACGGTAAAAGCATTTAGGGCAGTATCCGATTGGCCGTCAGGGTTGATTACCGAGATGTCATAGGTGTCTGGTGGTAAGCCGGCAGGCACAAGAGCGTTTATCAGTTGATTGCTGCGGCGGATGTGGTTTAGCGGGTAACTATCGAGAGTGACGCTTAGGCCGGCATGGAAGTTCATCCCGATGATGGTGATGACCGTCGGTGAAATGTTGATGCCTTGCGAGGGCAAAACATCAAAGATGAGTGGGCGCTGCACCGGTTGTGCGGTAAAAATGCTTTCCGCGGCCGCAATGTTGTCGCTATTGTCTGGGTCAGGTTCTGTGGCCGAGACGATAGCATAGTTAATCTGGGTGCCGGTGAAGATGGAGGCGGCTTGAATATCGATACGCTGTTCTTCGCCAGCCGGAATGCTGCCTAGCGTGCAGGTAAAAACACCGCCGCTCTGCGTACAAACTTGTGTGGGTAGACTGACGGAGATACCCGCAGGCAAGGCATCTTCTAACAGCACGTTATGTGCCGTGGATGGCCCATCGTTGTGTGCCACGAAGGTGTAGGTGAAAGGTGTATTTATCGCAACTACCACAGGATCGGCAACTTTTTCTAACCACAGATTGGCTTCTGTGGGCGCTTGTGCACCACATATATTTAGACGCCAGTTGCTGTCGGTAGGCCATGTGTTATTAACACCGTAGGGGGTTGCTCCACCGATGAGATATATCTCACCTTGCTGCACATCGGCGCTGGCACCGTATACCGGCATGGGGAGGTCGGCGTCGTGTGTCCATGTCATGGTGGTGGAGTCCCAGTAGAAAGTGTCTACAATGGCACCATTGGCGGCATCGTAGAAGGGAGTGATACTGCCGCCCATCAGCCAGACCTCATCCGGTGTTGGTTGTGTTAGTGCCATGTCCCACAAGGGTACAGGGAGTTGTCCAAAAGAGGCATTTTCTGCTTCCCAGGTGCTTGTGCTGGGTTGGTAACATTGTGTGCTATCCAGAGGATCCTGGTTTATATCGGTGCCGCCTGCCACGCACATCCGCCCATCGGATGTCATCCAGGAGGCGTGATGGGCGCGTGGTTGTGACATCGGTGTCAGCGGGGTGAGCGTGTTACCGGCGGGGGAGAAGGCGTAGAGGTTTTTGGTGGACACCATCTCAACATCAAAACCGCCACTCAGGTAACACAAGTTGTTGCCTGCATCCACAGCCACGGCCATGCCATCTAGCAACGTGCCGGCGAATGACGCCGTACTCCACGTATCGCTACCCAGATGGTAGATGTGTAGGAAATTGTTGCCTGCGTTCTGGTCGGGGAACAAAACTATAACTGGTGTGCCACCGCTGTCGTTGCCAAAACAGGCATCGTTGGTGGCATACGCCGGGGTTGGTTGGGGGGCAAGTGGTATCCATGTATGTCCAATGGGGTCATACTTGAGGGTTTCTATGATACCACCGGGGAAATAGTAGGTTTCGCCGTTGTATGAAACAGCAGCACCATCCATAGCGGGGATGGGGGCTGGTAGTTCCCAGTCCCAATAATCGCCAACTCTGGTTGTGAGTGTGAAGGCGCTGGTATACGGGTCGGGACTGGAGAGGGCGAAGATGTAGGCGTTGTCCACGTCACCGTATGGGGCAGTGGATGGCACCTGGACTGTGGCGGTGATCATAGAAAACTCACCAGGACTTAAAGGAACGCTATAGTTGCTTAACGTTGTCAACCAATTATTGCCGCTAACTGTCATGCTGACCGTTTGGGTTTGATAAGTGCGGTTTTCTACGAATATAGGGTAGGGTATGGTTTCCCCTGGGCAGGCATTGGCAATCTGATCCCAACCGGCAAACGCGGCGGGGCAGTCATCTGTGACGCCTAATGAATCAAGGTACCAGCCCGTATAGGTTGGCACAGGATTATTCCCTTGAAGTTCAAAGGTCACGGTAACGGTTTGCCCGACATAGGGTGTGACATCCAAGACGTTCCCGACCCAATTGCGCATTTCTCCAGTGTAAGGGTAATACACATCTTGGTTGATGTGCATGATGGCTGTTGTACCTGGTGCCAGGTCTAACCATTGTTTCCAGAACAGAACTACACCGGTTGGGGAGGGCGGGACGCTGCGCAAATCCAGGGTGAGGGTAAGTGTTTCTCCACCAAAATATGACCCAGACAGGTTCGTGCCCCATAACATTTGACCGTTGTATGCAGCCCGAGGGCCGCGTGGTGCTAAATTGGCGTCCGGAGTGCCCCAACTCCATCCGCCATTGCTGGTTGCATTGGGGGCGTTTTCAAAATCGATGTACTCCCACACAATTGGTTGAATCTCTGTTGTGGCGATATCTTGTAGATATAGTCCAGTGGCGGGGTCTTCCAAAAACGTCCAATTTTTGAGATAGTTGCACAAATCGGATGTTGTGGGCGTCATCAGGAAAGTTAGGGTGATATTTTCCTCAGGGAAAAGTGTGCCAATCCATTGAATCTGCTGGTTGGCGATGTCATAAGCGGGGGTGGATGAACACGTGCTGATGTTGCTCGCACATGAAAGTGTGCCTGAAATATATGAAGCACCAAAAGGTGTTGGGTTTGTAACGGTTAAGGTGGCTATGCCTGTATCGAGATTTTGAACTGTAACCGTGTAGGGGATGGGGAGGCCAGGCTCACGATAAACAGGCGCCTGGTTGCGCATCTCTACGTTTGGCACGGGGAGAAAAACGCCAACATCGTCGATCTGCCACCACCAACCCCAACCTGTGGCGGTAAAGCGAAAGCGCAATTGGGTGTCGGGGTAACCCAGGTAGGGGGTGAGATCCACGTGTACGCCTTCGTTGCTGTCGGCATTTGCGCTTGTCCAGATGGTTGTCCAGGTGACCAACTCAGAATTCAAGATTTCCACAGTCGCCGTTTGTATCCCAGCAGAGTAACGATAATCCGAAGCAAATTCCAACGCGGTGCCGGAAATGGCGGTGCTTAAATCGAAAATCGGGCTCACCAGCGAGGTATCCATGGTGGTGCTGATGCCACAGGCGTCACTATCCGCGTCGGCAAAGCCGCCGTAGCCGGCCGTCAAATTGCCTTCGGGGGACGTTTCTCCTGATTCGTCACTCCACACGCAAGTGCCGCCATGATTGACCACGCTCCATCCCGCAGGAGGAAATGGACCGTCGAAGTGCTCTTCTAGCAATATCGGGTTGAAAAACTGTGAGGATGTCGCCGGCACTGCCTCAACAGGTGCGGATGAAATTTGGGGAGGTGTAGTTTCCCTCGGAATACCGGTTCGTGATGCCGCCAGCGCACCGCTTACCAGTAAGCCAGCAAGCAACATCACGGCTGGTAATAGGAACCAGCGCAGAGAACGATTTTTAGTTGTGTTCATGGAAAGCCTCCTTTGGAAAGGGTAAGAGGGGGAATGAGATAGTATAGTACGACATTTCTAAACGCGTTCGCTGTTGTGCTATCGGTAAAGATGCCGCATTGGAATTACCGGACTCTAGCGTTTTTTTTATTTGACCGCTATGGGGTTTTTCATTGATTATGAGGCCCACCGGTTTTGACCAGACTCCAATAATATTAGTATAGGGTATTCATGGAGAAAGTCAAGTTAGAAAACCGGGTTGCGTAGCCAAAAAGGTATCTTATGACTTCACTGCCAAAGGTATTTTTTAACGCAAAAATGCAAAGACGCCCAGATTTTTGAATTTCGCTTGTTTTCTTCGTTCCGTGGCGTCTTTGCGTTACCTCTTCAATGCTGAAGAATCGTAATTACCTACCTGGCCGGCATAGATCACAAATTTCAGCAAACTGAAGTACCGCCGACCTGCCTGTGCCACCTGTGCCATGTAATGGTA
>DAOTZN010000206.1:0-1731 GCA_034434095.1 Anaerolineales bacterium
ACTTAATCTATTTTACGCTTCTACAGAGAGTGTTTGATCTATGAAATTACGCATTGCCTTTGTGCCGATTGCACGTACGACGTTTGATATCCCGTTTGCCCGGGAGAAAGCGGCGTTGGCGCGAGCGCAGCTGCTGGCCGCAGGCTATGATGTGCTGGGGCCGGATGATCTGGTGGTCGATGCCGACATGGCCGCCGCGGTGGCGCAGATGCTGGGCGGCGAGACGGTGGATTGTGTGGTGCTGTTTCAGGCGACGTTCGCCGATAGCACAATGGCCGTCAAGCTGGCCGAAGCCAGCTCGGCGCCGCTGCTGCTTTGGGCCGTGCCCGAACCTCACACCGGCGGTCGTCTGCGTTTGAATTCCTTTTGCGGCATTAATTTGGCCGCCCACGCCTATACACGATTGGGTATCTGTCGACCTTCAGAACATCGTGGACAAAGGAAGCACCTTAACAACCGAACGAACCTTCAAGACATCGTGAACGGACGCAAAAGCGGTGTGAGGAGACCTCTCATCAGACCGCGCAGATTGGGGAGATGAGACGGGACTTGAGGACGAAAGGCCTCACCCAAAGGCATAACCTCTTCCTTAACCGGGAAAGGATATTTCGCCAACACCTTTCGTCGGGGAGCATCTGGAGCGGCATCGAAGAGGGTCAAGAAGGCCCCTTTGGGCGAAAGGTTCAAAGTGACCCACACCCCCTGATCCGGTTGGGCGGCCGGAACGTCCCACTCGTGGTTGAGGACCTTGACCCGCCGTTGGGCATCCGTGGCTCGGATGAAATGCACGCGTCCGGCCGTCAGGGGCAAGCGCTTGGGTACCCGGAAGTCGGCCGGCAGGAGGCGCTTTTCCGTCGTACGGTGCACCTCGAGCGGAGAACGTCCCTCTAATCGGCTGTGGTGGTGGCTGGTGCGATAGGCGGGATAGAAAAGTGCCGAACGTTGGCGGACGGCGGCCAGATCGGGGAGTTGCGCTTTTCGCCACACAAAATCTGCGTAGTCCTGGTGGAAGCGCTCCACGGAGCCGTTGCTCTGGGGATGGTAGAAGGGCGAGAAGACCAACTCGACGCCCACGTACAACGCCAGACGCACCACTTTCCCCAGCACATACGGGTGAGTGTAGCCGCCACTGAAACAACTTTCGTTGTCCACCTGCTGATAGCGGGGCAATCCTTGCTCCCGCCAGACCGAGACCAGGAAATCACAGGCGTTTTGGGCCGTGCGCCGTTCATATTGCCGCCCGCTGGGATAGCGGGAAACCACGTCGATGGCATTGAAACAGGCCACAGCCGTTCCCCCGGTCAAGCATTTGGGCAGAATGTCGGCCTGGATCAGTTCATGGGGATGGGTGGGATGCAGATGGGGATACACGATCTCCTCGGCTTGGGCTTTGCGGGGGCGGGTCATACCGGCTCGCCGCAGTTCCCGTTCGATGCTGCTGATGCTGGGTAAAGGCCGGATGCCTTCCTTTTGCAGGCGGGCCCGAATGGCCGGGGCCCCCATATAGCCCAGACGGTCAGGCTGGGCCGCCTCGGCTTCCAATTCACTGCGGAGGCGGCGGATCGCCTGGCGTACCTCGGCCGGGAGTTGGCGGGGGTGCCGTTTTGGGCTTCGGGGGCGGTCTTGCAGCCCTTCCCAACCCTCCTCACGGTATCGCCGCCACCACTTGGACCCCCAACTGCGACTGCGCCCCAGTTCACGCGCCGCCTGGGCCATGCTTTGCCCACTACG
>DAOTZN010000207.1:0-28574 GCA_034434095.1 Anaerolineales bacterium
AGATAGTTGGATAGTTAGATAGTTGGATAGTTAGATAGTTGGATAGTTAGATAGTTGGATAGTTAGATAGTTGGATAGTTAGATAGTTAGATAGCTAGATAGTTGGATAGTTAGATAGTTGGATAGTTTGGTAGTTGGGTAGGGGCGAAATATTTTTCGCCCGTAGCACGTAGGGGCGAAAGGTTTTTCGCCCGAGCACGTAGGGGCGAAACATGGTTCGTCCTCTTCCTTTGCACGTTTAACAACCGTTAGGCGTTCGGTAGTTTCGCACGTTCTCTACCAACCGTCAAGTGTCAACCGCCGGCCATTCTGCCTTTCGCATTCTGCCTTTCTCATTTCGCATTTTGCATTTTGCATTTTGCATTTTGCATTTTGCATTTTTCATTTTCCAATCATGCACTCAAAAACCCTGCGTACCCTCGAATATCACAAAATTCTCGACAAACTGGCCACGTACACCGCCTTTGCCCCCTCCGCCGAACTGGCGCGCCACCTGCGGCCGACCAGCGACCTTCAAGAAGCGCGCGAACGGCTGGTGCGCAACGAAGAAGCCCGTCTCCTACTGGCTGCCTCCGATCTGACCATTGGCGGCGCACGTGACCTGCGTCCGATTCTGGAAAAAGCGCGTTACAGTGCCACCCTCGAGCCCCACGAATTGTTGGATGTCAAATCCACCCTGATTGCTGCCCGCAACCTCCGGCGTACGTTGGAACGTCAGACCTCCGAATTTCCCCGCCTGAGCGACCTGGCCGCGCAAATTCCCCCTATCAGCGGACTGATTGAACGCATCACGCACAGCCTATCCGAGCGCGGCGAAGTGCTGGACAGCGCCTCGCCCGAACTAACGCGCCTGCGCCGCAATCTGCAAGTCGTTCACGACCGTCTGATGAGCCGCCTGCAGCGCCTGATAAATACCCCCCAAATCGCCCGCTACCTGCAAGATGCCATCATCACCCAGCGCGATGGGCGTTACGTCATCCCGCTGCAAGCCGATTTCAAAGGACGCATCAAAGCCATCGTGCACGATCAATCGGCCTCCGGCGCCACCCTGTTCGTTGAACCGCTCAGCGTGGTAGACCTGAACAACGAGTACCGCGAAGTCCAACTGGCCGAACGGGACGAAGTGCGCCGCATCCTGGCAGAACTCTCCCAAGAAGTCACCGAAAACCGCGATGCCCTCCAAACCACGTTAGAAATCATCGCCCAACTCGACCTGGCCTTCGCCACCGCCAAATACGCCGATGATCTCCAGGCCAGCGCGCCCACCCTGGTGCACATTCGCCCCCGCAAAGGGAGGCAGCACCCGGGGAGCACCATCCGCCTGCGGCAGGCGCGGCACCCCCTGCTGGATCCGGAAACCGTCGTCCCCATTGACATCGAACTCGACGACCAGACCTACGCCCTGGTCATCACCGGCCCCAACACGGGCGGCAAAACCGTAGCGCTCAAAACCGTCGGCCTGCTGACCCTCATGGCGCAAAGCGGCCTACCCATCCCGGCCGCGCCAGGCTCCGAAATCAGCGTTTTCCGCAGCATCTTCGCCGACATCGGCGACGAGCAATCCATCGAACAATCGCTGTCCACCTTTTCGGGGCACATCACCACCATCAAACACATCCTGAAACGCAGCGGGCGCTACTCGCTGGTCATTTTGGACGAACTGGGCGCCGGCACCGACCCGCAAGAAGGCGCCGCCCTGGCGCGTGCCATCCTGGATTACCTCCTGAAACGCAGCGTAACCACCCTGGTGACCACCCATCACCCCGAACTCAAGGCCTACGCGTACAACACGCCCGGCGTGGTGAACGCCAGCGTGGAATTCGACCTGGAAACCCTGCGTCCCACCTACCGCCTGACCATCGGCCTGCCGGGGCGCTCCAATGCGCTGGCGATTGCCCAACGACTGGGCCTGCCGGAAGAAATCATCGCGGCCGCACGCGCCGAACTGCACCCCGACGAATTGCGCGTCGATGGTCTGCTGGACGAAATCCACCAGCAGCGCGAAATGGCGCGTCAGGCACTGGCCGAGGCCGAAAAAGCCCGTCAGGAAGCCAAAACCTTGCGCGCCGAACTGAGCGAACGCCTGGAACGCATCGAAGACGAACGATACACCGTGCTGGAGAATGCCCGTCTGGAAGCCCAAGAACGCCTGGAAAGCCTGCAAAAGGAATTAGAAAACGTCCAACGGCAACTGAAGCGCGCCCGTCAACCGCTGGAGGTCATCGAGCAAGCCAGCGAGCAAATAGAAGAAATCGCGGCGGAGATTCTCCCTCCCGTAGCGCGCCGCACGCCGCGCCTGTCGGACATCCAACCTGCCGCCCAGCGCCCCACACTGCGCCCAGGGCTAAAAGTCCACGTCCCGCAACTGGGCGCACAAGGGGTCATTTTATCGCTGGATGAAGAACAAGCCGAAGTACAAGTCGGCGTGCTGCGCGTCCGCGTCCGACGGGCAGAACTGGAAGCCGCGCCGACACAGGCAGACGCCCCCGCGGGGGATAGCGCTCCCCAAAGAGAACCCACCCCCGAGAGGGGTACCGTCAACACGCCCACCAGTGGGAACGCCCCCTCCCCAGGGATAGAACTGGATTTGAGAGGCCAGCGCGTGGACGAAGCCCTGGAGCAACTCGACCGCTACCTGGACGCCGCCTACTTAGCCGGTCTGCCCTGGGTGCGCATCATCCACGGGCGCGGCACCGGGAAAGTGCGCAGTGCGGTACGACAGGCGCTGCAACACCACCCCCACGTCACTTCTTGGGAGCAAGGTGCCGAAAACGAAGGCGGCGACGGCGTCAGCATCGCCAAATTGAAAGGCTAGGGATACAACGCCGAGATCCCCCTACCGCAAACGCATACGATAGGCTTCTATCGGCTGACTCACCCCCCGCAAGGTCGTTTCCATCTCCTGCAATTCCCCCACACTGTGCACCCACCGGCGGATTTCATCATTGGCCAACACTCGTTGGCTCAAGATGATTTCCTCGCCGGCCGAAAGATCGCTCAAACGGGCGGCAATATTGACGGTCGTACCGAAATAATCCAGGCGATGATTGAGCGTCACCACGATGCACGCCCCCATGTGGACGCCCACCTTGAGGCGTAAGCGGTCTTCGCCACGCAAATTTTCCTGCCGGTTAATGTCATCCAGACCGCGCATGGCTGCCGTAATGCCTCGCAGAGCGGCCTGTGGGTCGAAGAACGTGCCCATCACGCCATCCCCGATGGTTTTGACCGCTGCCCCACCCTCGGCTTCCACCGCCCGGAAAATGACATCGAAGTGCGCCCGCACCAATTGGTACGCCCGCACGTCCCCCAGGCGTTCGTACAGGGCAGTAGAACCTTTCAAATCGGAGAAAAAAATCACCAAACGCTCAACGCCCAGGGATTGGTCGGGAGGCAGGGTCTGCGCGCCCAGCATTTCACGAAACAGCGGGCGGTTAATCAATGCCAGGGCCGACAAATGCCCCAACCTTTCGGCAACGGCTTGTTTGAAGGATGGGTTTTCGCGTTGTGCTGCCGGCAAAGAACGCACTTGCGGGCTAATGCTGGCATCCACCGTCACTTCCTGATCCAGGGCAATCTCGCCCTCCCAGCCACAATGCTTGCACATTTGCTTTCCGTGCAGCTCGCTCAAGTGTTCGCCTTGTTGCAACAAGCCGCCACAGGCCGGACAGCGCGCTTCCCAGCGCAAGTGCCACAGGTCCTCCGCCACCGCGTAGGTGAGCATGTCCAACGTCAAGTTAGGCATCCAACCCAGTTGCTCTGCAAGGTAGAGCGGATTGATGCGATACAGTTCGTAGGGCCGGGCGCGTTCGATAAACGCCTGCCAGGCGGGCAAGTGGGGTACCGCAGCAGGGTATTTATTCAAGCGAGATAAAGCCTGATGCTGCAAACGCCGAAACAAGCGACGGAATATCGTAGGGGAGTGTTTGTCTGAGGGCATGGTGGGTTCTTTTAGTCGGTCTGCTGGAGGGGTAAGTGGAGGGCAATGTTCTCCACTACCCTTTATCCACAGATGACACAGGTTTGGCCGACTTTTTCTCCAATCTGCGACCTCTGTGGATGAATTTCCAAAGCCAGGTGGTCAGTTACTCAGAAACTCTGACATCCCAGGTCAGGCAATTCTTACTGCAGGACGTGCGCGCCCTGGGCCGCGCGGCAGATATACACCTGGGCCTGGCGTCCCGTCCGGGTACGGTACCCACTCTGAAGGGCGTCCGCCACCTGGGGGGCCAGGGATTCATCCACCAGGTTAACGGTACAGCCCCCAAATCCGGCACCTGTCAGCCGTGCGCCATAACAACCCGGTAAATCCGCAGCAATTTCTACTAACGCATCCAATTCCGGAGTACTGACACGGTACAAGTCGCGCAAACTGGCATGCCCGGCCAACATCAAACGGCCAAAGGCAGGGGCATCCCCGGCGCGCAAGACCTCAAGCGCCTGCTGCACGCGGGCGATTTCTTCCACTACGTGGCGGGCAAAGGGACGGATATCCTCCGGCAGGCGGTGAAGATGGGCCTCAAAATCAGGGGGCGAAACATCTCTCAAGGCAGGGACGCCCAGCAAGGCCGCCGCCTGTTCGCAGGCCGCACGGCGCTGATTGTAGGCCGAATGTGCCAGCGAACGGCGCACCCCCGAATCGGCAATCAGGATGGCGGTGTTGGGCGGCAGAGGGACGGGTTCCCAGGTCAGGTGGCGGGTATCGAAGGACAAGGCATGTCCTTCCACTCCACAGGCGCTGGCAAACTGATCCATCAAGCCACAGGCTACCCCCACGTAGGCATTCTCCGCCCGCTGCGCGAGTTGCGCCAGACGCAAGGGCGGGGCTTTCCAATCGCCCAGGGCCTGCCAGGCAACCACAAAAGAGAGTTCAACAGCCGCGGAGGAACTCAACCCGGCGCCCATAGGCACGTTCGATGTGAAAGCCGCCTGCAGGCCACACACGGCCAGCCCGGCCTCACGCAGCGCCCAGGCCACCCCGGCCGGATACAAAGCCCAATCGGGCAAAGGCGCGCCATCCAAATCACGGCGTGTCTCCAGGGCGTCCAGCGAAAAGCGGACTTCGGTATTCAGGTCTAGCGCCCGCAAGTGGAGGATGTCTTCCTCCAGCGGCGCAGCCGCCAGCGTAACAGCACGGTCAATTGCTACCGGGAGCACGATACCATCGTTGTAGTCAACGTGCTCCCCCAACAGGTTGACGCGTCCCGGCGCCATAACGCGCACCGCCGCACGGCGGCCAAACAGGTGGTAGAAAGTGTCCGAGATGTTCATTTGCGGTGACTATTTTACCCACAGTGCCCACACACTGGCAAAGACAACGGGAGCCAACAGCAGCCACAGCACAATATCCGCTGCGTCGTTTTGTGCGGCAAAGTACATGCCAACCGGCGGCAGTACCATTAGAAGGAAGATGAGGGTATGTTTTTGGAATTTGGTCATAAGGGTTGGTTTGTTGATTGGGGCGTTGCGTGCCCGCAGGTGAATGTCCAGCAGGGGAAACACATGCGTTTCTACAAAACTACCCAAGTCAGAATGCTCATCAAAGCCACCAATAAGGCGGTGTAAGTCAGAGTGCTGCGCAGGACTTCGCCCTCGCGTCCGGCCATCCCGCCGGTGCTGGCGCCCACCACGATTTTGGTCGGTGCGACAACCGAACCGAGCGCGCCACCCGAAGTTTGCGCCGCCAGGATAACCGCCACGGTGTAGCCCAGCAACTCCGCCGTGCGTTGTTGCAAGGCGGCGAAGATCACGTTGGAGTTGGTATTACTGCCGGTCATAAAAGCACCCAAGGCTCCAATCCACGGGGAAGCCAACGGGAAAGCGCGTCCTACGCCATCCGCCAGCCCGCGCGCCAGGGCATCGGTCATCCCGGCATGTTGCATGATGACGGCCATGGCAACCATGGCGGCAATGCCCACGCTGGAGGACATTACGCGCGTGATGGTGCCCGTCAGAATGCGCTTACCGGCACCCGGTGAATACCATCCAACCCGGCGATAAATCAGATACGCGATTAAGGAGGACACGCCCAAAATCGTACCGGCGTGTTGCAAAAAGTGAATCACGCGGCCCGGCCCGGCAGGGGTCACAAAGCCTTGGGCAGTGACAATCTGGGGGAAGTCCACCCGCAAGACGGCCACGCTGCGCAAGGCGATTTTTAAGGAGGGAATCAATTGTACGGCCAGGGTAATCGCCACCAGCACGATGTAGCCGGAAAAAGCAATCCACACCCGACGGCGGTCCAGGTGTCCGTTATCGCCCATCTGTCCACGGTAACGGCGCGCCAGTGGGATGGCAACCGCCAATCCGGCCAAACTCCCCAAAAAGGAAGCCACGTTCCACAGTCCGGCAACGGCCGCCAGGTACATGCCAACGGCCATCACCACACCCAACAGTAAGGTAGGCCAAAACAAGCGCCGTACCGCAGCCCAGCCTTCGGCAGCGTGCAAGACCATCAGGCCAACGAAAATACCGGCCACTCCCAGGAAAAGCGCTGAGTCAGGCGCCAGGACATCAAAAGGCAAATTGGTGGCCGCCATCAGGGCATTGAAGGACGAACCGAGCGAGCCAAAGGTCACCGCCCAGGAGTGTCCTACGGAGGGGATGACGACGGCCGCGAGCGGCGAGAAGCCCAACCCGACCAGAATGGGTGCCACGACGGCTACCGGCACGCCAAATCCACCTACGCCTTGCAGGAAGGAGGCGAAAACCCAACCGATGAGCAACGCCTGCATGCCGCGGTCGGCCGTCAGATGGGGCAAGGCATCGCCAATCAAGCGGATGGCGCCGGCCTCATCGGCCACACGAAACACAAGGAAAGCCATCCAGACGATGAGCAATACGTCTACGGTCAACAACAAGGCCTTGACGTGCGCATAAGCCAGCAGTTTGGCACCGGCGCCAAAGAACACCACCGCAATCAACAAGGCCGCCAGGTAACCAGCCGCGCCGGCGCGGGAGGCCCCCCAGCGATAACGCACCATCAAAATGAGAATAACAGCAATGGGAATGAAAGCAAGAAAAAAGGTCATAGTCAAATCGTTACCTTGTCCACCACGTGAGATGGTTCAGAACGGGCATAGCGCCGTGTGTAGGCCCACACCAGGGCCGTTCCCAGCAAGACGGCCGGTAACAATACCAGGCCGGCTTCAGGGCCAAAGCGACCGCCTGTCCACAATTCTGGGCCGCGAATGACGGGCTGAATCAGGCGGAAGGTCTCCAGACCGCTAACCGGGAAGCCGAAAATGGCGCCCTCGAAGAAATTCCAGCCCAAATGCAGGCCAATCGAAAGCCACAGGCGGCGCGTCCACACCCAGGGCAAGGCTAGAAACACCCCGGCGACCAGGATGCCGAGCGCCGACACCCAGGTAGCGTTGGGATTGCCCAAATGCAACATCCCAAAAAGTGCCGAAGACAGGAAAACCGCCCAGGGCACATTCAAACCATCCGCCAGATTTTGTAACCAGTAGCCGCGCATCCATAATTCTTCCTTCCAGCCCACCACGAGGAAGATGAGCAGCCAAAACCCCAGTTTCCCCAGGAGTACAGGCCAGGGCATGGATTGCCAGGCAAAGGTCACGGTTGGCATCCAACCAAGCAGCAGATGTAAAGCGAAAATGGTGCCCATCATCACGCCGGTAATGAGCACGCCGGCGAACAGGTCACGCCATACAGCCGCATCCAGGGACAAGCCGAGGCTGACAAAGGAACGCCGGTCGAGGTATCGGCGAGCAAGCCAAACCGAGAACGTCAGGGAGAAAAGTTCAATCCCCTGCTCTATCCCCAGGCGAACGTTGCCCGAGGGCAAGCGTCCCCCGGTCGCAGAGAGCAACAACAGGCCGGCGGTCAAGATGGCGGAAATGAAGAAGAAAAGCAGGGTATGCAAAGCAAGCCGCCAACCTGCACGCAGGCGGCGTTCATCGGGGGAGAGAAAGACAGCAGCAAAGAATTTTTTCATGAGATTAGGTACCCAAGTGTGTTGAAACCTACCCATTTCACAGTGTGCCCAGACATCTAGCGCATAAACGCTCCTATTATACTCCGCTGGCTGCCCGTTAGGAGATGGAGGTGCGCGAAAAAAGGAACCATACCAATTTTTTGGGATGGTTCAGAAATTTGTGGACACTTTTGTAAGCAGAGTGGGGCTAATCCCGCTACCCCTTTCTGAACTGAGGCAGGACTTCAGTCCGACTCATCTCAGTGACCTTTGGTTGTGGCTGGAATCTGCGCATGGATGGAGGGATGGTATGTTGCAAGCGTCCTACGCCCAATGGGGACAGGCTGAAAGCCTGTCCCACATATTTGGAACGCCAAATGAACCATCCCAATTTTTGCAATAAAAAATGAGAAGAATCGAATTTTTGTTACGTTTTTTCAATATTCCCCCCCACAATGGGGAGTACAATGGTACTATTATCAGGTATTTACATTTCTTCTGTGAGAGTAAAGGTATTTTATGAAAGCAAATTCCAATGACGCTTTTTGGGAAAAAGCCCCCCAAACCGGCAGCCTGAAGTTGCCCGCTAATAGCAAACACCCCCCTTCACGCAACGTCCCCGAGAACCGCCGTACAAAGGGCAACGAGCAACCCGATGCTTTCTGGAATGTTGATTTACAACAAGTGCTCAATGCACCCAGTGGCTATGCCTATGAAATTTCGCTGGATGTATTTTTCAACGCCCGCCATGCGGTTGTTTCGGATGGCACGCGAGGCATGGTGCACGCCCACTCCTATAGGTTAACGGCTACTTTTCAGGCAGAAATTCTTTCCGAAAAAGAAACCTTTGCCGTCGGGTATCAGCCGTTACGCGATATCATCAAAAAAGTGGCTGCTGCCTACAACAATACGCTATTAAACGACCTTCCTCCTTTTCAAAACATTCAGCCAACCACAGAAGCACTTTCCGCGATCATTTACCAACAGATACGCGGCTTGCTCACCGATCTGCCGGTAGAACTAGAGCGCGTTACCGTGTACGAGTCGCCCACTGAAGCAGTATCCTTCCAGCGAACCGGCACAAAAGACCCTGCTGACGTACACACTTCCACCACAGAAACGGTCACGTTTCAGCGAAAAAATTGACGTCGTCCGGGCAACCGGTAGTGATGGGCTTTACCCGTAAAGATTGAAGATTTCGTTTACCGTGTGCGCCGAAAGTCATTTCTTATTCTCCGACCCAGGGTATTACCGCTATCGCCAGGAGCGTATCGCCCACTGGGACAAGGTGCCCCACCAACGCTCCCGTTGGGCACAGCACTATCAGCAGCGCTTGCAAACGGTGTACCGTGCGCTATCCAGTCCGGGCATGCGCGTTCTGGAAATTGGCTGTGGCGGCGGTGATCTGCTGGCCGCCATCCAGCCCGCTTTTGGCGTAGGGGTAGATTTTTCCATCGCACAATTAACCCGCCAGCGTCATCCCGAACTGCATTTCATCCAGGCAGACGGCCACAGCCTGCCCCTACAAGGCACTTTTGATTTAATCATCCTGTCCGACCTGTGCAACGATTTATGGGATGTGCAACGCGTTCTCGAAGAGACGCGTCGCCTGTGTGCACCACACACCCGCCTGGTACTCAACCTGTACAGCCATCTGTGGGAACTGCCCCTCACCCTGGCGCAGCGTCTGGGATTGGCACAGCCCACCCTGAAACAAAATTGGCTTACGCTGGAAGACATCCATAACCTGCTGACTCTAAGCAACTATGAAGTCATTCGTTCATGGGAAGAATTCTTGCTTCCCACCGGCATCCGTCCACTGGCGGCTTTTGCTAACCAATTTCTGGTACGACTGTGGCCGTTTCGTCACCTGGCACTGACGAACTTCGTCATCGCACGCCCGGCACACATCCCCAAAATGGAAGAAGCCGAACGCGTCTCGGTCATTGTACCGGCCCGCAACGAAGCCGGTAATATTCCCAAAATTTTCGAGCGGCTGCCCCGTATGGGACGCGAAACCGAAATCGTATTCGTTGAAGGGCATTCTTCCGACGATACCTATGCCGCCATCGAGCGAGAAATCGCCGCCCACCCCGAATGGCGCTGTCAATTGCACCGCCAAACCGGCGTTGGCAAAGGGGACGCGGTACGGCTGGGATTCGCCCAGGCCAGCGGTGATGTTCTGATGATTCTGGATGCCGACCTGACTACGCCCCCCGAAACCTTGCCACGCTTCTACCAGGCGTTACGTCAACGCAAGGGCGACTTCATCAACGGGGTGCGCCTGGTGTACCCGATGGAAAAGCAAGCCATGCAGTTTTTCAACCTGCTGGGCAATAAATTTTTCGGGCTGGCATTCTCCTGGCTTTTGGGACAAACCATCCGCGATACACTGTGCGGCACCAAGGTACTGCGTAAGGCCGATTACGAGCGCATCGCCGCCAACCGGGCCTACTTTGGAGAGTTTGACCCCTTCGGCGACTTTGACTTGCTTTTCGGGGCCGCACGCATCAATCTAAAAATCATCGACCTGCCCATTCGTTACCGCGAGCGCACTTACGGCTCAACCAATATCCAACGCTGGAAACACGGGCTGCTGCTACTGCGTATGGTACTTTTTGCCGCCCGCCGCATCAAATTTACATGAAATTTCTCGTCGAAAAGTTGCGTAATCTACTGGCAATCCCTGAAACTGCCGGCCTTGACCTGGATTCTCCGGCCCTGACGGCGCAACGGCGCGCCATCATCCAGCGCAAGGCCTTCCTGCGACGCATCTACCTGGAGTGGTACAACCATTTACTCGCTGCTCTGCCCGAGAACGCTCAGCGGCTGTTGGAGATCGGTGCTGGCGGCGGTTTCTTGCAAACGCTGCATCCTGCCATACTGGCTTCCGATATCTTGCCCGTCCCTGGGTTGGATGTGGTGCTGGATGCCCGTTTCCTGCCGCTACCGGAGGCCACCCTGGATGGCATTGTGATGGTCAATGTGTTGCACCATATTCCAGATGTCTCCCAATTTTTCGACGAAGCAACCCGCACCGTGCATCCTGGCGGCGTAATCGCCATGCTGGAACCGTGGGTAACACCCTGGTCCCGCCTGGTATACACCCGTCTGCACCACGAACCTTTCCAGCCACAGGCCACCGACTGGCATTTTCACGGCCAGGGTGCGCTGTCAGATGCCAATGGCGCGCTCCCCTGGATACTCTTCGAGCGCGATCGCACCCGTTTTGAGGCCCGTCACCCTCAATGGCGCATCCACCCCCCGCAGCCGTGCATGCCCTTCCGCTATTTGCTCTCCGGCGGGGTTTCCATGCGCAGTCTTGTCCCGGCGGCATCCTTTGGCCTGTGGCGCGCTCTAGAAAATCTACTCTCCCCCTGGATGAATACCCTGGGCATGTTTGCCCTGATTGTTTTAGAACGCAAACCATGAAACGCTCCGACCGCTACCTGCTGCTCATCGGCGTCCTGTGGATTACCCTGGCAACCGTGGGTATCTATTACAAGACGCTTTTTCAGTCTGATGGCCTGTACCCGTGGGCATCGGATGGGTTAAGTCACGTCATGAAGGCGGCCTACGTACAAGATGAACTGGCACAGGGTGTGCTATACCCCGAATTTTTCCCTTACTGGTATTTTGGCGCGCAGGTGTTGCGTTACTATCCCCCGCTGCCCTACTACGCACTGGTTACGCTGGGGGAAGGGCTAAACATCCCACTTCCCAACGCGACCGCCTGGCTGATTGCGCTGTGCGCCTGGTTTGGCGGCCTCTCCTGGCTACTCTACCGCCGCTGGATTGGCTGGTGGCCGGCTATCCTGGGAGGAACGCTATTCCTGATGCTGCCCGACAACCTGCGGGTGGCCTTTGCCGAGGGGAATTACCCCCGCATCATGACGACCGCGCTCATCCCCTTGCTGGTGTACTTTACGCTGCGCTCCCTGGAGGATGACGCGCCCCTATGGAGTCAGGCCGGTATGATTCTAGGCATGGCGGTGACGGTACTCTTCCATGCCATGCTGGCCGCCATCCATGCAGTTGCCATCACCTTGCTGGTTTTCGGCCTTTGGGTAGGCAAGAAGACCACCATTTGGCGAGCGCTGTTCGTTCCGGTTTTGTTGGGACTGGGAATTATGCTTTCGGGCTGGTGGCTGCTCCCCAGCCTGACAGGCGGCATCACCGAGTTGGATACCTCCTACTGGGCGCGCATCACCTACCCGTGGCGGGAACTGCTAAACCCGCTCTTGCGGCTGCAAAATATTGAAATCCTGTACATCGGTGCACCCTTGCTGGTACTCCCCATTCTTGGCCTGCTGGTACGCAAAGGGCGCAGCGCGACCACCGTCAGCCTGACGTTGGTCGGCGCCTTTGGCATTCTGATAAACACCCCCGGCTTCAATACCCTGTACAATGCCCTGCCGCTTAGTTCCCTGATGATGCCCTACCGCTTCCTGGGAATTTCCGGATTCATGCTGCTCCTGGCCGTGCTATGGCAGGCGCAGGCCATTAAAAGCCGTGCTCACTGGCTGGTATGGATACTCTTTGCGCTGGTTGCGCTGGATTGCGTCCCCTCTCTACGTCTGGTGCATCTGCGGCAACCCAGCGAACAACAAGTACGCGTCAGCAACATCCTGGCACACCTCCCCGGCTGGCGAGTTGCCACCCTCGACCAGGGGCGACTTGGCCCGGCGCCTTCCTACTTCCTAACTGCCATAAGCGGGCGCGAGCAGGTCTATGGCTGGTCGTATTACGGGGCGCGGGCCGCCACCACCATCTCCGCGCTGGAGGATGGGTTAATTTATGCCCGCGATGCCTACGTTTTCGACCGGCTTTCCCTCTTCGGCACCGACGATGTGCTATTACTCAAGGATTTAGAGATTGCTCCCGGGCTGGCAGCCCGCTTAGAGGCCGCCGGTTATCAACCCGCCTACGATGACGATAGTTTGACACTCTATCATCGTGACGGTCAGCCACGCGCTTTTATCATTCAATGGCGCATCCTGGGAATCGGACGCGGGGCGCGTAATTTTTCCTACTTATTTCCACAAATCATTGCCGGCTCCTCCCCCTACGTGGACGATTACGACCTGGCAACCTTAACGCGTTATCCCGTGGTTGTGCTTTCCGGTTTTGTCTGGCACGACCGTTTGCAGGCCGAAGCACTGGTACGTCAGGCTGTCGAAGCGGGCGTCACCTTTGTAGTAGATTTCACCCAAACACAAGAGGATCCGATCTCGCACATTGTGCACTTCCTGGACGTGTGGGGGGAACGCATTGTGTTGCCTCCTGACCCCATACAAGCGCAAGGCACATCTGGTCAGTACGCTCTACTGCCCTTTGGGGAACCCCATAGCCTGTGGCACACCTACACCCCCCAAGGGCTGCAAACCCCAGACCTGACTTACGATTACCTGGGAGAAAACGCTACCCTGACAGGGTACAACACGTACGGTCAAGGACGTGTATGGTTCGTAGGCGGTAACCTGCCCTACCACGCCCTGGTTAGCCACGATTTGGAGGCCACACGCCTGTTGGGTGAACTGCTCGCCACACCGATAGATGCGCTAAACACCTATCAAACCGTACCTTTGGAAAACTACCAACCCAGCGCCAGCGGCTACCAATTCAACTACGCACTGAAAGAAGATGCCTGGTTATTTATGCCGGTTGCCGTTCACGAAGGCATGACGGTCTCCATTGACGGTCAACCGGTACCAATTAAAACTTTCGAGAACTTGCTCGCGTTTCAGGCACAGGCCGGCAATCACCATGTGGCAATCCGCTTGCATCATACACTTATTTATCAGATTGGGCAGGGAGTTTCCCTGGCCGCCCTGGCGATCTGGGGGCTGGTATTCAGTGCCCAATGGCTCAAGAGGCAACAATCATGAAAACCTTTCGTTTATTTACTTTTTTGCTTGTATATTTGCTTTTGTTCGGCACAATTCACCCTGCTTATGCACAAACAGCGGGCACAATCGTCCTGGATGGTCAGTTCAACGATTGGGTTGGGCAGTCTTGTGTCTCCGACCCACAGAACGATCAATGGGGGTTCAGTACCAGTGATATCCGAACCTTCTGCTTTGCCACAAACCCTGGCGATTCTACCCTGTATTTCATGGCCGAACGGTGGGGGGGCGGCGGCCAGTGGGTATATTATGATTTGCTTTTGGACACTAATCAAGACGGCTACGCGGAGTGGATAATAGAGATCTACTACCATCCGATAGGAAGCCATTCACAAGTAGATGTCGTGGTTTATGACGGCTACGGAAACTGGGTTCAGACCATTGCAACCAATGTAGATTGGGGCGAGAGCAATCAGGAGGGCGGTTTCAAGGTAGAATGGGGGGTACCCATGGACGTGCTGGGAATTACTCCTGGACAAACGATGGATATGCAACTTTGGAGCCAGGTATTGAATACCTCATACATATCCGACTGGAGCCAAATCGTAACATGGAGCCCTGCGAACGCATTGGGCATCGGCTTACTGACTGTATTGCTTTTGGCCGGGGTCTTGTGGTTTACGTACCTGAAACGCAAACAGAAACACACCTGAAAACAAGACGCTCGGTTCTCTCGTACACACCAGAGACGGAATATCCATAGGAGAATGACGGTTTGATCTGGTTGGGTCTGGTACTGATATTACTGTGGCTGGGTGCAGTGCTTTTCCTGCGTTATTACCGCGTCTGGCTGCTGTATTACCTGGTAGGTGTCATAGGGCTGGCTTACGTCCTGGTGTGGCTGGCACGCGTGATTTTCGATGTAGAACCGTTACTGGCCTACTCTACCGCCTGGACAGTACACTCGGTGGCCAACTACCTCGATATTCCCACGCGCATTTTTGAACGTGCCCCAGATGTCTTGCTCGTCCTGGTCGTAGTGCAACGCGTCGGTGAAACCATGGGCTGGACGATGCTCAAAATTGGGGTGGAATCCTCAGGGCTGCTGGAAATCTGTGTGCTCATCAGCCTGATTTGGTTCTACCCCGGCTGGGCATTGCACCGACGGATAGGCTCAATCGCCTTTGGACTGTTCGCCAGTTGGTTCGCCAACGTCCTGCGATTGCTGCTAATTGTGGTTTTACTACACGCCTTTGGGAAAAATACGTTGGTATTGGCACACACCTACGCCGGAAAAACTTTCTTCTTTTTATTGACCATTGGGCTGTACTGGCTGTTAGTCACCTCCCCGGTATTACGCGACCTGAGCGCTACCTCCGAGGAAGCATTACAATAGCACGCGGGGGCGAAAACAGATCGGGCATTGAAAATTATTTTTCAGCGCAACCAGCATCGGGAAAAACATTCACTAGTTCCGTCATCTCCTACATAAACAAGGTACAATACAGGGGGAACTATGAATCAGCAAATTCTCAATTTCGTCTTCTTCTGGGGCGTATGGCTTCTGGCCCCCTTGCTGGTAGACGGTTTTTCCGCTTTCGCCAGTCTGGTAGGCGTCTTTTTAGCGCGCCTAAAGATGCGAGACATCCCACCGCTCACGCACCATCCACGCATTTCAATCATTATCCCGGTTTATAACAGCGAAAACACCCTGGCCGCTTGTCTGCGTTCCATTGCCCGGCAAGATTACCCACTGGATCATATAGATGTTCTGCTGGTAAACAACGGCTCAACAGACCACTCTTTTCGCATCTTCGCACATTTACAAAACCGCCTGCCACTTTCAATGAATTGGCACAGCATTATCAACCAGGGCAAGGCCTGGGCGTTGAATGCCGGCATCCACCTGATGAAAGGGACTTATATCTTCAATATCGATAGCGACGTGGTGCTGGCACCGGACGCGATACGAAAAATTGTCGAAGCCATGGAAGCCGACCCATCCCTCGCCGCGGTGACCGGTGCCATACGGGTGTTACCTCCCCCCAAAGGGTCCAGCCGTACCCGCACCTTCCTGGGCACCTGCGAATTTCTGGAATACATCTCGGCCTTTCAGGTGGGACGGCAATTCCAGAGCGTACAGCACAACCTATACACCCTCTCCGGCGCCTTTTCGGTCTTCCGCAGGGAGAATTTGCTGGAAACCTACCTGTACAGCCAGGATACCGTCACCGAAGATACCGACCTGACCTTTGAGTTATACGAACGCCTGCAAGATAAACACGTTGGCTGCGTATGCTCGGCCATCGCCTACGTGCACCCTATCGAATCTCTTTCGGCGCTTTACGCCCAACGAGTGCGGTGGCAACGCGGCCAAATGGAAGTCAGCGCCCGACATCAAGCGTTACTCAAGCGCCCAATGTGGTCGCTGCGCGGCTTCCGGCCAGGACGGGTATTACTCATTGATCACACCTTGTCTTTTCCGCGCTTCTTGTGGACTTTTTTCACCCCCGTACTGCTGGTTTTTGGCTACTCCGCTTCTCTTTTGATCATTGCCTTCCTCTTGATGTACCTGTTCTACCTGCTCATTGACGCGGTATGGACAATCGTCGCCTGGACGGGCGTGGACAAAGAGGGCCGCCGGCGTATTTTCCGCTCGCTGTGGGCGCTGCCCTTTTTGCCACTTTACCGTATGCTTATCTTCTGGTTCCGCTTCAGCGGTTTTTTGCACGCCAGCGCAGAAAAAGAGAGCGCCTCCTGGCGCGTCCAAGACCCCATGGTACAAATACGCACCGGCTGGCAAGATGTACGCCATCGTTTGCAAACGCTGTGGCGGGAACGCGTTGTGGGGAAATAAAAAGAGAAAATCACGTTTTAGCCCCAAACCCAGGCCTTCTCCCGAAAAACCCTTGGCGTCCTGGCGACTCTGCGTTAAGGCTTTCCGGTTGCCCCAACCTGCCGACCTGGGGATCGGAGCGCCCAGGCACCCCACTTTGCCGACCTGGGGGTCGGCGCGCCCAGAGATTGCTTTGCTGCAACGGCGGGGAAACATTGCGCAGGCCTTCCCCCGAAAAACCCTTGGCGTCCTGGCGACTTTGCGTTAAGGCTTTGGGGTTGCCCCAACCTGCCGACCTGGGGGTCGGCGCGCCCAAAGACCGCTTCGCTGCAACGGCGGGGGAACATTGTGCAGGCTGAGCAATTACCCCTGACACAATATCCCCTCAAAGCACAACGCCTATTTGAGATAAATGCCCTGTGGGTCAAGTTCTTCCCGCAAGATGCGCAAAGTTTCGGCATCCGGCGGCTCGGTAGTGCGGATATCCGGCGCCACTTTCAAGTCCCAGCCGGTGTTAGCGCGGGCTTCCTCCACTGTGCGGCCTGGGTGCAGGGCGGTCAAAATCAATTCACCGTTTTCGTCCGGCGTCATGATGCCAATATCGGTGACCACCGCTTGTGGCCCGCCGCCACGTACGCCCGCGGCTTCGCGTTGCGCCCGTCCACGCAAAAAACCAGCAGAAGTCATAAAATCCACCCGTTCAGGGAAACGGCGCTTTTGGTGCTTGGTGATGATGTAACAGCGATTCGCCCAGGCCGCAATCAACTCCGCCCCGCCAGAGCCGGGTAAGCGCACCTTGGGGTGCTCATAATCATCCCCAATGATGGTGGCATTGATGTTGCCAAAACGGTCAATTTGTGCGCCACCCAAAAAGCCGACATCCACATTGCCGCGCTGCAAGTACAGGGCAAAGATGTCGTACATACTACAAACTGCGGTGGCGCCGCTCACCAACGTCGGATCGCCGATGGAAAGCGGTAAACGGCTGGGCTGGGCGCCAATAACGCCAGCCTCATAAATCATCACCAGGTTGGGAGCATGGGTGTACCTTGCCAGGTTACAGGCCAGGTTTGGCAATCCCACCCCCACAAAAACAACATCGCCATCTTGCAATAAGCGGGCGGCATTTACCGTTAACAATTCAGAGGAAGTATAAGCAGGTTGGTTCATGGGATAGTTGTCTGGAGTAGGGGCGCAGCGGTATCACCGGCCTACTCGTGGAGAAACGGCATCAAAATCTGTGTCATTTGTAACCGCTACGCAGCGTTTTTCTCTTCACATAAAACTGAACGCCGACTATTCAGGAGAATGGTTTAACTGTGGATTAGGCAGACTCCAGCGAGTCTAAAAACTCTCTGGTCACGCGCGCTATTTCCTCAGGGCGCTCTAGGGGCAGCAGGTGGGTACTATCCGGCAAAGTGACGATACGCGCATGAGGCACTTTGCGCTGAAAGCGAGCAGCCGTACTGGCGAAAAAGGTATCCGTGCGTTCCCCGCGAATGATGAGTACCGGCAATTTTAAGTCCCGCAGGCCGCGCCAAATCTCCAGGTCGGCGCGCAAACCGGTGATGTAAATGCGCTCTTCCCATTCCGGCGAATACCGCAGCGTAATCTGTCCATCGGGGGTGGGCACTGCCAGGGCATCTACGTAAGCCTGCAATGCCCGGTCGTCCATACGGCGGAAGACGCGCTTGGTGTGATAGTTTTCCAACATGGCCTGCTTGCTCTCAAAGAAACGCCGACGACGACGCGCCCCTTGCGCCAACGGATGCACATGGCGCGCCAGGCCGGTGTAGTACATCAGCGTCCACCACACGCTGGCCCAAGGAGCAAACAGCACCGGATCAATCAACACCAGGGAGCGGAACAAATCCGGGCGATAAATAGCCGCCCTCAGGGTGGCATTCGCACCCACAGAATGTCCCATGCCAATCACCGGCGGGCTGAGGTGATCATCCAGAAAATTAATCAAGTCGCTTGCCAGGGGACGCCAGTCGGTCAACACGGCATGTGAAGCCCCCGGCCACAAGGGACGTCCTTCCATCGCATACACCCGATAGTGTGCACCGAGACGCTCCAACAAGGGCCGATAAGCCGCCGGAGGGTAACCGTTGGCGTGTGCAAAATGCAATACCTCGCCCTGTTCACCCAATCTCAAATACGGGATTCTCATCGTCAATACTTACCATAATTTACCGGCAGACTCTCCAAAGGCGCCACCTGCAAGCGTTGGTGCACCTCTGGACCGAGTTTCTCCCAGTAGGCCGCTCGATCGGGCACGCCGTACACCCATTCGTCCAGGTAAGCCTGTAACCGGGCCGGGTCGGCACTGATAGCATCCCAGGCCAGGTAAAAATCGTTGTCGCGGTCGTAGTAACCTTGCGTGTAGGATGGATGGGCAGCGTAGGGCACATGACAGACGGCATCCACAATCAAACCGGGGATGAGCGTACGGTTGGGGTCAGAGCGGATAATCTCCTCGGGCACGATTTCTTCAGCCGTGATAATCACGTGTCGGGCGGCGAAGGCGGCCTCCTTTTGCTCGCCGATAATGCCCCAAATGTGGGCGTTCCCCAACGCATCGGCGCGCTGTACATGCACAATGGCCACATCCGGGGTGAGCGCCGGTACCACGGTAACCGGCTTGCCGGAATACGGGTCAGTAACCGTGCGATAAAGCGGATTGGCGCGCTGCAAATCATCCGTTGCCGTTGGGTTGATGGGCAAGAAAGGCAACCCGGCCGCGCCAGCCTGCAAACGAGTAATCATCGCAAAGTGAGAGTACTCCTCCCACGCCAGTTGCCCGCTTTCTATGGCACGGCGCACGACGCGCAACGACCCTACGCCGGGATTCCCCATATAGGAAAAAATGACCTTACGGGCGCAGCCGGCCGCCACCATCTGGTCGTAGATCAAATCTGGGGTGGCGCGCGCCAACACTAAATCCCGGCGCCCCTGCCGGATGATCTCGTGCCCGGCGGCAAAGGGAATCAGATGAGTGAAACCGGCGGCATACACTACATCGCCATCATGCACGTAACGCGCGATGGCCTCTGAGAGTGGTAGCACTTTATTCATAAGAGAAATTTATTTTTTGTTCTTCTTGAAAATTGAAAAGCGCTTGCTGGGTTGCGGAGGCGTACGGAAACGATACATCAACACTGCTCCCAGCGTCGCCAATGGCGCGCCGATGAAAAATAGCAAAAACCACGGGCGGCCTCCATAATCTGTGATCATAAACAAAACCACCAGCAACACACCAACAACAAGCAGAAATCGCCCGAATTTATACGCCATCTTCCCGCGCTCCTAAAAAGTGCGAGGGGCGGGCAACGCTTCCGCCCCTCGCATGGCACAATTAGCGAATGAGGGTACGAATTTGCTCGTGCATGTACAGCGGCAGGTAATAATGCCCACCGGCATTCTTGCCGCTCGCGCCAGACCCCTTCCAACCGCCAAAGGGCTGGAAGCCAGGCCAGGCACCGGTGGTGGCACCCTGCGGACGGTTGGCGTACGTTACACCGGCTTCGATGTTCTCAAAGAACCATTCTACCTCTTCTTCCGAACCATAGAAACCGGCCGTCAAGCCATAATTCACCTTGTTGGCTTCTTTCATGGCCTCTTCCAGGTTCGCCACCTTGGTAACCATGGTAATCGGCACAAACATTTCATGCATCCACAAGCGATGATCCCAGGGGACATCGGCAACCAACGTGGGTGGGCAGAAGTAACCTTTGTCGTAATCGCCACCGGTCAGCACCTTGCCACCGGTCAGGAACGTGCCCGCCTGGTTGAGTTCCTCGGCGAAGTTCTGGAAATCCCGATAAGAATTCTTATTAATCACCGGCCCCATGTAAACATCGCGTTCCGTCGGATCGCCAACCTTCAACCTATTGGTCAGCGCCACCAGGCGTTCCACCAACTGGTCATAAACCGGCTCTTCAATGTAAACTCGCGAGCAGGCTGAGCACTTCTGCCCCTGCAAGCCGAAGGCCGAGCGCACAATCCCAATCGCGGCGCGCTCTAAATCGGCATGGCGGGAAACAATGGCCGGATTTTTGCCACCCAACTCCAAAATCACCGGGCGCACGTAACGGCCCTGTGCCACCGAGCGGTAAATGCCCATCCCAACATCGAAAGAGCCGGTGAAGGTCACTCCATCCACCTCGGGGCTATCAATGAGCGCCTGTCCCAGGGTGCTGCCCGGCCCGGTCACATAATTGATGACGCCATCCGGCAAGCCGGCATCGCGGAAACACTCGCTCAACAGGCGCACCGTCCAGGGCGTATCGCTGGCGGGCTTCACAACCACGGTATTGCCCGTCACCAGCGCCGCGCCGGTCGGGCCACCCGTCAAGGCAGTGGGGAAGTTGAAGGGGCTAATCACCAACCATACGCCGTAGGGGCGCAACACCGAGATATTGGTGGCCTCGTACCCTACCAGGGGGTCCTTGCCCATCTCAACCACAAAGCCGTTGTTCTTTTCCATCTGATAGCAGGCATAACGCACCAAATCGGCCGTCTCGGCTACATCGCCCAACGATTCCATGCGGTTTTTGCCTACCTCGAGCGCCATTGCAGCACCAATTTCAAAAATACGCTGGTCAATCAAATCGGCGGCCTTGCGCAGCAGCGCCACGCGTTCCTGCCAGGGCATCTTGCTCCACACCGGAAAAGCCTTGCGGGCAGCCTTCAAAGCCGCTTCCGCTTCGGCCACCCCGCCCTTTTGAAAGACCCCTAATACCAAATCGGTGTTTGCCGGCGAGCGCTTTTCAAACTTCTCCGCCGTAAATTGATCCTTCCCATCAATGATCAACGCATACTCCTGCCCCAGTTTCCCCTGCCAGGTTGCCAGCGCCTCTTCAAAGCGCGTGTGCAATTCTTCCGGGGGATTGAACATGGTGGCATAAGTCAATTTGAATGTCGTGTTGGCCATAAAAAAACCTCCTATTTTATTTCAGATAGAAGTCATCCAACGGGACTTCTGGAACCGTTTCCCAGCATGTATAAGTATAGCCCACAGATGGCAAAGCGTCAAAGAGCAGGGTATACTTTTGGCATGATGAATTTCCATATTTTCCCGGCCAACCGGCAAATGGCCTGGTGGGCTGCCGGACAAGACTTTAGCGCCCTACGCCCGCTCGACCCCGACTTTGCGCACATGTCCCTCCTTCGCCGCCTGGCGCTGCGTTTCTTTATCCTGCCATCCGCCTACCTGCGCAGTAAACATGCCTGGCTGGCGCACCGCGACCGTCAGCGGCTCGGCTACCTGTACGCCCGACCGATGGGCAGGGCATACTTCATCGATAGTCTGGTCGTCCTGGAAGCGCACCGCCGCCAGGGGATAGGCCGCGCCCTGGTAGCACAAGCCACACAAGCAGCCCGTAATGAGGACGTATCCATTCTGATGGGCACCCTGGCAGCCGAAAATACCGTCGCCCTGAATTTTTCCACCGCCCTGGGAGCACAGCCCTGGCGGACCCGCAGGTGGTTGCTGAAAACCCCAAAATACCTGCCCAACCCCAAAGAACCCTGGAGCGTGCAGGAACTCGCCCCTGCCGAAACGCTGCCCGCCTACGAGACCTGGCAGGCACGCGCTATCCGTAGCGGCATGGGCTGGGCAGCCAAAGCCCTACTGGAAAAACCTTTTGCCCGTCACGATTGGCAAGGATACGCCCGCCATTGGGCTTGTCTGCGCGGCGCAAAAGTGCACGGCTACCTGCGCATCGCAGGCCTGGGCGGCAAATATCGCGCCTACTTGGCCTGTCCACTGGCCGAACTGCACGATGAAGCCCTGCTCCACTGGCTACACGCTGCCCTGCGTACTTACGGGGTTACATTCCAGCAATTACAGTTGGAACTGCCCACCGCGGCCCACGAACTCGCCGCCGAGAAATGGCTCACCCAGGAGCAAGGCTGGCAATGCCTATCCCGAGGGCGGCTATTGATGATGAGGAAAATCTGAGGGTTTTTGAATGGACGCTACGTTCTCACCATACCACCGTCGCAGGATGTGCGCGTAATCATCGCAAAATCCTTGCATTTTCCATTTCTCGGTTGTATACTGCTTTGCTTGCAGTTCCTTTTACTCACCAAGGAGAAATAAAATGGCTGATACTTCAGAAGAACAAGAAAACGATCGCCCTCCCGGGCTTACCGCACGTCCCAATCGTCCGTGGCGCGTAGCCGTTTTGGCCAATATCAAAGATGAAAACGCCCCGCGACCACCCGGCGTCCCGCCCGATGCCTACGCCGACTTCGACCATATCGAAACCGTCAATGCCATCCAGGCGGCCATAGAGACCGATGGCCACAAGACCGAATTTATCATAGCAGATGAAAATTTGCCCTATAGGTTAAAAGAATTCAAACCGGATATTTGTTTCAATATCGCCGAAGGGTTAGGGGGAGATGCTCGCGAAGCCCAGGTGCCGGCATTGCTTGAAATGCTCAAAATCCCCTATACCGGCTCACGGGTATTGACCAACGCAATTGCGCTGGACAAAACCCTGACCAAACGTATCTGGCGTGACCGAGGTCTGCCCGTCGCTCCTTTTCAGGAGTTCATCAGTGGAGATGAAAACCTGCGATACAACCTGCGCTTTCCTCTATTCGTCAAGCCAGCCCGGGAAGGCACCGGCATGGGCGTTGATATGAGAGCCAGAGTTGAAAATCCGGAAGATCTACGCGAACGTATCAAATACGTCATTGCGACTTACAAGCAACCGGCTCTGGTCGAGAGTTACCTGTCCGGGCGTGAATTCACCGTTGGACAAATCGGCCAATCTAAAGCAAAATTGTTCGGTCGGCACCCAGAATGGTACGGCAGCGATGGTTTTCACCGCTTTCCCATTTTAGAACTATATACAAATAAATCTGTCACACCTGGTATCTACAGTCACGCTGCGAAAGCGCAGCAAATAGGTAAAGAAGGTGCTCCAGACTACCTTTGCCCGGCAGACCTAGAGCCAACCCTGGCTAAAAAACTACACCACTTGGCCCTACGCGCACACAGCATTCTGAATGCACAGGATATATCGCGCGTTGACATCCGGTTGGATGCCAACGGGGAACCGTACCTGATGGAGATCAATCCCCTTCCCGGCCTAACCCCCGGTTATAGTGACCTGTGCCTTCAGGCCGCTGCCGAGGGCATTGCCTATGAGGATTTAATTCTCGAGATCCTTTACCTGGCTGCCGGACGCTGGGGGCTACTAGAGCCGATATCCACTTTTTCAGCATCCTAAAAGGATGATTCGGAGATTGGCAGACACTTTGGGTTGCCCGTGTAGGACACGTCCCCATTGGGTGCGGGGCGTATGCAATATGCCGAATGCCACATTCATGGTGCGGCTTTCAGTTACAACCAAATGTCACGGCGCGGAGTCGGACAGAAGTCCTGCCTCAGTTCGTGAAAGGGATAGTGGAGGGCAATGCCATCCACTACTACTCCAACATTGCCGAATCGCCAGACTTTACGAAGCGTTTTTCACCACAAAGCCCAAAGGCACGAAGTTTGGTTGGTTTCCCTGTGTTATTTCGTAACTGTCCAGCCGGTTTTCCAAATCATCCGCGGGTGTTGTTAAACACGAACGCCTTTCTAGCAAATGTATCGCCAGGCTCTGCCTGGCAAGGCCGACCATATCACTGCGTACCATTACATACCATTACATGGCACAGGTGGCACAGGTGGCACAGGTAGGTCGGCGGTACTTCAGTTTGCTGAAATTTGTGAACTATGCCCGCCAGGTAGGTGATTACGTTATTTCTTGGGGGAAAATTCAGGCCGGGCGGGGTGACTCGAACCTCGCAAGCGGCATCCCGGGGGCAGTGTCATCGCAAACTTTGAGAAAACCGCGCAAAACACTTGCCGAGAGGCTCACCATCGTGTATAATGTGCGGCGCAATCCAACCAACCGGGGCGCGTAGCTCAGCTGGTCAGAGCGCACGGTTCACATCCGTGAGGTCGGGGGTTCGAGCCCCTCCGCGCCCACAGAAAAACGCCCGCAGGAAATCTCCCGCGGGTGTTTTGTATTCTGTCCACTTGCCGGCCACCTGTGGGGCCGGTTCGTATCTTCTGGGGTCAAGTTCGAATCTCCTGGCGCTGGAAAAGAACATAGGTGAGCGCGAAAATCAGGATGGTAGCAGCAGTCAAGCCGGTGAGGTGCGGCCACATCAGGGCAATGCTTTGCCCCAACGGCAGCGGAGAGCCCAACAGCGCGCCTTGCATATCGGTTGGTAAAATCATCCCCAACGAGCGGATGGTTGGGTTTAGCAAGACGATAGCGGCTTCCACAAAGAGGGTATTGGGAGAAATACGGCTGAGCGCCAGGGTCAAGTTGGCGCGCGCTAAAACCTCATCCAGCAATCCGTAGCGAACGGGCAACAAGACGGCGGCAACCAGGTTGACAATCATGTTCCAGAAAAGCATGAAGAACAACCACGTTGCAATGGCAGCCATTGCGGTTGTTGCCGGTTGGCGAAAAACCACCGAGAAGAGCATGCCAATCGCTAACCAGAATGCGCCATACACAATGGTCATCACCAGCAACATAATGGCCCGGCCGGTTTCTTCGGAGGTGGGCGGCACGCCCAACCCCAGCAGACCAATGCCGAAAATGAGCAGCCAGATGGCGGTCAGCACCAGGGTTAGCGTTGCCAGCCCGGCCAGGAACTTGCCCATCAGCACCGAATCACGGTAAATCGGCTGTGAGAGCAGGCGCGAAAAGGTACGGCGGTTGAATTCGCCATTGATGGCATCAAAGGCCAGGGCAATGGCAATCAACGGCACCAGGAAGCCGAGGAATCCGGCAAAGGAAGGTAAGGGGTCTTTGCTGGTGGAAAAGAGTTGCAGAAAAAGGAAATGTGCATCGCTGCCACGCTGTAAGTTTTGCAAAGCAGCATAGCCCGTACCGGCGGCAGTCAGTACAATCAGGAGTTCCAGAATCTGCATGCGGGCGCTGGTGAGGTGATCGGCCAGTTCTTTCGCCAGCACCGCGCCTACTCCGGTCCACGGCGAGCCGGTGCGTTTTTTAGTGACGGCTTGTTTTGCCATGTTTCACCTCCTCAAAATACTGCACGTAGATATCCGTCAGGCTTTGGGTTTCGATGTCAAGCGAAAGCAACTTGCCACCGGCTTGCATGACGGCCTGTGCGGCTTCGGCACGCAGATCGTTCGCCGCCGAAATGGCATACCGATTGGGTGCGCCATCTTCGCGTCCTACGTTTACCACGCCGTCCATTGCCTTTAGGGCCGGCTCAACATCGGGTGAACCTGCAGCAACTTCGAGGTGAATCAGGTAGGCCTCGCCGAGCACTTTGCGCGCCAGATCGGCCACCGTCCCCGAAAGCGCCATCTTCCCTTTATAGAACAGGCCTACCCGATCACACACGGCTTGTACCTGGTGCAACAGGTGGGAGGAGAGCAGGATGGTAATCCCCTCCTCTTTAAGGGTGCGAATCAGTTTCAAAAAGTGCTCGGCCAATTCTGGGTCCATGCCTTGGGTAGGCTCATCCATAATGATAATTTCGGCATTTTTGATGAGCACATCGGCCACAGCCAGGCGCTGACGCATCCCGTGGGAGAAGGTATGCACCCGTTGGTCTTTGTGCTCCATTAGCCCAACCCGTTGCAAGGCCTTTTCAATGCGCTGATAGGCTTCACTACGCGATAGGCCATTGAGACGGGTGGTGTAGAACAAGTTCTCCCAGGCTGTCAGGTCATCGTAAAAACTAATGCGGTCGGGGATATACCCAACGCGCGATTTAACACCCAACGGGTCACGCGTCGGGTCCATCCCCAAGACACGTACTGAGCCTGCGGTTGGTTCGGTCAGCCCAAGCAGCATCAAGATGGTGGTTGTTTTCCCAGCGCCATTGGGCCCCAAAATGCCAAACACTTCGCCACGATAGATGTTCAAATCTAACGCATTCACGGCGATGACCGAACCGTATTTTTTTGTCAGAGCATTGGTTTCAATAACTATCTCACGCATTGGACACCTCCTCTCGATTCCTCAGGGAATCAGCGGCGTCCAAAGCGGGCAACAGCAAGCAAGACCACTGCGAGGGCAATGGCAATCAGAGCAATGCCGACGATGCCCCACAGGGTGGACGTGGTGACCGTGATGCGAAAATCTCCCGAAGCACTGACGTTATCCACGGTATGCGCTCGCACAGTGACCATGTAATCCCCCGCGATAGTATCCTTTGGGGGCGTCAGGTTCATCGTTACTTCGGTGTAATCGCCGGCGGCAACCGAGGCGATCTCAGCCGGGTCAAAGGAGACATTCCAGCCATTCGGTTCTATAGAGGTCAACTTTATGCCACGCGCTGCTGCACTGCCGGTGTTTTGCACTACCAATTTGATATTGGCTTCTTTTCCGGCATTCGCCTGCCCAGAAAGCCGTCCGTCCAAACCGAGCACGGTCAGTTTGGCTTGCCCGGTCACTTCTGCCGTGAGGTCTATATCGGCCTGCAAGTCACCGCCAACGGCTTGCACGTGGATGGGGTAGGTTCCGGCATCCACCTCGACTACAGGTTGCGCCTCAACCGTAATGCGTTTGGTCTCGCCACCTTCAATGGGAAAGCCGGTGACCTCTTGACCGGCAACCCTAAAGGTCAGCAAGAAGGTGTCCGGTGCATCGCCCTGCAGATTGACGGTGATTTCCTGATCCCCTTCGTTTTTCAACGTCAAGTTATAACGAAAAGTTGTGTTAGGAGCACCTTTGATGGTAGAAAGATCACTGGTAAGGGTTAGTTTGGGTGGCAATTTTGCTTCGGTTGTCAATTCGATGGGCAACTCTGCACTCGCCACCTCGCTTTTGGCCACGACAACAAAGTGATATGTATCGGCCGGCAGCGTGCCATCGTTTTCCAGTTTCAAATCCACGCGCGCGGTCTCTCCGGGTCTAACGTACACCGCCTTGACAATTTGCCCGCCGCCACGGAAGGTGGCCGTCCATCCGTCGGGTAGTTTGCCCATAGACAGGTAAACTAACTGCGGCTGTCCCTCAGCTTCCAGCGCCAGGTTCAGCGAGATGTCTTCATCTACACTGATAACCTGGGAGGGATACGTGGTTGACAAGAAGAGTTTGGGGCTTGGAGGAGTATTCTCCTGTGCCCGGGCCGGTGTACCGACCGTTACACTGAGCAACAAGGCAAGCAACAAGATAACAGAGAGTTTTTTACGCGTCATGTTCTATCTCCTTTCCTAATCTGATCTGGAAACAAAAAAGCCCCCCGGCATCCTGAGGCCTCACACGTAAAAAATTCAGAACCTCAGAAAACCGAGGTCGTTTTACTCGACGATGAGCATAGGCGTATACCTATTCTCTACCTGTCGAGCCTTATTTCGCGCAGGTTTATACTCTGCCAAAGTTAAGCAGAAATTAGACGAGCGTTAGAAATTTGTCAAAATATCGTAAGCAGGCTTCCGAATCTTGCCGCTTGCGTTTGGAAAGTATCCTGGTTTAATGCGTATCAACCCCTTGTGACCGAATAGAATGGCAAGTGTTGCAGCAGGGGGAGGGCGAAAGGGATAAAACGCTCAGGTAGTGGTCAAGTAACAAGTGATAAGTTATGACGGATGATAAAGAGCCGTGTCACAATTTCGTGCATGGCGTCCGATTTCGAAAACGACAGTGTTTTTCTGACGAATCGTGCACAAGATTGTCCCAAGGTACAATACCAACGTTCCATGTGATTGGTCTGTCCGCTGCCTTTGCCAACACATTCGTGTGTCTCAGCCGGAAAGACCAGTTGGTAGGCTTCCCAGAAATCACTATAACTCCGGCAACCCCTGTAGGCCGGTGGAATTTGCTCCCACAGTTTGCGACAGGTCGCTTCGCTCCGATCCCCGATCACAAACGCCACAATTTGGCGAGTTCGACGGCACATGACCGTCCACAGCCAGCGTTTGTTCCATCTTTTCTGGACAAATGACCACATTTCATCG
>DAOTZN010000208.1:0-1980 GCA_034434095.1 Anaerolineales bacterium
CCCCATATCCCCCCCCAGCGACGGACAATCAGCCACACCCCCAATAAAAAAAGCAGTGCGAAGGCGACCGAAAGATAGCGTCCAACCTCCAGCGAGGGGCCAAACCAGCGCTGCACGTAACCCGGAATCAGATACGAGAGCGGCATGTGATTGGTCCAGGGGGCGTAATCCGCAAAGGGCACCGCCCGGCCGGTAGCATACAGCCAGCCTTTGTACTGGTACAGCCCTTCATCCAAGAACGAAGTGCGGGTACGAACATTTTGTAAGGCGCGCAAAAAATAGACCAGCCCGCCCAGTAAAGCCAGCACAGATACAAAGCGTTCACGCGGAATCTTCATAGCGACAAGTCCACCTCAGGCGGCCATTTCAATGGAAACACGCTTCAAGTCTGCATCTACCATCATGCGAACCAAGGCTTCAAACGTGACCTTCGGCTCCCACCCCAACACCTGACGCGCTTTGGAGGGGTCGGCCACCAACAAATCCACTTCTGCCGGACGATAAAAGCGAGGATCCTGAACCACATAATCGCGATAATCCAGGCCCACGTACCCAAAGGCTGCCTCACAAAATTCGCGCACCGCGTGGGTTACTCCCGTGCCGATGACGTAATCTTGCGGCTCGTCCTGTTGAAGCATCATCCACATCATGCGCACGTAGTCGCCGGCAAAGCCCCAATCTCGACGTGCTTCCAGGTTTCCTAAACGCAACTCGTCTGCCAGCCCCAACTTGATGCGCGCTACCCCGTAGGTAATCTTGCGAGTTACGAATTCCAGGCCACGGCGGGGACTTTCGTGGTTGAACAGAATACCGGAAACCGCATACATGTTGTAGGATTCGCGATAATTGACGGTAATCCAGTGCCCATAGACTTTCGCGACCCCGTAGGGGCTACGCGGGTAAAAGGGAGTGGTTTCCTTTTGAGGCACCTCCCGCACTTTGCCGAACATTTCGCTGGAGGAGGCCTGATAGAAACGCGCCTTTGGTTTAACCATGCGAATAGCTTCCAACATGCGCGTAACGCCCAATGAGGTCACCTGCCCGGTCAATACCGGCTGATTCCATGAGGTGGGCACGAAAGACTGCGCCGCCAGGTTGTATACCTCATCGGGCTGATACTTTTCCATCACATCAACCAGGGAACTCTGGTCGTGCAAGTCACCCTGCACGATTTCAATATCATCCTGGATATGACTGATCCGCTCAAAGGTCACTGTACTGGTGCGGCGCACCATTCCCACCACTTTGTAGCCTTTTTGCAACAAAAATTCGGCCAGGTATGAACCATCCTGACCGGTAACGCCGGTAATCAGGGCTGTTCGCATGTGAATACGCTCCTTGATGATTTAAAATTCAGCGGATGAATTATACCGATAGACTTGTGCTTGTCAAGCATCAATCAGCGCCGCGCCCAAACGGCAAGCACAGACAGAACCGCCGTCACGCCGGCCAACGCCAGCGTCTTGAACAAACTGACCACAGCCCAATCCAACGGGGTGTAACGGCGCACATACCAGGGAATCAGCCACAACGCGCCCAACGCACACCCAAGCAAGCAGCGGCGGGCGCTCTCCAAGGGATGTTGACGCTGCTGCCACAACGCCCAGGCAGCCAGCGCCACTTGCGGCACAACCAACACGGCACGGTAGCGCGGGTTATCCCACATATCCCCGCCGGCACGCAAGGAGACAACCAGCGCCTGTACCACAATCAGCACCCACCACACACCCGGCAATTGCCACCAGACCCGGCGGCTCACCACCTGCGCTGCGGCCAAGAGTAGGCCGACCAGTAACACCGTCCACCCCAAGGCACGCCATACGGCTATGCCCCACCAAATCGGCGCGCCCCCCGCCAGCAGTGCGGCGGGCAACAGGGGGCGCGTCAGACCGTACAACACCAGAAAAGGCAGGTGCATCCAATCCGGCAGCAAACGAAAGGTCTTCTGCATCCAACCGGAGGCCTGTTTGCTCAAATAAG
>DAOTZN010000209.1:0-14890 GCA_034434095.1 Anaerolineales bacterium
TTCCCGTGGCATCTGGCACGCCTGAAGCCCGACTTGTTGCATAGCCCTCACTACACCATGCCGCTAGCCGCCCCGCTTCCTGTGGTCGTTACCTTGCATGACGCCACCTTTTTCTACTATCCCCAGCACCACACCTTCGCTAAAAGACACTTTTTCCCCTTTATCATGCGCCGCAGCGCCCACCGCGCGGCGGCATTGCTTACCGTCTCTGAGAGCACCCGCCGGGACATGCAACGTTGGATCGCCGCCCCGGCCGAGAAGACCTTTGCCACACCGTTAGGCGTTGCGCCCGATTTCCACCCCATCAACGATGCTACGGTGCTAGAGCGCGTTGCCCGTAAATATGACCTGCCTCCCAAATTCATCCTGTTTGTGGGGCTACTCGAACCTCGCAAGAATCTCCCCGCACTATTGCGGGCTTACGTCCGTTTGGCCGCCTCGGATGCGGAAACTGCACTGGTCATCGTTGGACGCAAAGGCTGGATGACACAAGCCATCCTTGAACAGGTGCCTGCGCATTTGCATGCCCGTATCGTTCTCACCGGTTACGTAGATCGAGTTGACTTGCCGGTCGTGTATAATTTGGCGCAGGTGTTTGTCTACCCGTCCTTTTATGAAGGCTTTGGCCTACCCGTATTAGAATCCCTGGCCTGTGGGACGCCGGTGGTCACCACCCCTGTTTCGTCCATGCCCGAAGTCGCAGGGGAGGCTGCCTTGTATGCCCCTCCTGAGGATGATGTTGCACTAAGCGAAGCCATCCTGCGCATTTTGCAAGACCCCGCGCTGGCACAAAACCTGCGCACCCGCGGCTTGGCGCGCGCCGCACAATTCACCTGGCAGCGCACCGCCCGCTTGACCTGGCAGGTATACTTGCAGGTATTGGCGCAAAATAAGCCGAAAAAAAATTAGCCCCCTCATGCTCTCCATCTGTATCCTAACGCTTAACGCCCGTGACTACTTGCGTGCCTGCTTGCATTCCATCCAGGCGCACACACACATCCCCTACGAAATCATCGTGGCGGATAACGGCTCTACAGACGGTGTAGAGGCGATGCTGGCAGCCGAATTTCCTCAGGTGCAATTTATTCCAGGAACCCACAACGAGGGCTTCACGCGCCCTATGAACCGTGCCATGCGCCGAGCACAAGGGGACTACGTGGCATTGCTCAACCCCGATACGCTGGTGCACGAGGCCGCTTTTGACGTGCTGGTCTCTTTTATGCAGCAGCACCCTAAGGTCGGGATATGCGGCCCCAAAGTGCTCAACCTCGATGGCACGTTACAAGGCCCCTGCCGCCGTGGAGAATCCCGTCCTTGGGCGGTGCTCTCGTACTTCTTGCGCCTGCACCGTCTCTTCCCACGCTCGTCTTTCTTTGGCGGCTACTTGCTCAACTACCTGCCCGAAGACGAAATTGCACGCGTGGATGGTGTCTCCGGCTCGTGTATGCTCATTCGCCGCCCGGTGATTGAGCAAATCGGTTACCTGGATGAAGATTTCTTCGCTTATCAGGAAGATGCCGATTATTGCTTCCGTGCTCGACAGGTCGGCTGGGAAGTGTATTATGTCCCCACCGCGCACATTACCCACTATGGCGGGCAGGGTGGCTCTAGCGTGCAACCTCGCACGGCGCTCATCGCCTGGCACCGCTCCTACTACCTGTACTACCGCAAGCACCTGGCGCGCGATTACTTCTTTTTGCTCAACTGGTTGTACTACGGCCTGATGGCGCTCAAATTCGCCTCGGCCCTGTCATTCAATTTCTTCCGCTCCCGCCCGCGCTTTTTCTCCCCCAGGCACTGACCTGACATACCCATCAAAAACAAAATGCCCTGCGACTCCAACAGGGCATTTTTGCGTTTATCGGCAACTTGAGGCGATGTCTTCCTTGCGCCATAACACCGCTTGCACTTGCCCCTCTACGCTCACCCGCGCCACCAGATGGGCATCAAAAAATGTCTTCCCATCTGCTTCCTGAACACAGCCTGCCACCACCACGTCGCTGCCGTTGGGGAAAGGCGTGCTCATCTCCTTGACCTTTAGCGGCAGGCGCACAACGCCATTGTAGGGCCCGATGATGAAAAACACCAGCCGCCCATAAGGCTGCACTTCCACAAAGGGCGCATCGCTCAATGGGTTGCCCTCCGCAGCCCTCAGGTAGCGTGGATATAGCGCCCGCCCACTGTAGATTTGCAGCCCATCCACCTGTGCTCGTTCCTCCGAGGAGAGCGTCCCCAGGACGGCCGCCTCCATGCGGGTTTGAGTAGCAGGGGAATAGCGTTGGGGGAAGGCCCGCTCCCCGAGGGGGATGGCCAGCCCCAAAAGCAGTACCGCTCCCAGGGGCAAGATCCCCCCCGCCCAACGCGGGAAACGGACGCCCTTTCGGGGGGCGCGGTCTCCCTGGGGGATGCTGCCCCTCAAAAGGTCGTCTGATCCCTTCAGCCACCCCAGGGCACGGCCTACCCCCAGGGTGAGCGCGGCAATCCCCAGGGCGTAGTAAAAAATCACAATCCAGTTGACCGGCTGAATGTATCGTCCTCCGGAAATCAGGAATAAGGCGTTCAACGCCAGGTAAGCGCTGTGGGCTAGCGCCGGGAAGGCCCCTACCCAGCCCCATCGCCGGATTGCCAGCGAGAGTCCAAACGCCACCAGCAGCAGGTTGCCCACCAACAGCATACGCGCCGGGTAGGGCAGACCGGTGACGTAAGGCCACAGGGGCAGGCGCGCCACATAGGCCTCGCCTCCGCAACACGCTGCCCAGAACTGCGTGTTGTGATTGTAGAGTTGGATGTGAAAGTCATACTCGGCCGCTTGCGGATTGTCCCCTTGCCGCGCCTGACGGTACGCCTGCCAGTCGTGGTAGGTGATGAAGCCGTAGGAGAGCAGCGTATCGGGCAGGCGGAAGGTCAACGGCAGTGCCAGAAAACTTTGGATTTCACTGTTCAGGTAGTGCTGGATAATCAACACCGGCAGATTGTTGGATACCGGCGGCGTTGGCAGAGCATCATGGGGGAATTTGCCCGTGGAGCCTTCGGGGTTTGGCTGCGTTGTGGGCGTGACCGGCGGGAGGGCTTCGGGTTCCTGCGGTTCCGGTGGTGGCTGAGTGAAGGAGTCTTTTGCCCGCTGAATGATTTCATATATCCGCCCTTCGGGAGCGTCGAAGAAGGGTTTACCGTACCGCACCCAGTTGCGCCCCACCCAGGGCGCAGTGACCAGCACCGTACCCAATGTAAAAATCGCCGCCTGACGTGCCCATTGACGCCGATTTGCCCGCCGGTGGAAAAAGGCCGTCAGCAGGGCGATTGCGCCGATGACGATGCTTTCCGGGCGCACCATCAGCAATGCACCCAGCACCGCACCGCCGTATAGCGCATCTTGCCAGCGCGGAGACCTGCGTTGTTGCCAGCGTACTGCCAGCAGCAGGAAGGTGGTCGTCAGCACGGTCATCGGCAGGTCGGCCATCAACAACCGGGCATGTGAGATGGTGAAGCGGTTGGCGTAGGCGATGTTGGTATAGCCTTGCAACGAGAGTAGCGCCGTGAGCAACACACCGGCTGTGCGGCTGTGAAAGCGGCGTCCCAGGTGGTAGAGCGGCACAACCCACAGTGCCAGTAACCATACTTGCGCCTGGGCTACTTGTTTGTATCCCAGGCCAAACAGGGCGTGTAATGCGGCCAGCAGACCGGTGTATAGTGGCCGCAGGGTGCGCATGTCGTTTTCGGTTTGCAGGCCGTTGCCAATCAGGACGTTTTGGGCGGTGGTGTCGTAGCGCAAGGCGTCGGAAGCCGGATACACCTCGTTGTTGGGTGGCGCGGGGAGCGTGGTGAACCATGTGGAGCGGTCGGGCCCTGATTGCCATAGCGTCACGGTCATCAGATAAAGCCCAATGACGAGTAGGGCGTCTACCTGGCGACGAGTCAAGCGCAGGCTGCGCAGTGAGCGTGCCTCCCACAGTTTGCGCCCTGCAATAGTGAGCATCCACACCAGCAGGAGTTGGCTCTCCAGAATGGGAACGCCCATCTCGTAGAAGTATTCCGATTGCGGTTGTAGGCCCCATCTGCTGCGAGCGATAAATGCCCAGGCCAACAACAGACCGGCAAACACACCCAGCGCAAAACGTTTGGCAGGTAAATCACGGAACAGCGTTTTCCAAACCGGTCTCAGCAGCGCGCTTTGTAAACAGAGGACGCTCAGGTAGAACAACAGCGGTGCAACTTGCTTGAGTACCGTTTGCGCCGAGACATCTGTCAGGTCGGGAGGCAGGGTGAGCAAGTACAGCCCATTGAAGGCTGCCAGCAGCAGCCAAAAGGTGCGCCGTCGGTTGCGTGGTGTATCCACCCAGGCGGCCTGCCAGCGCGACAAGATACGCACCTGTCCGCGGGGATGCAATCCGGCCAGGGAAAGCGCACTGCCGCCCAAGAGAAACAGCAACATCCCCCAGCGGAGGAGCGTTGGCATGCCCTCGGACGGAAGGCGCAGCAACCACAGGGCAGCAATGCCCCCCTCCAGCGCGCTTAGCCCCAGATGCAGGCGTAGTGCGGTTTTTAGGGTAAAATTCGGTGCGTGTCGCATGTGCTAAGTATCCTGTATCTGAGAACGCCTGTCAAGATGTAACGTATTGGTGATTGCCCGGAACTCGAATCGCGGGGCTAACCCCAAAGGGTGCTTACTCTGCGAGTACGCTGTCGCGAAGCCGCCTGCTCAGTTCGTGAAAGTCCTTTGGGCTGGAGGGGTAGCGGAGGGCATTGCCCTCCGCTACCCCTTTCACGAACTAAGGCAGGACTTTAGTCCGCCGATTCTGGGTCTCAGGGATTTGGGGACCTGACCTGCCCTTCCTATCGTCCACCCCGTACGTTCGCATTTTTTACCCATCGCATTGATTATGTGGTCTTTCTCTCAATTCCTCTTTCGTTTGATAAAGCGCTGGCCGTGGATGGCCGCGTTGATGCTGGCCGGTGCGCTGCTGGGTTGGGGCGCGGCGAACTGGTCATCGCCGCAGTATCGTGCCTCCGCCGAACTGTACATTGGGCTGCACGCTTATCGCGCCCCCGAAGAAAACAACCGCAACGCTTCGTCGTATTACGATTTTCGCAACCTGGATGACTTCAAAAACTGGCAATTGGAGCAACTCAATCAATTCGTGCGCCGCGATGAAATCGTTGCCGAAGTGCTGACTCGTCTGCAAGCCCAAGACGCTGCCTGGGCGCAGGTCACCCCTGCCGAGTTGCAGGCCATGCTCTCACCGCAGTGGCGCACGGTGGGCAAGTGGCGCTTGACCGTCACCGCGCCGACCGCGCCTATGGCCGTGCAGGCCGCTGAAGTCTGGCGCACCGTCACGTTAGAGGCACTGGATGAAGCGCTGCAATCCGCCGTGCAGGTGATGCGCCTGGATGTGGAGATGCAGGCTGTGGCCGACCAGCAAGTTGATTTGGTGCGCCGCGCTGCCGTACTGACGCAGGCCCATACCGCTCTGGAGAATTGGCGTGCCGCCGCAGCGGTCTCGCCAGATGCTCCGCTCTCCGATTTGCAGCGGTGGCAATTGCAAGGCATCGTTGCGCAGGCGAGCACGTTCAGCCCGCTGTGGCAAGACCTCCTGGACGCTTTCCCGACCCCCAACGCACCCACAGATGAAATGCTGACCTGGTGTGAGGCCGTGCTAACCGCCATCGAGCAGGAGCAGGCCTCTTTGCCTGAGACGCAGGCCGCCTTGCAAGCGCACTTTGAGGCCCTGGATGCCCAATACGCGGCCGCCAATGCCGCCTCGCATGGCTTCTCGCGCAATTTGTCGCTTGAGGGGATAGCCAGCGCACCCATTGAGGCGCAGGCTGTGCGCGCCTCCGGGGCATGGATGCTGACGGGGACCTTGCTGGGCGCCTTGACGGCGCTTCTCATCGGTCTGTTGGCGTTGGGGATGGAGAGTCCCGATGCTTGAGCGGACGCGCAAAATCCTGTGGGCTGCGTTGCTCATTTCGCTGCCGGTGACCAGTTTCCCCTTTTTCCCTGGGGGCGTGGGAGGGGCGACGTTGGTGCGCCCGCTGATGGTGTATCCCTTGCTGGGGTTGTTGTTACTGGTCACGCTGCCACGCTTGTGGAAGCATCCTTTGCCGCGCCATTTCCAGCCTTTGCTGGCCTTCGCCTTGACGGCGCTCTTCAGCACCTTGTTGGCGTCCCTCTTGTTGCAAGAAGGAGTGCGCGATGTGAACGTGTTCTCTCGCACGGTACGCTCCCTGACGACGTTGGGGCTGGGATTGGGGCTGTATTTTACGGTGGCGTTGTACCCGCAAGACGAAGAGACGTTGCAAAGTACATTGCGCTGGCTGTATGTCGGCATGGCCCTCGCGTTGGCGTGGGGAACGCTGCAAGCGGTGTACATCTTGCACTTTGACAAGCGCTATTTTGATATTCTGAACCGCATCCAACGTTTCCTTTCCACCCGCCCGCTTTTTGAGCGCCGCATTTCCGGCCTGACCTTTGAGCCCAACTGGTTTGCCGAGCAGATTGTCTTTTTGTGGATGCCGTGGCTGTTGGCCGCCGCGTTAACCGGGCGCAGCGCCTTTGCCTGGCGCTGGCGTGGCCTGAGGATTGAGCATTTCCTCATCGCCTGGGGCGCAGGGGTGACGCTGTTCACGTTTTCCCGCCTGGGACTGGGGGCGTTAGCCGGGTTGGCGCTGCTTGCCCTGGGGCTGCGGATTCCCTGGGGGCGTGCGCGCCACCTGCGGGGGCGTGCGCTCCTGCTGTGGGGTGTGGGGGCGCTCTTGGGGGGCGCGCTGCTCCTAGGGCTAATCTTCTCCTTGGGACAACGTAACGCCTACTTCTCCCGCTTATGGCGCTACTGGACTGTTCCTGAAGAACGTGGCGGGCTGACGTATCTGGAGTATATCGCCGTTGGGCAGCGGGTGACGTATTGGGAGACGGCTTATCGCATGTACGCCGAGTCGCCCTGGCTGGGGGTGGGACTGGGGAATTACGCCTTTCACTTTGCGGAGGCTTTGCCCTATCGCTCGTGGCATCGTTCGCCGGAGATTGTGCGTCAGTTGACGCCTTTGCAGGGCAATACGCGCTTGATTACACCCAAGAACTTGTTCGCGCGTCTGTTGGCCGAAACCGGCTTGTTGGGGCTGATCTTTTGGCTCGTTTTTTTGATAGGGCTGCTGCTCAGTGTGGTGCAGATGTGGCGCAGTGGTGGGGCGGCGCGCTTTTGGGGCCTTGGCGGGCTGTTGGGGATGGCTATTTTTGCGTTTGCGGCCCTGTCCTACGATTCGCTGGCGCTGCCGAATATGTGGGTTTTGTTTGGGCTGCTCAGCGCCGCGCAGCGGACGATGGACGATGGACGGTGGACGGTGGACGGCATTTTGCATTTTCACCGGCCAACCAGCGGCAAGTAAACATGATAGGGGGCTTCCAGGTACACCCCCAATAGCGGATTATGGTCGCTGGCGCGGTAGTATGTGCTGGTTTGCGATTGGAAGACCACCGGCATATCTGCGTTTACGGGCAGGGCCTGCAGGCGCACGATGGTCCCGTTCCAGAAGGCGGTGTTTCCAAAGGCGTGGTCGAGCGGCTGGGAGATGCCCGCGTGGATGTAGGTGTAGCGCGTTTCGTGAGGGATGGTGTCTACCGCATCAAACAAGCCGTAAGCGGACAGGGTTTCCAACGCGGCGCTGCCGGGGGTATCGTTCAAATCGCCCAGCAGCAGGACAGGCATCTCGGTGTGCTCGGCGGCCAATGCACCGGTGAACTGCGCTTGTGCCACGCGGCGTGGCTGCGTGTATGCCGTTTCGGGGGTATCCTGCGTTTTTGATTTCCAGTGCAAGACGATGACCCACATCTCCCTTTGCGAACCATTCCCCAGCGCAATTTGCAGGTGAACGGTTAACGGCGGGCGAGAGAACAGGCGATTGCCATCCAACGTACCGTTACCGTCTGAATCGCAGGTCAGGGCGTTGACCGGCTGCGTTACGTCCAGATTGCCGTCTGGGCCGAGGCCATCTTGCAGCGTGGTGCAGCCTTGCTCTTGCGCATAGTCGAGAATTGTGACCAGGTCGGGGCGATACAGCAAAGCCACGTCAATCCCGCGTTGGTCGGGACCCTCCACCAGAAGCCAGCGGTAGGTATGCGTCAACTCCGGGCGAGCGGTCAACCAATCCAGCACCGCCCCGTTTTCGACTTCCTGCACGGCAATCAAGGCCGGTTCACCCAGCAAGTCGTGAATCAGGCGGGCGTGCTTCTCCAGACGGCGATGAAACTCGGCGGTGGAAATCACCGTGTCATCCGTGTTTGGGTCATCGTAGGGGTCAAACAGGTTCTCTAAGTTGAAAGAAGCAAAGGAGAACGCCGCGGCCCCAGAAGGGGGCCGTAACCCCGAAGGTGGCGCGCCCCCCGCAGGGGACAGCAGGGGTTCAGACGTGGCTTGTAGGTGGTACGTGCCCCCCTCAAAGGTCAGCACCCCCTGGAAGTCGACCCGATCCCCGGCGCGTCCCTGAGGGGACAACGCGAACGCCCCGCGCGTATCCAGTACCAGACGGGCTGCGTAGCCCTGGAGGGCATCCCAGTACAGGCGCGTCACTCCCAGTGAAGCCGGTAGCAGCCAGGTCTCCCCACGGCTATCCGTTGGCCCGATGACGACGGCCTGAGTCAGCGCGACGCGCATCCCCTCGCGGGCCTCATAGTACATTTCATCGTCTTCGAACGTAGGAGCCAGGGGGACAGGTGTTGGCAGCGTCTGGTTGTGCGCCAGGATGATGACGTTTTCGGGTGTGGTCTGCAAACGGGTCAAGCCGTAATGCTCTTCCACCTGCCCGCTGACCTGCACGCGATCGCCGGCTTGCACGACTTCTTGCGATGTGCCCAGGTACACGAAAATCCCGTCCGAAGTGGCGCTATCGCCATCGCAATCGACCTGCTGCACCGCAAAACCCTTCGGGGGAAGTTGATCGAAATCGGCAACCACCACACCCTCGATGGTCACGTTTTGCCCGGCGTAAGGCGAACTCTTTGTGTTGCCCTGGATAGCGCAGATGGGCGTGAGCGTGCTTGCCGGTATGGTTGGCACGCTGAGTGTCAGGAGGACGAGAAGAGAGAGAAATTTCTGCATCGCTCAAAGACATTGTAGCAGAGGTAAGGCGGAATTCATTCCGCTCTACGACGTTACCGGACACGGGGGTGCATGATGGGAAATCCCACATAATCGGTCAGGCGCGCACTTCTGTTGTAGAATATTTCTTGCCAATAGTCAAGCCCTGCGGACGAAGAATTCTCATGATAAAATTTTCCCATGTTTCCTGCCGGTATTCCAAAATCCAAACGCATTTTTGATCTTGTGCTGACCGTCATCGCGTTGGTGCTACTCTCGCCCATCCTAGCGGTGCTGGCGTTGTTGGTGTGGTACTTCCACGGGCGGCCTATTCTCTTTCGGCAAGTACGGCCCGGGTATCTCGGCAAGCCCTTCATGCTCTACAAATTCCGCAGTATGACCAATGCCCGCGATGCCCAAGGAAACCTGTTGCCCGATGACCAACGTCTGACGCGCTTCGGGCGCTTTCTGCGCGCTTTCAGCCTGGACGAACTGCCGGAACTCTTCAACGTGCTGCGGGGCGAGATGAGTCTGGTGGGGCCGCGTCCGCTGTTGATGCGCTACCTGCCGCGTTACAGTGCCGAGCAAATGCGCCGTCACGAGGTGTTACCCGGCATTACCGGCTGGGCGCAGGTCAACGGACGCAACGCGCTCACCTGGCCGCAGAAATTCAGCCTGGACGTGTGGTACGTAGACCACCGGTCGCTGTGGCTGGATGTCAAAATCCTGGTGCTCACGGTGTGGAAAGTGCTCAAACGCGAGGGCATTGACCAGGAAGGGCACATCTCTGCCGGGGAATTCATGGGCAACCCATCAGAACCTGCCCCGACTGCCGGTGAGGATGATTTTTAATGGCCACAGATGGCAGCGGATTATGAAAAATGCTTGCAGTCTGTGCGCTGACGTGCTATAATGTGCGCGTTCCCATTTGCTTGGAAATTCGAAATCGTATCAAGAGGGGCAGTATTGAGGCCCTGTTTGGGCTTTTTGACCCACCCAACAGGGAAAATCGTTTCCCCGATTTAGGAATCTTGATCAATCCACATAAACCCTTATTTCAAAAACATATAGGATAGAAAAGTGGCTCCAGAAGCACATGTTGCCGAACTGGCAAAGAAGTCTTTGCCTGAATTGCGCCGCATGGCGCAGGATATGGATATCCCTCGCGCACGTCGCCTGAAAAAAGAGGAATTAATTGTCCTCGTTCGCCAGGCGCAGGCTGCGACTGAGGGGTTGGAAATTCGTGGCGGCATTTTGGAAATTATGAAGGAAGGCATTGGTTTCCTACGCACAGAAAACTACGCCTCCAGTCCAGATGACGTCTATGTCTCCCAGGCCCAGTTGCGACGTTATGAGTTGCGTGATGGGGATTTAGTCATTGGGCATGTGCGCGAAGCACATGAGACCGAGCGCCACGCCGGCTTGCTAAAGGTGGAAAGCATCAATGGCTTATCTCCAAGCGAAGCCCGTCAACGTCCGGTATTTGAAAAGTTAACGCCTATTTTCCCAGATCGGCGCTTTAACCTGGAGACTAATGCCAGCATCATTGCCCCACGCTTAATTGACCTGATTGCTCCGATTGGTTTTGGTCAGCGTGGTTTGATTGTCTCCCCACCCAAAGCCGGTAAGACCTCCATTCTCAAACAAATTGCCAATGCCGTTTCGCAGAATCACCCCGATGTGCACATGTTGGTTGCGCTGATTGGCGAACGCCCGGAGGAAGTGACGGATATGGATCGCTCGGTGGATGCAGATGTGATTGCTTCCACTTTCGATGAACCTGTTACCTCGCATGTACGCATTGCTGAAATGGTACTGGAGCGCGCCAAACGTCTGGTGGAAATTGGGCATGACGTAGTCATCTTGATGGATTCCATTACCCGCCTGGCGCGCGCCTACAACCTGGTGGTCAATCCCTCTGGACGCACGCTCTCCGGTGGTATTGACCCTTCCGCGCTCTACCCCCCAAAGCGTTTCTTTGGTGCGGCCCGCAACATTGAGGAAGGTGGCTCGCTCACGATTATCGCAACCTGTTTGGTGGATACCGGTTCGCGTATGGATGATGTGGTGTATGAGGAATTCAAGGGCACCGGCAATATGGAATTGCATCTCTCCCGCCGCTTGCAGGAACGCCGCATTTTCCCCGCCATCGACATCGAACGCTCCTCTACCCGCCGCGAAGAACTATTGCTTGGCCCAGATTTAACGCCGCGCGTCTGGCTGATGCGACGCATGTATTCGCAAATGCTGGCCAGTCCGCCCCACGGTGCGGGCATGGATCAGGGGGCGGCCACCGAGGCAATCATCGATCGCTTACGAAAGACACCGGATAATATCACTTTCCTGGAAACACTCAACAAGAGCATATAACGCTTATTTTCTGTGGAGCACCCGACTATGAAAAAAGATGATTTTGAACTACCCACCGATACAATTGCAGAAACCCAACACTACATGGCCTGGAAGGCCGATGAACCGGATGGTGAAACCACCTATCACGTGGAGGTTGGCAACGTAACGTTACATTTCTTCCAGGAAGAGTGGGATGAGTTTCTTAGCCTGGTAAAACAACTGAAGTAGGTGTGGCCCCTGCCTTTTTGAAAACAACCCCCGTCTTTCAAGGCGGGGGTTGTTTTTAGAGCGGTAGGTTTACCAGCCAGCACTCAAGCGTAGCGCATGACGCTCCGGCAGGCCTAAATCTCGCATGTGCTGTTGGACGCTGGGCACATCATAAGCCACCCGGCGATACTCCCAGGTCAACGCATCGGGATCAAAGAGAGCGTAGGCCGCGCGTGGGTTACGATCGCGCGGCTGCCCTACCGAACCGGGGTTGACAATCATGCGGGGGCGTAGTTGGTAGGTGTGGTTTGGCTCCGGTATGATCAGCCCGGCCGTAAAGGCGTAGGGTCCGCTGGGAGCCTCGAAGATTACCGGCACGTGCGTGTGCCCCACGAAGCAAAAATCATCTTCGAAATGAGCAAAGTTAACGGCCGCCGTATTGGTATCCAGCAAATATTCCCAAATGGGGGTGCGCGGGCTGCCGTGAGCCAGTGTCACGCCCTGAACGCTTGTCTTGGGGGTAGAGGATTGCAAAAAGTGAGCATTATCGGGGGTGATGTGTTTGCGCGTCCATTTCACACTCAAACGGGCTTCCGCGTTGAAAGCATCCGAGTCAATCATGCCCAGCACGGCGGCATCATGGTTGCCTAGCAGTCGGGTCAAGTTGGGAAGTTCACGCACCAGCGCAATGCACTCGTTTGGAGCAGGGCCATAGCCTACCAGGTCACCTAAAAACCAGACGGCGTCAAAGTTGCCGGCATCGCGCAACACGGCTTCCAGGGCTAAGAGGTTGGCGTGAATATCAGAGATGACTAAAATTTTCATGGTATTCCTTGTGTTCTCAACGTCGAGTTATTATACCGGTTTATTTCCCAGCCGCCCAAATTTGATATAGCGCAAGGTTGCCCTCTTTGCCGTCGGAGTAAAAATTTCCCCGGCAGGTAAAGCCGCTTCCCTCCGCCAGGGTGCGCAATTCGGCTTCATCTGGTATGTGCACATAACGCAGCCCGTGGCCGCCATGCCGCCAGTCGAGCAGATAATCACCTGGCTCCACATCGTTTGCGGTAATGCCGATTTTTTCCCAGGGTTGAATGCGCGCTCGCCAACGGGGGCTGTTCAAAAAATACCAGTGAGAATGGATGAAAATGCCTCCGGGTTGAAGATGCTCCCTTAGGGCACGGACGACCTTTTGGCGGGTTGCAAACCCCGGAAGATGGTGCAGCACCGCAAAGGCGAACGCGTACCCAAAGGTCTGCGCCCCAAGGATCTCCTCCCACCCTGGGGTGGTCAGATCCCCCTGGAGAAAACGCGCCACCAGGGGGGGCGTTTGTTTCCGGCGCGCCTCATCCAGCAACGCGGCGCTAAAATCCACGCCTACATAGCGGCCGCGGTATCCCCATTGGGACAGGCGGCGCGCCAATTCTCCGTTGCCACACCCCAGGTCAAGCATATCGGCTTCTTTGGGTATCTGGTGCAGCACCCGTTCGATGCCAGGTTGGATGCGTTGCCGGGTATCTGAGAATGCCTGGGCAAAGGTCTGGTAAAATTGACGGTTGACCTCAATCAACCGTTTAATCGTACGAGTATTCACAAAGGCAATTATACCTATAATGAGCATCTCTGAACATGTCCGACGTTGGCAAAAAGCCCGCCGTTATACTCCCGAACAGTTAGAAGTTGCCCGCCGCGCCCTGGAGCAGGTGCGTGATGGGGTGGATGTGCTGGAGGCCATTCGGCGCAACCCCTTGCCCGAAGGTGGTCATCCGGCAAAACACATGCTTGTGGCCGCCTACCGCAAACTTGTGGAAGAAGGCGTATGGGAGGAAGACGCCGCGCTCCTGATGCGTATCCGTATGAAGCCTACGCGCACGCTGTCAGGCGTCACAACCGTCACGGTGTTGACAGAACCCTACCCCTGTCCAGGTAAGTGCATTTTTTGTCCAACAGATGTGCGCATGCCCAAGAGTTATTTGCCCGATGAACCGGGGGCGATGCGCGGTTTGCAACACAATTTTGACCCGTACGCGCAGGTGGCTTCGCGCTTGCAGGCGTTAGAAGCCGTCGGACACCCCACCAACAAAATTGAACTGCTCATTTTGGGTGGTACGTGGAGCGCTTACCGCCGCGATTATCGCGAATGGTTTGTGCGTCGTTGCCTGGATGCGCTCAATGGACAGGAGTCGGCTACCCTGGCCGAGGCCCAGCGCCTGAATGAGACCGCCGAACATCGCAATGTGGGCCTGGTGATTGAAACCCGCCCCGACCATATCACCCCGAAAGCGTTGGCACATTTGCGCATGTTGGGTGTGACCAAAGTACAGATGGGCGCACAAAGTCTGAATGATGAAATTTTGTTACGTAACCAGCGTGGTCATACCGTGGAAGACACCCGGCGGGCAGTAGCGCTTTTGCGGGCCGCGGGCTTCAAAATTGTGTTGCACTGGATGCCTAACTTGTTAGGCGCCACACCTGAAAGCGATCGAGTTGATTTCGTGCGCTTGTGGGAAGATGGATTTGCTCCGGATGAGATAAAGATTTACCCTACCCAATTGTTGGAAAACGCCGATTTGTACGCTTACTGGGAACGCGGTGAATACCAACCTTACGATACCAAGACGTTAGTGGATTTAATTGCCAGCCTCAAGCCTGCTATCCCGCGTTATTGCCGTGTGAACCGTGTGATTCGAGATATTCCCTCCACCAATGTAGTGCAGGGAAACAAGCGCACCAGTTTGCGTCAGGATGTACAGCGCGAGATGTCCAAGCGTGGGGTGCATTGTCAGTGTATTCGCTGCCGGGAGGTGCGGCGGCAAAAGGTAGCGCCGGAAACATTGCGCCTGAACGATTTGGTCTACCGCGTTGGTGCTACCGAGGAGCATTTTCTGTCTTTTGATACCCCCGAAGATCGCCTGGCCGGCTTCTTGCGTCTGTCCTTGCCGGGTGAGGGGTCTCCCAACCTGGGTTTTGGCGATTTGCGAGAGGCAGCGATTATCCGCGAAGTCCATGTGTACGGCCAATCCATCGAGGTGGGGAATGAACTGGATGGGGCGGCACAGCATATCGGCTTGGGTACGCAATTGCTCACTCGCGCGGAAGAAATCGCTCGTCAACGCGGCTACCGGCGGCTGGCTGTCATTGCAGCCATCGGGACGCGGCGTTACTATGCCGAACGTGGCTTTGTTCTCGGCGAATTGTATATGATCAAGACGCTTGATGATTAGCCCGAAGGCGAAAAGCCTTTCGTCTCTACGGGCGAAATG
>DAOTZN010000210.1:0-3123 GCA_034434095.1 Anaerolineales bacterium
AATCGGCGGCCGGTTCGGGGACGATGCTGGTGTTGCGATACATCACCACGCCCTTCAGGCCAAGCGGCAAACCGACCAGCGCATCCTTGTAGCGCACCGAGCCCAGCGCAGCCTGGTTGATGGTCTGCAAGAACGCCAGGTCGGCCATCTGACCAACATCGGCCAGAAGTTCAGCATCGTACAGCGCGGGACCCCAGTCGGCAGCACCAATCAGCATGGAGGGGCCGCCACCGGTGGCAGCAGCGGTCTCGAATTTACCGCGCAGGTCATCAAAGGGCACAAACAACACGTCAAACTGCACGTCGGGGTTCTCAGCCTGGAAGGCGGAGATGACCGCGTTCAAGCCTTCAATTTCCCCTTCCTTGAGAGCGTGCCACAGGGTGACGGTGCCCGTCAATTTAGCTTCTTCCCCACCAGCGGGGGTGGGTTCTTCTGTGGCAGCCGGCGGTTCGGTGGTTTCCGGCGTAGGAGTCGCCTTCGGGCCACAGGCCGCTAGCGCCATGGAGGCAATCAGTAACAAACTGATTACAAACCATAGTTTTTTGAACATCTTTTCTCTCCTTGTTTTGAGATGAAATGAAACTTTCGCCACGCCTTATGACGTGGTCTCAGCAGACTGTCAACTGCTAAGACGACACCACAAGGTCATTCAGCCAAAGTGTGCAAGGCATAATTTAGCGCATACGCCACCGCACCCAGGCCGGAGGAACGCACACCAAGCACCGCTGAAACGATGCGTAATTTATCCAGCGTACCACTCATGCTGCGTTGACGCACGGTTTTGCGAATAGATTCTAACAGCAAATCGCCGCTTTGGGCAACACCACCACCAATCACAATCACCTCTGGATTCAACAGATTGACAATGTTTGCGATAGCAATGCCCAGGTAATTGCCGGCATCGGCGATGATTTTTTGTGCGGCCAGATCGCCCATCTGGGCCGCCATGGCAACGTCACGTGCGGTAATGCTTTCCGGTGGTTGGATAATTTCCAGGCGCGTAGGCAAACCACGTCGCACGGCATCCTGCCCCTGAAGGGCAATCGCCCGTCCCCCGGCCAGCGCTTCCAGGCAGCCAAAATTCCCGCAGGCACAGCGCGGGCCGTGGTCTACTAACGTGATATGACCGATTTCTCCGGCATACCCTTGTGCGCCGCGGTAAATTTCGCCCTGAAAGATGAAACCGACGCCCACGCCCGTCCCAACTTTAAGGTAGGCTAAATGTGAGACGCCGCGCCCGGCGCCGTACACCCACTCGCCTAATGCGCCCAGGTTGGCGTCGTTTTCAATCAGCACGGGACGCTGCCAGCGTTTTTCCAATTCATCGCGAATGGGGAATCCATCCCAACCGGGCATGATGGGTGGCGCAATCGCCGCGCCGGTTTGTGTCGAAACCGGGCCGGGTACACCAATAGCACACGCGGATAAATCATGCAAATGCAAATCATTGGCTGCCAGCAAAGCCTGCACATGGGCATCAACACGCGCCAAACAGGCTTCTGGGCCATCGAGAATATCCAACGGCTCACGCCGTTCTGCCAGCACCATACCGGCAAAATTTGCTAAAGCCAACGTTACGTGTGTGGCACCCATATCCACCCCCAACACCTGACCACGCTGCGGATTGATTTCCAAGCGAATAGACGGGCGACCGCCGGTGGTGGCGATATGCTCCGTCTCGCGCAACAGGCCACGCGAGAGCAACTCGTTCACAATGGTAGAGATGGCAGCACGGCTGAGGCCGAGTTCACGCGCCAAAGACGCCCGTGAATACCCCTCCTGTGCAAAACGGACGGCATCTACGATGCGATGTTTGTTAAGTGTTCGAGGACTATAGGTAACTTGTGTAAACCGGACAGGGCTCATCTCGCCTTTTTGGGGGTGTACAAGGGGATAAATAGCGTATAAAGAGCGCTAAAATCATACCGCCGACCGGTCATTTTGTCAATAAAACGAACTAAGTATTTTAGTTTGTAAGGCGATCAAACAACAAGGGGATGTTTTTCGCACGTTCAACAGGCGGCAGCGGCCAGGGTGCCGCCGACCGGAACTCGGCGGCACGTTTTTGTACGCATCCCCCGTCCAGTGATAAAATAGGTTTTATCCATCCCGTCACCCAGGAGGTACTCATGCATCCGCTCGCCGGTGTTTACGCCGCCGCCGTAACTCCCCTCACCCCAAACGATACTCCCGACCTGGAAGCGCTGCCCGGCCTGCTGACTTTTTTGGCCGAGCGCGGCGCACACGGCGCCCTCATCCTGGGCACCACCGGAGAAGGGCCGTCCTTCTCCCCTGAAGAGCGCATCGCCATCTACCGCGCCGCAACGCAAATCCGCCAAACCCATCCCAATTTCCGTCTCCTGGCCGGCACCGGCACCCCCAGTTGGACAGAAACCGCCGACCTGACGCGCGCCGCCTTCAACCTCGGTTTCAACGGCGTCGTCGTCCTGCCCCCCTACTACCTCCGCACCGCCCCCGAAGACGGCCTGTTCACCTGGTTCCAACGCATCATCACCCGTGCCGTCCCAAGCGATGGCTACTTGCTCGCCTACCACATCCCCCAGGTCTCCGGCGTCGGCGTCTCCCTCGACCTGCTCGCCCGCCTCAAAGATGCCTTCCCGCAACGCTTTGCCGGGCTGAAAGATTCCACCGGCGACCCACAACATGCCCGTGCCCTGGGCGAACGTTTCGGCGCGGACCTGCTCGCCCTGAGCGGCAACGACCGCCTACTCACCCACGCCCTACAGCAGCACGCCGGCGGTTGCATCACCGCCCTGGCCAACCTGCATAGCCCCGACCTGCGCCGCGTGTGGGACACCTTCCAACAAGGGCAACCCGACGCCGAAGCCCAGGCGCGTCTCAATGCCGCCCGCGCCGAACTGGACAGGCATCCCCCTGCCCCGCGCTACCTCAAGCGCCAACTCCACCAACAACACGGCTTTCCCCTGTGGCCGGTTCGCCCGCCACTCACCGCCTAGACGCCCGTACCCTTCATGTCCTCCCGTCCTGAACCCGCCCCCTGGAGCCTGCTGACCGCCCTGCTGCTGGGCATCATCTTCCTCATCATCGCCATCACCGCGCTGGCAATCGTCAACACGCGTCCCGCACCGCCCACCCCTACGC
>DAOTZN010000211.1:0-6860 GCA_034434095.1 Anaerolineales bacterium
GCGGAAGGCAGTGCCTTCCGCTACCCCTTTGGGATACCAGGATTAGCCCCACTCTGCTTACAAAAGTGTCCACAAGTTTCTGAACCATCCCTAAAAAATCACAATAAGGCGTGAAGTTTGTCATCATCCGTGTTTTGCACTTTGGCGTCGGGCAAGGAGCAATTTTTTAGGGACGGTGAGTTGTACGATTGGCACATGTCGGTTTTTTAGCACCGTAACCGTAGAGGAGTATAGTAAAATGTGTGCTCAAACGTAGTATCCAGGATATTCGGTCTGTCCTCTCCCCGCTTTCACGGAATCAAGCACCTATGACCCATTTTTTCGCCCTACTGGAAGAACGCCTGACGACCTTACGCGCCGGTGGCGCCGACCTCATCCGCCTGGACGTTGGTTCGCCCGATCTGCCTCCCCCACCCCATGTTATCGCTACACTGCAAGCGCAGGCCGCGCGCCCCGATACGCATGGCTACCAGCCGCACAATGCCATTCCGGCCTTGCGAGAAGCCTGGGCTGCCCATTACGATCGTACCTGGGGCGTTTCTCTTGACCCACAACGTCAAGTGCTGCCACTTCTCGGCTCCAAGGAAGGCCTCTTCCACGCTTCGCTGGCCTGGCTGCACGCCGGAGAAATCGTGCTGGTCCCCGACCCAAGCTACATCACCTACCGGCATGGCGCGCAGCGCGCCGGCGCGCAGATTGTCCCCCTACCGCTGCACCCCGAAAACGACTATCTGCCCGACCTGGAAAGCATCCCCGCCGAAACCCTGCGCCGCGCCCGCCTGTTGTGGCTCAACTACCCGCACAATCCCACTGGCGCAACTGTCACACGCGCTTTCTTCGAGCAGGTCATTACCTTTGCCCGGCGTCACGACCTGCTGGTGTGCCACGATGCGGCCTACAGCCTGGTCACTTTCGATGACTATCGTGCCCCCAGCATTCTAGAAATCCCCGGCGCAACGGAGGTTGCGGTAGAATTCAACAGTCTGTCCAAGTCACACAACATGGCGGGCTGGCGTATGGGCGTTCTGGTTGGCAACGCGATGGCCGTACAGCGCCTGTATGCCCTCAAAACCGAGGCCGATAGCGGACATTTCCGCCCCATGTTGGAAGCCGCCATTGCTGCGTTGGAAGACACACCGTCACAGTGGATTGTTGCGCGCAACCGGGAATACGCCGCCCGTCGAGATGCCGTCCTGAGCGGGCTGGCCGAACTAGGGTTGCAGCCGGCCACCCCGCGTGGCGGGATGTACGTATGGAGCGCGCTACCCCCTGGTTGGTCAAGCGCCGAGGCCTTTGCCGCCGAGATGCTGCAACGCGCCCACGTCAGTCTGACCCCCGGAACCGTCTTCGGCCCGCAGGGCGAGGGCTACTTCCGTGTGGCGCTCACCGTCCCCGTGCCGCGCATACATGAAGCGATGGCACGGCTAAAAAAGGCCCACTGACGCTACGGGCGAAATACCTTACATCCCTACGTGCTACGTGCTATGGGCGAAATTCTTTCGCCCATACGGGCTACTGGCGACACATGTGTCGCCCCTACTACGACCCACCTATGAAATTTATCACTTCTGGCGAATCCCACGGCCCCGCCCTGCTGACTATCCTCGAAGGGCTGCCGGCCGGGCTGCCCCTTACCCCCGACGTCATCCATCGCGAATTGGAACGGCGGCAACGCGGCTACGGCAGCGGGCCGCGCATGAAACTGGAGCATGACCGCGTTGAAATTCTGGGCGGCGTTATGGATGGGCACACCATCGGCGCCCCATTGGCTATGCGCATTGAAAACCGTAACCACGAACGCTGGCGCAACCGTCCCATCTCACCCATGACCATCCCGCGTCCCGGCCATGTGGATTTGGCCGCGGCCCTCAAATATCGTTACCGCGACCTGCGTCCGGGCCTGGAACGCGCCTCAGCGCGCGAAACCGCGGCGCGCGTGGCAGTCGGTGCAGTTTGTAAGCACCTACTGGCGCAATTCGATATTCGTGTCGAAGGCTATGTGGTCGCCATCGGCGAGGTACAAGCCCACCTGGAAGACCTCCCCCTGGCACAACGCGCGGCGCGCGCCGAAGAAAATGACCTGCGCTGTCCCGATTCCCAGGCTGTAGAGGCGATGCGCGCGGCCATCGAAGCCACCATCAAAGCGCGCGACACCCTGGGGGGCGTTATCGAAGTCATCGCCCTGGGATTACCGGCCGGTCTCGGCTCACACGTCCACTGGGAACGCCGACTAGATGCCCGCTTGGGCGCGGCTGCGCTCAGCGTGCAGGCCATCAAGGGCGTGGAAATCGGCCCGGCCTTTGAAAACGCGCGTTTGCGCGGCACGCAGGCACACGACCCCATCCACCTGGCGCCTGATGGTCACCTCACCCGTCCCACAAATCGCAACGGCGGCCTGGAAGGCGGCATGACCACCGGTCAACCGCTCATTTTGCGCGCCGCCATGAAGCCCATCGCCACCACCCTGACCCCGCAACCCAGTGTAGACCTGACCACTCACAGCGCGCACCCCACCGCATACGAACGCTCCGATTTCTGCCCCGTGCCGCGCGCCGTGCCCGTCCTGGAGGCGGCCATCGCCTACGTTTTGGCCGAGGCCCTGCTCGAGAAATTGGGCGGTGACTCGCTGGAAGAGATGCTTCCCCGCTTTGCCGCTCTGCCCCGTCCACACCTGGACGACTTACCAATGGACAACCACCCCCACACCTGGTGGCCGAAACAGGAGTAAGCATGCAAAACATTTTCCTTTACGGCCCACCTGGCAGCGGCAAAAGCACGCTGGGACGCGCCCTGGCCGAGGCGCTAAACCTGCCTTTTGTGGATTTAGATGACGAAATCGAACGCCGCGCGGGAATGCCAATCCCCGAGATTTTCTCAACTCGCGGGGAATCCGCTTTCCGAGAGATGGAACGGACGGCCCTTGAGGGGGCTTGCCGAGACCCTAAAGAACGCGTCATCTCCCTGGGGGGCGGCGCCCTGCTAGACGAAGCCAATCGCGCCCTGGCAAGCGCTCATGGGCAGGTGTTGCTGCTGCACACTCCCCCCGAAGTGCTGCTCGCCCGTCTGCAGGAGGATGAACACGCCCGCCCGCTGATAAGCGCCAAAAGCGAATCATCTGCCACCCGCCTGCACCGACTTTTGGCTATGCGCAAAACACACTACGAGTCCTTCCCCCTCCGTCTGGAGAGCACTGCCCCTCTCGAAACATTGGTCTGGCAGGCACAGCGGGCGCTGGGGCGCTTCCGCGTGACCGGCATGGGCGCACCCTACGAGGTGCGCGTCCACCCTGGGGGGTTGGATACCCTGGGGGATCACCTCACCCGCCTCGGGTCGCGCGGGCCTGTTGCCGTGGTCACGGATGAAAACGTCGGGGCGCTGTATCTCCCTCGGGCATTGCGCGCCCTACGCAACCACGGGTTTTCGGCACAAGCGGTGGTCATCTCCCCCGGAGAAGCCCACAAGACACTGGAGACCGTTAGCCATTTGTGGGCTTCCTTCTTGCACATGGGGGTGGAACGCGGCAGCACGGTGGTCGCACTGGGTGGCGGCGTGGTCGGCGATCTGACCGGCTTCGCAGCAAGCACTTTTTTGCGCGGCATACCCTGGGTTAACGTGCCCACCTCTCTGCTGGCGATGGTGGATGCCGGCCTGGGCGGCAAGACAGGCGTCGATTTGCCACAAGGCAAGAACCTGATCGGGGCTTTCCACGCGCCGCGTTTGGTGCTGACCGACCCCGAAATGCTGCACACGCTGCCCGAGGCCGAGGTGCGCAACGGGATGGCGGAGGTCATCAAGCACGGCGTCATCGGTGACCCGGCGTTGTTCGCGCAGGCCCGTCAGGGGACAATACCTGACCTGGCACGCAGCATGGCGGTCAAAGTGCGCCTCATCTGTCAGGACCCGTTCGAGCGTGGGCCGCGAGCGGCGCTCAACTTGGGGCACACCATCGGACATGCCATCGAGCAGGCCTCCGGCTTTCAACTAAAGCATGGGGAAGCGGTGGCAATTGGCATGGTGGCCGAAGCCCGTCTGGCGGAGCGTGTGGGGCTGGCCACGCCTGGCCTGGCCGAGGAAATCGCTGCCTGCCTGCAGGCCTGGTCGCTTCCCACGGAAATTCCCTCCGACTTGCCACCGGAAAAGTGGCAACAAATCATGCTTTTCGATAAGAAAAAACAACGCGGCGTGGTACACTTTACGCTCCCGATACGCATCGGCGAAGTACGCACCGGGCAAGAGGTCCCGCTTGAGTTGTAGGGGCCAAGGCATTGCGCCTGTAGTTGGGTAGTTAGCATTTTGCATTTTGCATTTCGCATTTTACATTGTCCACCGTCCACAACAAAACTATGAACGTACTGATCACTGGAGCCTTTGGAAATATCGGCACGAGCACTGTACTGGAAGCCCTGCGTCAGGGGCACACGGTGCGCTGTCTGGATGTGCGCAATGCGCGCACGGAAAACGCCGCTCGCCGCGTGGCGGGAAGAGTTGAAATCGTATGGGGGGATATCCGTCAGGCCGCGGATGTGGAGCGAGCGATTCAAGGCGTAGATGTAGTCATCCATCTGGCCGCAATCTTGCCGCCCGCCAGCGACGAAAATCCCGATTTGGCCTGGGAGGTCAATTTTGAGGGCACGCGCACGTTAACAGATATTTGCCGCGCGCAGGAAAAAGCGCTGCGCTTTCTGCTGGCTTCCACCTTCGACTTGTTCGGGCACACCCAGGACAAAGAACCGCCCCGCCAGGTGAGCGATCCGATTGAAATTAGCGACATTTACACCAAATCGAAAGCCGCTTGCGAAGACCTGGTGCGCGCTTCCGGTCTACCGTGGCTAATCTTCCGCTTTGCGGATGTGCCCATCATCGGACTGCGGCCGGCGCACCCCATCATGTATGAAATCGGGCTGCACAACCGCATTGAAGCCCTGCACCCGGAAGATGCCGCGCTGGCAATTATCAATGCGCTGAAGGTAGATGCGCTGTGGGGGCAGGGGAAAACGTTGCTCATCGGTGGCGGGCCGGCGTGTCAGGTCACCTACGGGGCGTACCTGAAGAAAATTTTGGATGCCATGGGTGTGGGCATGTTGCCAGCAGAGGCCTTTAGCAAAAAAGACTATGTCACCGATTGGCTGGATACCGCCGAAAGCCAGGCACTGCTGCACTACCAACGGCATTCCTTTGACGACATTGTGCATGACATCGCGGCACAACTGGGTTGGCGCAAGTTCCTTGTGCCGCTGGCACGCCCCTTCGCCCGCCGTGCGATGCTGCGACTTTCCCCTTATCGGTAGTCGGGTGGGCGGATGGTCGGATAACAATTGCGGATAGGAGAGCACTTTTTGGCTATGCGCAGTGGCTGGTCGGGTAGTCGGGTGGTCGGGTGGTCGGATGATAATTGCGGATAGGAGAGCACTTTTTGGCTATGCGCAGTGGCTGGTCGGTCTGCCCCTATTTTTTGATCAGATACGCTTTGCGTTAAAAAACTTTTTTTCACTGAAGTCAGATTATGAAAATCCTTGTACTACACGGCCCTAACTTGAACCTGTTAGGCCAACGCGAGCCTGAAATTTACGGGCAAGATACGCTGGCGGATATCAACCGTCGTCTAGAGGAGGCAGCCGCTCGACTGGGCGTCACCTTGCGTTGTGTGCAATCGAACCACGAGGGTACCCTGATTGACGCGCTACACGATGCCCGCACCTGGGCAGACGGTGTAATCTTCAATCCGGGGGCCTACACGCACACATCCATCGCCTTGCGGGACGCGGTGGCCGCCATCGAGCTGCCGGTAGTGGAGGTACATCTTTCTAACGTGCAGGGACGCGAGGCCTTTCGCCGCCGTTCGTGGATTGCGCCGGTTTGTTTGGGCAGCATCAGCGGCTTCGGCTGGCGCTCGTATCTCCTGGCGTTGGAAGGGCTTACCGCCACGCTAAAAGACAAGCAGTCACCAGCATGAATCTCTCGGATAGATTAAAAGCACTGGGGGTACGCGTAGGCGCGCAGGAGGTCACGCCCCGTCCACAACATAAACCGAGACGGAGCATCGAGCAAGTGGTGGCGGGAGAGGTGCGTCACACCCTGTACGGGGAGACTTACCTGGTCGAGCGTCTTTACCCGGTACAGGAACCTTACGGGGCTACGCCGCTAACATTTCTATCACCACCAGCGGTACTTGCCGCCTGGGCTGGTACGCGCCATTTGGGTGATTTTACCCCGGAAGAGTACTTATTTTTCGATACCGAAACCACCGGTCTGGCGAGTGCCGGCGGCACGTACGCTTTTTTGATTGGTGGAGGGCGTTTTGAAGGGGATACTTTTCGGGTAGCGCAGTTTTTTCTGCGAGAACCCGGAGAGGAAGCGGCTCAACTGGCGGCGCTCTCGGAGTTTGCGGGGGGCGCAAAGGTGTGGGTGAGTTTCAATGGGCGCACGTTTGACGGCCCACTCCTGGGGACGCGCTACATTCTCAATGGGATCAGCAACCCGCTGGAAGGGCGCGTGCACCTGGATCTCCTTCAGCTGGCGCGCCAACTATGGCGGGAGCGTCTCCCCAGTCGCACCTTGCTCACCTTAGAAGCCAAAATTCTGGGGGCGAAGCGTTCTCAAGAAGACATCCCCGGCTGGGTCATTCCGCAACTATACCTGGATTATCTGACCACCGGAGATGCAGCGCTGCTAAAAAACGTGTTCTACCACAATGAGAAAGACGTGATCGCCATGGCCGCGCTGCTTCATCATATCAGCGACTTGCTGGCGGAACCGCTGGAGCGCCCTGAAACTCTAGCACTTGATTTGATCGGCATTGGCAAGGTGCACGAGAAGTTGGGAAACGCAAAGGAAGCCGTGGCCCTGTATAGCGCCGCGCT
>DAOTZN010000212.1:0-6945 GCA_034434095.1 Anaerolineales bacterium
TTACTAAACGACCTCTGTGTTAGCCGAGTGCTCAGGTTATAGCACATTTTCATGCTTGGTGGTGAACAGAGTTCATGGCGACTTCTCAATACTTCATCCGTTTTTTAAGAAGATACCCATTTATGACCAAAGAAGAACTCACCCCCCGACAGAAACTCATTCTGGCGCTGGTTGTGCGCGAACACATTGAAAGTGCGCAACCGGTGAGTTCGCGCCATCTGGTAGAAAAATACGACCTGAACTTTAGTTCTGCCACCGCTCGCAACGAAATGCTGGCGCTGAGCGAACTCGGCTACCTGCACCAGCCACATACCTCGGCCGGACGGGTACCCACCGAAGTGGGTTACCGCTACTTTGTGCGCCAGTTGATGGGCCATTACTCACTGCCCGAAGAAACCCAGCGCACCATCACCCATCAGTTTTACCAAGCCGGCGGCGATGTAGACGCCTGGTTGAAACTCAGCGCCGCCGTCCTGGCGCAACAATCACGCGGTGCAGCGTTGGTGACGGCACCACAGCCGGTCCAAATTCGCTTTAGTCACCTGGAATTGATTGCCACGCGCGGCCGACAGGTGCTGATGGTGCTGGTGCTGGTTGGCGGACAAGTGCGCCAACAAATGCTCTCTCTGGCCGAGCCGGTCTCTCAGGAACGGTTGAGCGCAGTCGCCGACCGCATTAATGCAACCTGCCGCGGCCTGGAGAACAGCGCCATTCAAGCCCGCCTTGACAGCAGCGATGCCCTGGAGCAAGACATTTTCCACCTGGTGCTGGACGAAATGAAGCGCGCCGGCAGCATCCTATCCGAAGACTTGTATCACGATGGTCTGACACAAGTGCTGGCCGAACCGGAATTTTCCGAATCTCAACGCGCGCGCAACGCCCTGCGCCTGTTCGAGGAGCGCCCTATGATGGAAAATTTGCTCCAACGGGCAATGGAAAACACCCGCGTTGGCAGCGTGCAGGTGCTCATCGGCGGCGAAAACGAATGGGAAGCCCTGCATCAATGCTCCATCGTCCTGGCGCGTTACGGTGCGCCGGGCATCATTACCGGTATGTTGGGCGTACTTGGGCCCATCCGCATGCCTTATGGCCGCACAATTTCCACCGTCCAATTCGTTGCCGGCATGCTAAGCGATATGGTCGTCGAACGGTTAGTAGAAGAGTAATCTTTTTTATAGATGATTGAGGACCTATGAGTAAAAAACGAACTCGCAAGAACGAACAACCTCAGCCCGAAGAAATCAGGGAACAGACGCCCTCACAGGTGGTCGAAACCCCCGAGGAAAGCGCCCCCCCTGAGGGGTCGTCTGAACCCGTCTCCCCCGAGGGCGCCTCCCTTCCCCAGGAAACGCAGGAACCTTTGGAGGCAGAAGCCTCCGTAGAGGAATCCCTGTCCCGCCTTCAAGAGCAATTGAACGAGGCGCAAGCCCAAGCGCAAGAATATTTGGATGGCTGGCAACGTTCGCGCGCCGAATTTGCCAACTACAAGCGCCGTATCGAGCGCGACCGCGAGTTAATGCAGCAAGAAGCCGTCGTCCGCGTTGTGACGCGCTATCTGCCCATCCTGGATGACCTCGAACGCGCCCTGCAAAACCGCCCGCAGGAGGGCGAGGGCGCCGCCTGGGCAGAAGGTATTGAACTCATCTACCGCAAAATGCTCACTGCGCTGGAGGCCGATGGCATCCAACCGATGAACGCCGAAGGCGAAATGTTTGACCCGAATTTCCACGAAGCCATCATGCAGGAAGAAAGTGACGAACACGAGAGCGGGCAGATTATCAGCGTGTTGCAAAAAGGCTATCGCGTTGGAGAACGCGTGCTGCGCCCCGCGTTGGTCAAAGTCGCCGCTTAAAGTACGGCTGTTCTGCTGAGGAGACAACATTTATGGGCAAAATCATTGGCATTGACCTGGGCACCACCAATTCGGTGATGGCCGTGATGGAAGGCGGAGAACCAACCATCATCCCTTCCGCAGAGGGAGAGCGCACTACGCCCTCTGTGGTTGCAATTAACAAAAATGGCGAGCAATTGGTGGGACGTACCGCCCGCAACCAGGCCGTCATCAACCCTGAAAACACCATTTTCTCTATCAAACGCTTCATTGGGCGCAAGTTTGACAGCCCCGAAGTACAGCGCACCTTGCAGCGCGTGCCCTACAAGGTAACCCCCGCACCAAATGGGGATGTGCGCGTCGTCATGGGCGGGCGCGAATATTCGCCCCAGGAAATTTCTGCCATGATTCTCGCCAAACTCAAGGCCGATGCCGAAGCCTACCTCGGTGAGCCGGTTACGCAAGCCGTCATCACCGTGCCTGCTTATTTCGATGATGCTCAACGCAACGCCACGAAGGACGCCGGCACAATCGCCGGGTTGGAAGTGTTGCGTATCATCAACGAGCCGACTGCCTCCGCCCTGGCCTACGGCCTGGATAAAGAGCACGATCACAACATCGCCGTGTACGACTTGGGCGGCGGTACCTTCGATATTTCCATCCTGGATGTCGGCGAGGGCGTCTTTGAAGTGCGCTCTACCAGCGGCGACACCTTCCTTGGCGGGGATGACTTCGACCTGCGCCTGATGGATGCCTTGCTGGAAGAGTTCTTACACCAGGAAGGCATTGACCTGCGCCATGACCGTCAGGCTTTGCAGCGCATCAAGGAAGCCGCCGAAAAGGCCAAAATTGAACTTTCCACCTTGCTGCAAACCGAAATCAACCTGCCTTACATTGCCGCCGATGCCAATGGCCCTAAGCACTTGACAAGTAAGTTGACGCGCGCTCGCCTGGAGCAACTGACCGCCGATTTGGTGGAACGCTCCCTGCCGGCCGTGAAGCAGGCGCTGGATGATGCCGGGCTGCTGGTCTCCGACATCGAAGGTGTGGTGATGGTCGGTGGTATGACGCGTATGCCTGCCGTACAAGAGGCTGTCCATCGCATGTTCGGCAAAGAGCCTTACAAGGGCGTTAACCCCGATGAAGTTGTTGCCCTGGGCGCGGCCATCCAGGCCGGTGTGCTGGGCGGCGAGGTCAAAGACATTCTGCTGCTGGACGTCATCCCGCTGACGCTCTCCATCGAAACGCACCGCGGCATCGCCACCCCCATCATTGAGCGCAACACCACGATTCCAACCCGTAAAAGTCAGGTTTTCTCCACCGCCAGCGATAACCAATCCCAGGTGGAAATTCACATTGTGCAAGGGGAACGTCCCCTGGCGCGCGACAACAAGTCGTTAGGCAAATTCATCCTGGATGGTATTCCACCGGCGCCGCGCGGCGTGCCGAAAATCGAAGTGACGTTTGACATCGATGCCAACGGCATTCTCAAGGTCACGGCAGAAGACCAAACGACGCACCGCAGCCAACACATCACCATTACCGCTTCTTCCGGTCTGACCCAAGCCGAGATTGAGCAAATGCGCCAGGCGGCCGAAAAACATGCCGAGGAAGATAAGCGCCGCAAAGCCCTATTGGAGGCTCGCAACCAGGCCGATGCTACGCTTTACACCGCCCAAAAAGCCCTGCAAGACTTGAGCGATAAAATCCCCGCAGATTTGCGCTCACAAATAGAAACGCAGATGGCTGCTTTGCGCGAGCAAATGGAAAGTGATGATCTGGCACAACTGGAAACCAGCATTGAGCGCCTGAAAGACCTGGTGGCTCAAATTGGTGTGGTGGCCTAAGAACAGCGCCCCCCCCTGCCTCCGAAGAACCTGAATTCGACGACGGAAAAACCGCCGAGTTGTGAGTTATTCATGAGTCCACGCGATTACTACGAAGTCCTTGGTGTATCTCGTAATGCCAGTAAAGATGAAATTAAGCGCGCCTTTCGTAATCTGGCGCGCAAATATCACCCTGATGTCAGCCAGGAAGCGGACGCTGACGAACGCTTCAAGGAAATCAACGAAGCCTACACCGTGCTTTCCGACGACCAGAAACGCGCCGCCTACGACCGCTTTGGGCATGCCGGCGTGCAAGGCGCCGGTGGCGCGCCCGGCTTTGGAAACATGGATTTTTCAGACCTGGCGGATATCTTCGGCGACTTATTTGGGTTTGGCTCGGTACGCACCGGCCGCCGCAGTCGCTCTATGCCCCGCCGTGGTGCAGACCTGCAATACGATGTCGTGCTGACCTTTGAGGAAGCCGTTTTTGGCGTGGAGAAGGAAATCGAATTTACGCGCGACGAAATGTGCAGCCGCTGCGGAGGAACGGGCGCCGAGCCGGGCACCTCTCCCGTGCGGTGTAGCACCTGCCGGGGCAGCGGTGAAGTCCGCCAGGCCCGTCAGACGATTTTTGGCTCGATGGTACAGGTCACCACCTGCCCCACGTGCGGTGGTAAAGGCGAAGTGATTGCCTCACCATGCCACACCTGCCACGGACGCGGCCTGGAACGCAAAACCGTGCGCAAAAAAGTCGCCATCCCGGCCGGGGTGGATGACGGTACCCAAATTCGGTTGGCTGGAGAAGGCCAACCCGGCAGCAACGGCGGTCCTAATGGCAACCTGTACCTGTCGCTCAAAGTCCGCCCACATAAATTCTTTCGCCGTAAAAATGATGACATCCTGCTGGAATTGGACATCAACGTGGCACAGGCCGCACTGGGTGCAGAAGTGGAGGTGCCTACGGTGGACGGGCCTGCCATGCTCAACATTCCGGCCGGTACCCAATCGGGCAAGATGCTGCGCTTGAAGGGCAAGGGCGTTCCCCATCTGCGCAGCAGCGGCCGCGGCGATCAGGTGGTAATCATCAACGTTGCCATCCCCACCCACTTGAATGCCGAACAGCGCAAACTGTTCGAGCAACTGGCGCACAGCCTGGGGAGCGAAGTGAAACCTCAGGAGCGCAGTTTCTTCGATCGCTTCCGCGATTTCCTGAATTCATAGACCCACTACCGTACAGCCACCTGCAACCATTGGCCGGATAGCCACTAGAGCACCACTCACTTGAGAATAAGCATGCCCCATTGGATTGAAGTTTCCCTAATCGTAGAAGGCGAATTAGCCGAAGCCGCGGCCGAGGTACTGGCGCGTTACGTTCCCGGTGGCGTTGTGGTTGAATCCACGCGCGTGGAAGCAAACACAGAAGATGAAGGCCGTGTGGTCGGTCCGCTGCGTGTGTGCGGCTACCTGCCGGTGGATGAGCATCTGGAAGAAACCCGTCAGAAAATCCGCGAAGGGTTATGGTATCTCAGCCGCATTCGCCCCATGCCGGAACCGCAATTCCGTCCCGTGGACGAACAAAACTGGGCAGAAACCTGGAAACAGCACTACCACCCGATAGAAATTGGGCAGCGTTTGTTGATTTTACCGGCCTGGATGCCCATCCCGCCAGGCGAGCGCGTTCCCATCATCCTGGAACCCGGCATGGCCTTTGGCACCGGCACCCACCCTACCACCCAGTTGTGCCTGCAATACCTGGAAGAATTGCCACTTTCTGATGCGCACGTGATTGACATCGGCTGTGGTTCCGGAATTCTCTCCATTGCCGCACTGAAATTAGGTGCTCGCCGCGCCCTGGGGGTAGACATCGAAGCCGGGGCCATCCCCGCAGCACAGGAAAACGCGGCCCGCAACGGGGTGCAGGAGCGTCTGACCCTGGGGGTAGGCTCCGTTACCGAGGTGTTGCGCGGCGATTTTGCGTTCCATCAAGCCCCCATCGTGCTGGCGAATATCCTGGCGCCCATCCTGGTGCGCCTGCTGGACGCCGGCATGGCCGGCCTGCTCGCCCCCGATGGCGTGATGGTGCTCTCCGGCATTCTCGAACCGCAGTTACGGGGCGAGGAAGGGCATGTCTCCATGCTGGCGGCGCTGGAACGTCACCATTTGCGTATTTTGTCGCAAAAAAACATCAACGACTGGCTCGCGCTGGCCGTAACGAGGGAATAATTCGTCAGCGCGCCACCCAGCGGTCGAGGCCGTCCGGTGGGGTGTAGGCTCCCAGGGCGTCCAGCAATGCTTTCGGTTGTGCAGCCACCTGAAACAGCGCGCGGTGCTCGTCATAGATGAACCCCTCCCTTTGGGCTTGCGCAACCAGATTCAGCAAGGGGTCATAGTAACCATTCAGGTTTAGCAGGCCAATGGGTTTGCGGTGCAAACCAATCTGCGCCCAGGTCAGTATCTCAAAAAGTTCCTCAAAAGTGCCAAAACCACCCGGCAGGGCAACAAACGCATCTGCCAACTCAGCCATGCGCGCCTTGCGGGTGTGCATATCGGGCGTGATTTCCAGGTTAGTCAGGCCGGTGTGCGCCAGCGCAGGGGTATAGAACATCTGCGGGATAACACCGGTCACTTGACCGCCGCCTTCCAGGACGCCATCCGCGACCGCACCCATCAGGCCGGTACGTCCGGCGCCGTACACCAAATGCAGGCCGTGTTGCGCCAAGAGCAGGCCGAATTGCCGCGCCCCCTCCAGATAAGAGGGCGCCAGATTATCTGCAGAACCACAGTACACACAAATTGTTTGCATTTTTTCTCCATGTTGGGGTCACGAGACATGCTGCAAGTTCGTGCCTACGGACCAAATTTATCAACCGCCAGCACATCATCCTGTGCGCGTCTTTCGTGGCGAGCCAAACAAAACCAGTTGCCAGGCACCACCATCCAATGAGCGATAGTTACCCATTATAATTCCTCTGGTGAAACAACGCGTCGTTCTTTTCTTCGGATTGATCATTTTACTAGGGGCCGGTTGGCAAGGGTCCCAACGCCTGCAAGTGTGGCGCGCCCTGCAACGAGAAGACCTGTCCGCTGCACAGGTAGCCGCGCTGGCAGCAAGCCAGTCCTCGGCGGTGCTGTGGGAACGCGCCGGCTGGCTGGCCTGGCGTGTCGGACAGCCCTATCAGGCACGCGCCTACCTGCTGCGCGCCCGCGCCGAGGGCAGCCTCTCCCCTCAGGGTTACGGTCTGCTGGGCGACCTGTACGCCAACGACGGCCAACTGGATACCGCCGTGG
>DAOTZN010000213.1:0-8359 GCA_034434095.1 Anaerolineales bacterium
AGTCGCCATGAACTCTGTTCACCACCAAGCATGAAAATGTGCTATAACCTGAGCACTCGGCTAACACAGAGGTCGTTTAGTAACTGGTGCCACGAGCCTGATGAGAAGTCTGACCTGGATGTCTGTAGGCACCGCCGATTGTTGCCACCGTCAGGTGAGCACGTAGATCAGATTCTGATTTGTGGGCATCCACGTTAGCCGTGAATTCTGTTCTGGAGGATTGGAAATGGATATTGTTCACACCCATTGTGCTGGTCTGGACGTTCACAAGAAGACCGTCGTGGCCGCCATCATTGTTCCGAATCCCAAAGGGGGATGGCACAAGGAAACGCGCTCTTTTGGGACGATGACGATTAATCTGCTGGCGTTGTCGGATTGGTTGATGGAGCATGGTGTCACGCATGTGGCGATGGAGAGCACCGGCGAATATTGGAAACCGGTGTTCAACATTCTGGAGAACAACTTTGAAGTGCTGTTGGTCAACGCACAACACATCAAAGCGGTCCCGGGGCGCAAGACAGATGTCAAGGATGCGGAGTGGATTGCTGAACTCTTGCGGTATGGCCTGCTCAAAGCCAGTTTTGTTCCCCCACTCGGGCAGCGCGAGTTGCGCGAACTCACCCGCTATCGGAGCACCTTTGTGAAGGAACGCGCCACCCTGGTCAATCGGGTTCATAAAGTTCTGGAAAGCGCCAATATCAAATTGGCGAGTGTGGCAACGGATGTGATGGGCGTATCGGGACGCGCCATGCTGGAAGCGTTGATTGAGGGTCATACCGGCCCAGAAGAGATGGCTGAACTGGCCAAAGGGCGCATGCGCGAGAAACGCGAACTGCTGGCGAAAGCGCTTCAAGGTCGAGTGAAGTCCCATCATCGTTTCGTTTTGACCGAATTGTTGTGCCAAATTGATGGGTTGGATGAGACAATTGCCCGCTTTGATGAACAGATCCAGGAATATTGCCGCCCTTTCGAAGAGGTGGTGGAATTGCTGGATACCATCCCCGGCGTGGCCCGCGAAACCGCCGAAATCATTGTGGCTGAGATTGGCACGGATATGAGCCGTTTCCCTTCCGCTGACCATCTTGCTTCTTGGGCTGGAGTAGCTCCAGGGAATAACGAAAGTGCTGGCAAACGCCGAACGGGTAAAACCACCAAAGGCAATCATGCTTTGGGGGTCGCTTTGAACCATGCAGCGAATGCAGCTTCTCATACCAAGAACACCTATCTATCGGCTCAATATCATCGCTTGGCAGCTCGTCGAGGCAAGAAGAGAGCCATCGTCGCCTTGGAGCATTCGATCTTGATTATCGTCTACCATATCATCCAACGCAAAGAACCTTATCGCGAACTCGGCGGTGATTACTTTGACAGGCGTCGGCCTGAAGCGACGGCTCAACGGCTCGTGAAACGGTTGGAGCACCTTGGTTTTCAGGTTTCACTCCAACAAATGCCAGCCCCTCTCGCTGCCTAGTTTATTTTCAGATCAGATCAGATACGAATTTCGAAGGTAAAAAAAAAGCCGCTCAAAAAGCGGTCTTTTTAGTGCCCCCAACGAGGTTCGAACTCGTGTTTTGGCCTTGAGAGGGCCACGTCCTGGGCCACTAGACGATGGGGGCGGAACGGGCAGCATTTTACCACAAGCGCGTTAAGACGTCAAATAAAAAATGCAAAATGCTGATAGGCATCAGGCGGTAGGTGACAGGTAACTGTGAAATGCAAAATGCAAAATGCGAAATGCAGAGTGCAGAATGCTGCCCGCTGCCCGCTGACACCTGTTCGCTGATTGCTGTTCGCTGACTACCTGACTACCTAACTACCCAAAGAACAGGTTATAATGCAAGCATGTATGCTCGTTTAAAACTGCTATGGCGGTCAGGTTTTCTGGCGATTGCCGTACTTCTATTGCCCCGAGCCTGGACAACGCTCGTCACCTGGCGGCAAATTTATTCCCCTGAAGCCAGCCCATCCCAACCGGTAGCCATCGTCCTGGGTGCAGGCCTGTGGCGCGACGGCAGCCCAACGCCTATCTTGAAAGACCGCGTCGCCACAGCGGCTGAACTGTACTTCAACGGCAAGGTACAATCCCTGCTCTTCAGCGGTGATAGCCGTTCGCCTTACTACAATGAGCCGGAGGCTATGCGGCAGTACGCCTTGCAAATCGGTGTTCCCGCCGAGGTCATCCGCCTTGATCCGGCCGGTCTGCGAACCTACGACACCTGTTACCGGGCGCAGCACGTCTTTGGCGTGCAGTCTGCCCTGGTAATCACACAACGTTTTCACCTGCCACGCGCCGTTTACCTGTGCAAAACTTTTGGAATACAGACCCAAGGAGTAGTCGCCGACCGACGTACCTATCCACAACATTCGCTTATTTTTTGGGAAATACGCGAAACCCTGGCAACCGTGGTGGCGCTATGGGAAGCACACATCACCCACCCCCTGCCGATTGACAACCCCATCGTTAAGGACTAAGGAGACAAAATAATGACTCGTGAAGAAGCCCTATCCATCGTTCGAGAATACGTCAAAAACGAAAATCTGGTTCGTCACATGCTGGCTGTCGAGGCAGCAATGCGCTTTTACGCCCAAAAATTGGGTGCCGATCCCGATGAGTGGGGTCTGGCCGGCCTGTTACACGATTTCGACTGGGAAATCCACCCCACACTGGAAGAACACCCCACGGCTGGCGCGCCTATCCTGCGCGAACGCGGCGTCCCAGAAGTCATCGTGCGCGCCATTCTCAGCCATGCTGACCACACCGGCATCCCCCGCCAAACGACTATGGAAAAGGCGCTCTTCGCCTGTGACGAAATTACCGGTCTGATTACCGCGGTCGCCCTGGTGCGCCCTTCTCGCTCGCTACATGACCTGACTGCAAAATCGGTCAAGAAAAAATGGAAAGATAAATCCTTCGCAGCCGGCGCTAATCGAGATGAAATTGCAAAAGGTGCCGAAGAATTCGGGGTAGATTTATGGGAACACGTCGACAACGTCATCCAGGCGATGTGTTCCATCGCTGCCGACCTTGAATTGGACGGACAGAAATCCTGACATGGACATTTTGCAGGTGCTAAAAAAAGCCATCATCCGGGTACGCGAATTTATGTTCGGGGCAGCCATTTCGTGGATCGCCCCACCTTTTCTCCTGGCACGTCGCCAACAAGAAGAGACCTTCTTCGCCTTCATGATGCAAACCAACTTGTTAGGAATGCCTATCCTCCCAACGCGCTGGAGGCTCATACTGTTACCCTACCTTATTCCCAGCATCCTGAACTGGAAACGGCGCCTGCGGCTATGGGATGATTCGCTCGTCACAGTAGATTTGAAGCATATTGGACATTGATTTCAGGCTGAATACTTCGCCCACTCTTGACATTCCTGCATCTCCCCCGTATAATCCTTTCGCCTGCCTGATGGCAGGTATCCTTTTGTATTTGCCATACATCCCGGAAAATCCGGATAATCAAAAACAAGGAGTAATGACATGCCGCCTCAGCCAAAACGAAAAATTTCCAAAGGTCGCCGTGACCGTCGTCGGGCGCATGATGCGCTGAAAGCCAATAACCTGGTGCAGTGCAGCAATTGCGGTGAAATGCGCCTGCCACATCGTGTCTGTCCTTCTTGTGGCCATTATCAGGGTCGCGAAGTGATAGAGATAAAAAGCGAGTAATTTCCACATCTCGAGTTACTAAGAACCGGCTTCCGGAATACTCTGGAAGTCGGTTTGGTTTAAGGGGACAATAATGGATGCGCCCGCACACCAACGGCTGCTAATTCAGCAGACAAAGCGCAAAATGTGCAACCACCCGACCGGCCAATGAAACCTGCTCTCCTGGACGGGGTTATAACAACCGGTAAACCCTCTCGACTGAAAGGACATGCACGTATGACACTTTTTGCTTTCTTATTCCCCGGCCAAGGCTCACAGGCTGTGGGCATGGGCAAAAGCCTGGCACAGACTTACCCCGAAGCACGGCAAATCTTCGAAATGGCCGATGACCTGCTGGGATTTGCGCTTTCCCGCCTGATGTGGGAAGGGCCGGAGGCCGACCTCAACGACACCATCAACACCCAACCGGCACTGCTGGTACATTCCATCGCGGCACTGCGCGTATTGGAAAACCATTACCCGCACATTCGCCCGGCCTTCGTCGCCGGACATTCGCTGGGAGAGTTGACCGCCCTGGTAGCAGTGAAAGCACTTTCTTTTGCCGAGGCGCTGCACCTGGTGCGCCGGCGTGGCGAGTTGATGAAGCAGGCTGGCGAACAATCCCCTGGTGGCATGGCAGCAATCCTGGGGGTAGACATTCCCACCCTAGAAGAAATCTGCGCTCAGGCCAGCAATGCCGACGGAAGCGTACAAATCGCTAACGACAATTGCCCCGGACAAGTGGTGCTCTCCGGCGAAAATACCGCCCTGGAACGCGCCCTGGAAGCAGCACGCGCGGCAGGCGCACGCCGCGCCGTGCGCCTGGCAGTGAGCATCGCAGCCCATTCCGCCCTAATGGCCCCCGCCCAACAAGCCTTCAACCAGGCTGTCCAACAAGCCCCCATCCAACCGCCGGAAGTACCGGTTATTGGTAACGTCAGCGCACGGCCGTTAACCACCCCAGACGCCATCCGAACAGACTTGCAAGCGCAACTCACCAGCCGCGTACGCTGGACCGAAAGCGTTACCTGGATGGTCGCCCAGGGAGTTACTACCTTCTACGAAATCGGCAGCAATAAAGTGCTCACCGGCCTCCTGCGGCGCATCAACCGCCAATCCAGCGGCATTCCGGTGGGTGAGGCTGATGATTTTAATACGCTAGTTTGAATTTCGCTTGCGTTGCTTGAAATATTTTCGTCACAAACCTTGATTTTCTTTGCGCCTTAGCGAAGTCGCTAAGGTCTTACGTTTTTGCAGTAGACTCAAGAGAGAAACCGAACTTCGTGACCTTGGCCTTCGTGGTACCAGGTAACTAAACTCAAAATCAAACACACATTGTGAAACAGGGTATAATTGCATCGCCCTGTGCTCAGGAGAATCACTATGACCGAAAAAGCAACCCTCACCCTGGAAAACCAAGTCGCCGTTGTCACCGGTGCTTCACGCGGCATTGGACGGGCAATTGCCCTGGAACTGGCCGCTCGCGGCGCCGCGGTGATCGTCAATTACCATCGTTCATCTCAGGCTGCAGAAGAAGTCGTTGCGGCCATTCAAGCGCAAGGAGGGCAGGCGACCGCTTTCCAGGCCGATGTTTCTAACTTCGAACAAGCCCAGGCACTCATCCAGGCTGCGATTACCACCTTCGGCCATCTGAGCATCCTGGTCAACAACGCCGGAATCACGCGCGACACACTCATCATGATGATGAGCGAGGAAGACTGGGATGTGGTACAAAACACAAACCTGAAGAGCACCTTCAATTGCAGCAAGGCCGCCATCCGGCACATGATGCGCAAACGCTACGGGCGTATCATCAATATCACCTCTGTCGCCGGACAGATGGGCAACCCCGGCCAAACCAACTATTCGGCATCCAAAGCCGGACAAATCGGCTTTACCAAAGCCCTGGCACGTGAAGTCGCAGCCCGTAACATCACCGTCAACGCCATTGCTGCCGGATACATCGATACCGACATTTGGAACAACGTTTCTAAAGAAGCCCAACAGGCCGTTCTCAACATGATTCCCCTGGGACGCAAGGGCACCCCCGAAGAGATCGCTTACGCCGTCGCCTTCCTGGCCTCCGACCAGGCCGCCTACATTACCGGTCAGGTATTGGGTGTGGATGGCGGCATGGCCATGTTCTAATCCAAGGAGCAATATCTCACCATGAACGAAGAAGTGGTTCGTCCCCCTGGTACTACCACCATAGCCCCAAACGTACTGCTTACCATTATCCGCAAAACGGTTGAACAAACCCCTGGCGTGTACGGCCTCAGCCCAACAGCCGGCAGCCTGGTACGCCGCGGACAAAGCCATGGCATCCACCTAGACGTACAGAATAACAAAGTCTATGTTGATTTGTACGTCATACTGCAAGCGGATACCAACCTGCGCCAAGTTAGCCGCAAGTTGCAACAAAGCGTGGCCCGCGCCATTACCGAAATGGTTGGGATGGATGTTGGACGGGTCAACATCCACATCGAAGATATCGCACACGAAGACTGAAAGACGAACGGCGGATGGTAGACAGCGGGCAGCAAACAGTTGTCAGCGAACAGCAAATAGCCGTCAGCGGGCAGCGAACAGCCGTCAGCAGGCACCTGACCACCTGACCACCTGACCACCTAACTACCTAACTACCTGCCACCTGACGCCTGTCACCCACCTATGAAACCTCGTACCTTTGCCCGCAGCCTGGCGCTGCAAGCCCTTTACGAACACGATATCAGCGGACACCCTCCGGGAGAGTGCCTACATTACCGCCTGGAAGATGCCAATTTGCAGCCACGTTACCAAGAGTTTGCCTCACAAATTGTCTCCGGTGTAGTTGCACTCAGCGAGCAGATGGATATCTACATCAGCCGTTATGCGCCCGAATGGCCACTCGACCAAGTCCCGACCATTGACCGTAACATCCTGCGCATTGCCTTGTGGGAAATGTGCAACACAAAAAATGCCGCGCCAATTAAAGTGGTCATTAACGAAGCCGTAGAACTTGCTAAACTCTACGGTTCCGAAAATTCGTCGCGTTTCGTCAACGGCGTACTAGGCAGCTTGGCAGACCACATCAACGAAATTCGACGCTCCATCCGCTCCTAACCCACGGCTTAAGCCACAAAAATCCAAAGACCTCAAGCACCACTCGACTACCCAACATGGAATTTCTCGGCATCGGCCCTTTAGAACTACTTTTTTTTGTGATCATCGCGCTATTATTGTTCGGCCCGCAAGATATGGCCAAAGCCGGACGCACCATAGGGCGTTTTCTTCGTCGCATCGTGCTCTCCGAAGAATGGCGGGCATTCAATCAAGGCTTCCGCGAACTGCGCCAGTTGCCTACCACCCTGATGCGTGAAGCCGGTTTGGAAGAGGAAGAAGTGCGCGACATGGGAAAAATTCTCCAAGAGCCCTTCGAAAAAACCAACACGTTATTGCGCGACCTGGCACGCGAAATCCCCGTCTCCACAACCAATATCCCCCCACGCACTCCCCCGGCTGCTGAACAGAACAGCGCGGCCGGCTACGGAACCTGGAGCGGCAACGCACCGCCCCCCACAGCCAACGTCCAGACACCTCCACCGCCTAAGCCTGACCTCCCGGCCAACGCACCTACGGCCCCTGAACCGGATTCAACAACCAACGCCGACACACCCACCGACGCGACAACATGAAACGTTTCTTCACCGCCCTTTGGCGCATCCTAACAGCCCCTTTCCGCTTTATCATCTATCTGGTGCGCGGCATAGCAAGCCTCATCCACAAAGCAGCGTACAACCTGCACGTCTTTCTCTCCGAAGAACCGGAAGACAGCCCCTTACCCGAGGCCGCAGCCAAAATCGTCTCTTCCCCGCGCGACATCCTGCCGCACCTAAACGCCCTGCGGCGGCACATCTTCCGGGCGGTAATCGTGCTGGTGCTCACCACGGCGTTCTCCTTCGCCTTTGCGGGCGACATCCTCAACTGGCTGGCCGCGCCCCTGGAAGGCGGCATCAGCATTCTCCAAGCCATCGAAGTCACCGAACCCATCGGCGTCTTCATGCGCGTTTCGCTGTTGAGCGGCTTCGTCCTGGCATTGCCCTACATCATCCTGGAAATCATCCTTTTCATCGCGCCGGGCCTGCGACGCAACACCCGCTTACTGATGGTCTTCGTGGTAATGCCCTTCGCCACGCTGCTCTTTATCGCCGGGATGGCCTTTGCCTACTACATCATGCTACCGGTGGCCTTGCCCTTCCTGCTCAACTTCATGGGCTTCAATACCGCACCGCGCCCCTCCTCCTACATCAAATTCGTCTCCAGCGTAATGTTTTGGATTGGCGTGGCCTTTGAATTCCCTTTGGTGATTGCTACCATTGCCCGTTTAGGCTGGGTACAAGCCCGTACCCTGGCAGAACAATGGCGCCTAGCGGTCGTCATCATCGCCATCGTGGCCGCCATGATTACCCCTACCGTTGATCCGGTCAATATGGCGATTGTGATGGGGCCGATGATTTTGCTCTACTTCCTGAGCATTGGGCTGGCTTACATCATGCAGGGGCAACGGGCGAAAACTTCTGAGACAGGTTAACCCCTGGGGACCATGACCACCCGAAACGTCCGCCGGCCTGTTTTTTGGGGGATACGAAACGCCCTTTTGGGGTGGTTTGTGCTCCTGGGGATGGTCGCTTGCTCAAAGGTGCCGCCCTCCCCGTCCTCCCCCACAGGGAC
>DAOTZN010000214.1:0-5851 GCA_034434095.1 Anaerolineales bacterium
CACATCGTCACATTTTGCATTTGGCATTCTATCTGGTATAATTAGGGTGCCCGGGGATGAAGGGTTTCGACGGAAGAGGCTGTGCCCGGACGGCGAGCCGAGAGGCGCCGACCTCGCAAAATCAGCGCAACCATTAAGTGCCAACCGCACACAATATGCTGCTCTTCCTCTGGCTGCCTAGTCAGTAGGAAAGCACATCTGACCTTCTAAAAAAGGTCACGTCCACCTCTCCCGCCGGCCGACCGGTGAGGGGCTGGGCGACACAAAGTCGGCCTGCCGCCTGAAACGTCGCGCTTCAGGTGAAAGACATAACGACTGGCTGACGGGTGTTCTGGGTCACCTGTGACCCCGTCAGCAAGATTAACAGGTGACTACGCTCGTAGAAATCCGAGGAACTAATCTTTCGGACGCGGGTTCGATTCCCGCCATCTCCACCTCAAAAGCGCCGCATAACCTGCGGCGCTTTGCTTTTATCGGTAGTCCCTGGAGGTAGACTCCTTCAGGGAATTTTGAAATAAAGCAGCGGGGTGGAAGTACACTTCCACCCCGCCAACCGAGACAATTTGATTCCAAACAAAGGCTTACAAGCGGGCATCGCTGGCTAAAATCTGTTCCAATTTTTCAAACAGGCCAAATTTTTCTGCGGCATCGGCCATCACGTCCATAGCATGTTCGATTTCGTCCGGCTCGTGCGCCGCGGTGACCGTGGCACGCAGGCGCGCCAGGCCATGCGGAACGGCAGGAGAGACAACCGGCAATGCAAAGACATCGTGCAATTGGCATTCACGCGTCATCTGGAAGGCCAGTTCATCACTGCCGCACAAGATGGGGACGATGGCTGTTTCAGTGTACAGGGTGTTGAAACCACGTTCCTGCAAACCAGAAATGAACTGCCTGGTATTGGCGCGCAATTTTTCCACCCGCCAGGGTTCATCCAAAATAACCCGGAAGGCCTCCAGGGCTGCGGCTGCCTGGGCAGGTGGCAAAGCGGCCGAGAAGATATAGCCGCGGCTGGAATGACGCAGAAAATCTACCAACTGTTTGCGCCCCGCAATATAACCTCCTACCGAGGGGATGGTTTTGCTGAGGGTGCCCATTTTGATATCAACTACACCTTCCATGCCAAAGTGCTCTTCGATACCGCGGCCGGTTTCGCCGAGTACACCTACGGAATGGGCTTCGTCCAACATCAACCAGGCATCGTACTTGCGACACAGTTCTACCACTGTGGGTAAGTCAATGATGTCACCATCCATGCTGAAGACCGCGTCAGCGATGACCAGACGAGCGGCCTTAGGGTTGGCTTCTACGGCCTGGCGCAAGCGGGCTTCGAGGTGCTCCATGTCATTATGACGGAAGCGCAGCATTTTCGCCCCAGACATCAGGCAGCCATCCACAATACTGGCATGATTGAGTTTATCGGAGATGATGTAATCGCCGCGCCCCATCAAGGTGGAAATAACCGAATAGTTGGTCACATAGCCGGAAGAGAACGTTACCGCATCTTCGGCCCCCTTAAACTCGGCAATTGTACGCTCTAATTCACGATGCAAATCCAAACTGCCGGCCAATGTGCGTACACCGTGCGTGCCGGTCCCATATTTTTCTATCGCGGCCTGAGCAGCCGCGTTAATGCGGGGGTGCCCCACCAAGCCCAGGTAACTATAGGAAGCGAACATCGTCATCTCGCGCCCATCGACAACTACCCGAGCAGCCCCATGCAATTCAGAGACAGGACGATTGTAAAAATACAAGCCATTTTCTTTCAGCATGTCTGCGCGCTCTGCCATGGCTCGAATGCGTTGCACCACCGGATCGTTGATATTGTCGTAATCTCTCATGTACATGCTCCTCATAAATAACCACGCGAATTAAAATACCATATTGTGCCACAGTGTAGCCTAGGATGAATAAAATGTCAAATCCCTGATAGTTGTCACATCTAAGGTAAAGTATAATACCGGCCTGTGGAACGGGTTTCACTCATTACATCTCACAATTTTGCTTCAGGCAAAGGAGTCTATATGAGCATCAGCCAATTAGCAGGCAAGATTCACACCTCCCCTACGCTGGCCCTCAATGAACGCGCCCGAAAGTTGCGCACCCAGGGGCAGCCGGTCATCCATCTGGGCATTGGGGAGCCTAAAAATAAAACCCCCATCACTGCTGTATTGGGTTCAGCCGCACGCCTACGAGATGGGGAGATCAAATACACTCCGACAGACGGCACCCCTGGGCTAAAAAAAGCCATCATTCGCTACACTGAGGAAAACTATGGCCGTTTGGTGGCACCGGAAAATGTAATCGTCTCCAATGGGGCTAAACAAGCCCTGTTCAACACCCTTTTTTCGCTGATTAACCCGCAAGATGAGGTCATCATCCTTGCGCCCTACTGGGTCAGTTACCCGGAAATGGTACGCATGTGCTACGGCATCCCGGTCATCGTTACACCAGAAGATGGCACCTTTCACCCACGCATGGAGGACATTACCGATGCGGTCACATCTTACACAAAGGCCATCATCGTCAACAGCCCGAACAACCCTTCCGGGGAACTTTTCTCAGAAGATTTCATTGGGGAAATTGTAACTTTTTGTGAAGAAAAGGGCATCTACCTGATTATGGACGATATTTACCATAAACTGGTGTTTGATGGCAAACATGCCCCTTCTCCATTCCAATTCACCAACAAAGACATCGAGAACACACACGTTATCGTGGTCAACGGCGTCTCCAAGCTGTACGGTATGACCGGTTACCGCATTGGGTGGAGCATTACCAGCCGACGCCGCGTGGAAGTGCTTAACAACATTCAGTCGCAGATGACTTCCGGGCCATCTGCGCTGGTACAAGCGGCCGCCGAATCGGCGCTCAACGGAATGCAAAGCGTGGTCGAAAACTTACGCTTAACCATTCAAAACAATCGTGATGTGATGATGCAAGAACTACGCGGCTTTCGCGGCGTACGCGCCATTCGTCCAAGCGGCACGTTCTACGTACTGCCCGATTTCCGCGCTTATTCCAACAACTCGGTTGAATTGGCAAATTTCCTGCTTGAAAAAGCGCTGGTGGTTACCGTGCCGGGGCGCGATTTCGGAATGGAAGGACACCTGCGTTTGAGTTTCTCCGGTTCGGTCAAAGATATCGTCGAGGGTGTAGAGCGCATCAAATGGGCGCTAGACCCCGAATCGCCAAACGAAATTTACATTGGCGACCGCAAATTGGTGCGGAATTGGCTGTGAGGTTTGCATCCTACAACTCTCCTGTGAAAACTCATAGCAGACAAATAAACAACACCAGCATCCAGTTATACAGAGACTCAAAGTCGCAGAGATTTTTAAAAATTACCCTGGCTCCGCGGCGGTCTCAGCAGTGCAGAGAACTTTTCGGAATACCCAGGAGCAAAAATGAACAATATTTTGAACATTAAAACACCGGCCGAAGATGTGGCCAAAATCTTGAAAAGCCTCTACGGTCTGGAACTACACGGTCTGACCGGATTGCGCAAGGCGTACTGGAACTTGACAGCGGAGGCACTCTATGAAGAAATCACCTTCCGCAACGAAGGGCGTATCGTCAACCAGGGAGCACTGCGCGTCATATCCGGGCAAAAAACAGCGCGCGCCGCTCAAGACAAATTCATTGCACGGGAAGCCGAAAGCGAGGCTCACATTTGGTGGGGAGAGTACAACCGTCCGATAGCGCCCGATAAATTCGAAGAATTGTTCGACCGCATGCAGGGCTTCGCTCAGGGGCGCGACCTGTTCGTGCAAGACTGCTACGCAGGCGTCGACCCGGAACACCGCTTGCCTGTTCGCATTATCACCGAATACGCCTGGCACAGTTTGTTTGCCCGCAATATGTTCATCAGGCCGCAAAGTGCCGAAGAGTACAAACTCTTCGTGCCGGAATTCACCCTCTTAGCGTTGCCCTCCTTCAAGGCCTTTCCCCAAATTGACGGCACGCGTAGCGAGACGGTCATAGCACTCAGTTTTGCTCACCGTCTGGCACTCATCGGCAACTCCGGTTACAGCGGTGAAATCAAAAAATCCGTTTTCACGGTACTCAATTACCTCAACCCCTTGAAGGGGGTAATGTCCATGCACTGTTCCGCCAACGTCGGGGCGCAAAAGGATGTGGCCTTGTTTTTCGGCCTGTCGGGCACCGGCAAAACAACGCTCTCGGCCGACCCACAGCGCAATCTAATCGGCGATGACGAACACGGCTGGAGCGACGCGGGCGTATTCAATTACGAGGGCGGCTGCTATGCCAAGGTTATTCAACTTTCCCCGACCGCCGAACCGCAAATATACGCCACCACCCATCGTTTTGGCACCATCCTGGAAAACGTGATTTACGACCCGGTGACACGCGAGATCGACCTGGATGACGATAGCATTACCGAAAACACGCGTGCCTCCTACCCCCTGGATTTCATCGAGAACGCGCTACCCGAAAAGCGCGCCGGACACCCTAAAAATGTCATCTTCCTGACTTGCGACGCGCAGGGAGTCATGCCCCCCATTGCACGTCTGACCCCAGAGCAAGCCATGTACCACTTCATTTCCGGGTACACTTCCAAAGTGGGCGGCACGGAAGTCGGATTAGGCGAGGAGCCGGAAATCACCTTCAGCGCCTGCTTTGGCGCCCCTTTCATGGTGCATCACCCTATGGTCTACGCTGATCTTTTGGCGCGCAAGATGGCACATTACGGCACAACCGCCTGGTTGGTAAATACCGGTTGGGTTGGCGGCCCATACGGCGTGGGAAAGCGCATCAGCATCCGCTATACGCGTGCATTGCTTAACGCGGCGCTCAACGGTGAGTTGGAACAAGTGGAATACTACCAGGATCCGATTTTTGGGTTCATGGTGCCCAAAGCATGCCCCAACGTTCCCAACGAGGTACTGTATCCGGCAAAATCCTGGCCAGATGAGGGGGAGTACTGGCGCCGCTACCGGCAGTTGGCAGCGCGCTTCATCAACAATTTCCGCAAATTTGCGCCGGATTGTCCGCCGGAGGTAGTGGCGGCAGGTCCGACGCTTGATTAGTCACATTATCGCGCGAACGTGCAGCCGACTTCCCGGCGGCTGCACGTCTTCGCACCCTGCGCACCCATCAAGGCTCGCAGACAACCGCCCGCAGGGGGTAACTATCGTCCACGGGTTACCGCGTTTTACAGCGCCCAGGCAAGCATAAAGCCCAAAATGGCAACGATGATGCCTAAATGTAAAAACAAATTGCTACTTGCCAGCCAGGTAGCACCGGCCAGCAGTTGAATGAGTAAGTTGAGCAGCACCAGGGCAGCGCCAATCAGGGGTAGCAGCCCCTTGCGGTGCGCCAAAAATTCCGAAACGACATCCAGGAAGGTATTGAATCTATCCAGCATAGGTCATCCTTTCACGTAAGGGGCGTAGCGCGCCATCAAACGGCCGGGCAACCGTCCACGGATGAGCACCCCCTGACGGTCGTGGGTCACCTGTTCCACCTGGCCGAGTTCATGGAACATGGCAATCAACCCGCCTTCGTTGTACGGCAAGTGTACTTCTATCGGCAAGTAACGTTCATACAAGTGCGCCTCCATGGCATCAATCAACGCTTGTATGCCGAGGCCGTGCAACGCCGAAATCGCTACCGAATTCGGGAATTGGGCGGCGATCTGCTGTGCCCGCACCGGATCATCCAACAAATCGATTTTGTTCAATACACTGAGCACGGGGACATACCCGGCACCAATTTCTTCCAAAGTTTTGAAAACCGCTTCGGTATATGCCATCACGTTGGGATGCGAAACGTCAATCACGTGCAACAACAAATCGGCATCGGCAATCTCTTCCAGCGTAGCCTGGAA
>DAOTZN010000215.1:0-19172 GCA_034434095.1 Anaerolineales bacterium
TGCTATAACCTGAGCACTCGGCTAACACAGAGGTCGTTTAGTAACTGGTGCCACGAGCCTGATGAGAAGTTTATTTTCAGATCAGATACTCTTTGTGACAAAACAAAACAATGGAAAAAGCAGCACATAAGTACAACTTGAGGATGCCCTCATGACAAATCAACCTACCTGGATTGGAAAAAAACTAAAAGACCGATACGAAATTTTAGAATTACTCGGTCAGGGGGGCATGTCCGCCGTATACAAGGCCTACGATCCCAACCTGAAGCGCGAGGTGGCCGTGAAGTTAATTCACCCCCACCTTTCCACCGACCCCGAGTTCGTGCGCCGCTTCGAGGCCGAAGCCGCCGCGGTGGCGCGGCTTAGCCACCCTAACATCGTGGACGTATACGATTTTGACCACGACAGCCAGACCTACTTTATGGTGCTGGAGTATCTGCGAGGAGAAACCTTGCAACAACGCCTGCGCCGCCTCAATGAGGCGGATAAACGCATGGGTCTGGAAGAGACCATAAAAATTTGCGCGCAGGTGTGCGAGGCCGTAGATTACGCCCATCAAAGTGGCGTGATTCATCGCGATTTGAAACCGGCCAACGTAATGCTTTCCCCTGAAGGCAAAGCCGTACTGATGGATTTTGGGATCGTCAAGATGGTGGGCTCCCAACAGCACACCGCCACCGGCACAGTGCTGGGCACAGCACGCTACATGTCACCCGAACAGGTACGCGGCGATGCCGTTGATCAACGCAGCGATATCTATTCCCTGGGGGTAATGCTGTACGAAATGCTAAGCGGCAAACCGCCTTTTGACGCCGAATCGGCGATGACGGTGATGCGCATGCATCTGGAAGAGCCCGTGCCCGACATCCGTGAACTCGTGCCCAGCATTCCAGGTGCCATGCTGGCCATTTTGCAACGCGCCCTGGCAAAATTCCCCGATCAGCGCTACCAAACCGCCGGGGACATGGCCACCGATTTGCGCGCCGTTTTGGCGGCTTATCCAACCGAACGCAACCAAACCCTGACATGGGAAACACCGCCAGTTGCCGTGCCCTCGCCTCAGGCAGCACAACCCGCGTATCCGGTCCAAGGTGTTTCCAAAGGCCAACCCCCGGCGCCGAGCATTACTCCCCAAGCAGCAAAACCTGCCCCACCGCCAGAAGACATGCCAACTTCGCCCCCACAAAAGAAAAAATCGTTTTCCTGCGTCGTGATAGGTGGGCTGGCGCTGCTCGTCCTGCTATGCCTGGCTGCGGCGGCCGTGTTCACGCTGTCCAATTTAAACCGCCGCAACGGGGAAGTGAGCGTACGAGTACAGCCATCTACGGTTACCGTCGGACAGGAATTCAATGTGCAAATCACCATCCGTAATCCGCGCAACGCCCCCTTGCAGGTAAATGCCCTGTACATCCCCCCGCAATTATCTCAGGCTGGGGAGGTATTGAGTGTATCTCCCGAACCGATAGACCGTAAACCATCTCCCAACGGGTTGCAGTTGCACTACAACTTACCAATACCGCCTCATGGTGAAAAAACGATCACCTTCCAGGCACGCGCCGTCAAACCAGGCGATTATGTCGCCATGCTTGGCGTCAAATTCGGAAACCGGATTAGCGAAACCCCTCTGCGTGTGGTCATTCAACCGGGCGCCACAGAAAACACGGGCTCACCTCCTCCGGCGGCACAAACCACCCCCCAATTACCTCAAACTGCTCCTTCAGGCGGCATCCCTTACCAGGCAGTCGTGCAAATCATCGCCATAGTCAACCTGGATGGCACGCTGGAAGAAGGCTGGAGCGGTTCCGGCACATTGCTCACCCCCGATGGTCTGATTCTCACCAATGCGCACGTGGCCCTCTCGGATGAGTATTACCACGTGGAGAAACTCAAAATTGCCCTAACCATCAACCAGGATGAGCCGCCTCAAGCGCGCTACTATGCTGAGGTTATGCAAGCCGATGAATCCCTGGATATCGCCGTCTTACGCATTACCACCGACCTGGATGGCAACCCCGTTAACCCACAAAACCTGCCCTTTGTGCCCCTGGGTGATTCAGACAAACTCAATTTGGGCGATGCCATCACCATCTTGGGATACCCTGGCATTGGTGGTGAAACCATCACCCTCACCAAAGGTGAAGTGAGTGGCTTCACGGCTGAAAGAGGGCGCGGCAATCGTGGCTTCATCAAAACTTCGGCCACCATTGCCGGAGGAAACAGCGGGGGGCTGGCCATTGACGAGAACGGATATCTAATCGGCGTCCCCACACAACTGGGCTATGGTGGGGAAGATCAATTTGTAGATTGCCGTGTGCTGGCAGATACCAATGGCGATGGCCGCATTGATGAAAATGACAACTGTGTACCTACCGGCGGCTTTATCAACGCCTTGCGCCCCATCAATTTGGCACGCCCGCTCATCGAGGCCGCTTTGCGGGGTGAGGTCAACATTGCACAGGCCGAACCCCCCACGCCTCCTCCATCACAAGAAGTGCCGGTTAGCGGGCAAGTGATATACGAAGAACACTTCTCCGGCAGCACCACCTGGGACGAATTTGAGAGCGACAACGCCAAAGTTTCTGTAGATAACGGCGCCTACTACGCGTACGTACAACCCGAAAACTACTACGCCTGGGGAAATTCCGGACGGCGTTTTGAAGATGCTTTGATTACCGTCGTGGCGCAGCCCACCCAATCGGTCGGCAATGCCGATTTCGGGGTGCTCTGCCGCTATCAGGATAAAGATAATTTCTATGCCCTGGAAATATCAGAAGACGGCTACTTTGCTATCTGGAAGCAAGTGGATGGAGAATACGTCGCCCTGGTGGATTGGACCACGTCCGACCTGGTGCCCTTCGATGGCAGTGCGGTAAATATTCAGGCCGCCTGCATCGGGAATACCCTCGCCCTGGGCGTTAATGGCAACATCCTCGCTGAAGCACAGGACGACACCTTCAGCAGCGGTGACATTGGCTTGATCGCCGGCACATGGGATACCGGCGGCGTAGAAATTCGTTTTGATGACGTCATCGTTTATGCGCCCTAATACGCCCATCGAAGCCATCATCGGCCTGGAAGTCCACGCCGAGATGCAGACCGCCTCAAAGATGTTTTGCGGTTGTCCGGTGGTCGATTTCACCACCGCACAGCCCAACACCGCCGTATGTCCGGTGTGTGCGGGCATGCCTGGTGTGCTGCCGGTCATTAACCGTCAGGCCGTAGAGTATGCCTTGCGCGTGGCGCTGGCGCTGGAATGCCGTATCGCAGAAACCAGCATCTTTGCCCGCAAAAATTACTTCTATCCTGACCTGCCTAAGGGATACCAGATTTCCCAATACGAATTTCCCTTGGCCGAGGAGGGGCGGCTACTTATCCGGACCCCACAGGGGGCGCGGCAAATCCGGGTGCGGCGCGTCCACCTGGAGGAAGACACCGGCCGCCTGACGCACTACCAGGAAGGAGAACAAGCCGGCTCCCTGGTGGACCTCAACCGCGCCGGAGTTGCCCTCCTCGAAATCGTCTCTGAACCGGATATGCACACCGCCCTGGAGGCCCGCACCTACGGCGAGACTTTACGGCGCCTCCTGCGCACTCTGGGTGTCAACAGCGGGGATATGCAAAAAGGCGTCATGCGCTTCGAAGCCAACGTCTCTGTACGTCCGGTCGGGGCAGACTGGTTGGGGAACCGCGTAGAAATCAAAAACCTAAACAGTTTCCGTGCCCTGGAACGTGCCGTAGAGTACGAAATCGCCCGTCAAAGTGAGATTCTGCGCAACGGCGGCACAGTAACCCAGCAAACCGTCGGCTGGGATGAAACTCGCGACCAAACCGTGATTCAACGCAGCAAAGAAGAAGCCCACGACTACCGCTATTTCCCAGAGCCAGATTTGCCCCCCCTGGTGGTCGATTCCACCTGGGTAGAGCAGGTGCGCAGTACCTTGCCCGAACTACCGCACGTGCGCCAAGAGCGCCTACAAACCCAATACAGCCTGCCACCTGAAAGCGCAACCCTGCTGGTGGAGGAGCCTGGACACGCAGATTACTTTGAAGACTTGGCAGCCGCCACCCAGGCCGATAGCGTGACGGCCGCAAATTGGATGCTTGGCGCACTATTCGCCCTGCTCAATGCCCACAACGTCCCCCTGAGCGCCTGCCCGGTTACGCCTCAGGCACTTGCAGCCCTGCTGGACATGGTCACAGCCGGAGAAATCAACCAAAACAGCGGACGTGAGGTGCTCAACGAAATGTTCACCAGTGGACAGTCGGCCTCGGAAATCGTAACGCGCCGCGGGCTACGTCAGATTTCCGACAAAGCCCGCCTCGCCCAGGTGATTGAAGACGTACTACAGGCCAACCCTCAGCAGGTATCGGCCTATCGAGCAGGGAAAGTCGGCCTGTTCCACTGGCTGTTCGGACAGGTGATGCAATCCACCAACGGTCAGGCCAACCCACAAACCGTACAACGCCTGTTGCGGGAGAAGTTGGATGGTTGACAGACCCAATCGTTCCGCCTGGTATGCGAGAAACTCGACATAAATTTACTCCGTACCAAAGGGTCGTCCATAAATATCGATTTGTGGTTCTTCAGCGTTGAAAAGTTAACACAAAGGCGCTGCGTCGCAAAAAAAACCACGTTTTAGCGCCACAACCGGGCAGATTTTGGGATGGTTCAGAAACTTGTGGACACTTTTGATGCTTATTCTAGGAGGCAGGTGAGTGCGGAAAACGGTGCAATCTGCCCGTCTCTAGTAGCGGAGGGCAATGTCCTCCGCTGTAAGCAGAGTGGGGCTAATCCTGGTATCCCAAAGGGGTAGCGGAAGGCAGTGCCTTCCGCTACCCCTTTTCTGAACTGGGGCAGGACTTCAGTCCGACTCATCTCAGTAACTTTTGGTTGTGACTGAAAGCCGCGCCATAGATGGGGGATTCGGGATGGTGCAGATGTCCCGCATCCAATGGGGACAGGCTAAAAGCCTATCCTACATGCAAAGTGCCCACATATTTTGGGTACCAAATGTGAACCATGCCCAGATTTTCATTCAGAAAAATCTTTGCGCCCTGGCGACTTTGCGTTAAAGGTTTTGGGGCTATCCCACCGTGCCGACCTGGAGGTCGGCGCGCCCAGAGACTGCTTTGCTGCAACGACAAGTGAAAATTGCGCAGACCTTCTCCAGAAAAACCTTTGCGCCCTGGCGACTTTGCGTTAAAGGTTGGAGAAAACTTATTCTTTGACAAAACCTAACCAGCAACTAACGAACGACAGCGTGATTATGTCATTCATCACTTGACGGTTTAGGGTTATTTTGTTATCGTTATGGCACTCAGTTTTAGGAAACGGTTCCAAAGCCATGCAACAAAACTGGCAAAAAGCCCCCCTTCAGTGTCCTTGGCAGCAGCAGGTCATCCCATGCTGCAATGTTTCCTTATCTATTTTCTATACCAATGCCCTCGTAAACCTGCGGGGGCATTCTATCTTGTGTTGGTAAAGGAGATTTTTTTATGGCTGAACAAATCAATGCCTTCCACATGGCACAACAGCAATTCGACCATGTCGCCGACATGCTAAATCTCGATCCACAGGTTCGAGAGATGTTGCGTTGGCCGATGCGAGAATTCAAATTTATGATTCCTGTGCGCATGGACGATGGCAGTAAACGAGTATTCTTTGGATACCGCATTCAACACAACGACGCTCGCGGGCCTGCCAAAGGCGGCATCCGCTTCCATCCTGCAGAGACAATAGACACCGTCCGCGCCCTGGCAATGTGGATGACCTGGAAGTGCGCCGTAGCAGATATCCCCTTGGGAGGCGGCAAAGGCGGCGTAGCCATTGATCCCTCCACCCTCTCTGTGCATGAAAAAGAACAGTTGTGCCGCGGCTGGGTAGGTCAGATGTGGCGCAACATTGGCCCGCGCCAGGATGTGCCGGCCCCCGATGTAGGCACCACCCCTCAGATGATGGGCTGGATGATGGACGAATATTCCAAATTGGTAGGCCAATACACGCCTGGCGTCATCACCGGCAAGCCCCTGGGCGGCGGCGGATCCGAAGGACGCACCGAAGCCACCGGTTACGGCGTCATCTACCATGTCCGCGAAGCCATGAAACACCTCAACATGGACCCAACAAAATCCTGGGCAGCCATTCAAGGCTTCGGCAACGTTGCGCAATATGCAGCCATCGGCTTTATTGAAATACTAGGCGGCAAAGTAGCCTGTGTCTCTTACTGGGACCGTGAAGACCGCACTTCCTACACCGTCAGCCACAAAGATGGTATTGACCCGCGCTTCTTACAATCCATCACCGACCAGTACGGCTCTATTGACAAAGACAAAGCGCGCGCCGCTGGTTACGAGATTGAACCAGGGGATGCCTGGATCTCCAAAGACGTGGATGTCCTGATTCCGGCCGCCCTGGAAGGCCAGGTCAACGCCGAAACGGTGCAAAAAATCAGCGACCGGGTAAAGATTGTTGCCGAAGGCGCTAACGGACCGACCACCCCAGAAGCCGACGAAGTCCTGAAGGCACGCGGCATCTTTGATATCCCCGATTTCCTGTGCAATGCTGGTGGCGTAACTACTTCCTACTTTGAAAGTGTCCAAAACGACATGAACTTCTACTGGTCAAAGGAAGAAGTGCTCACCAAACTAGATGCGAAAATGACCAGCGCCTTCCACGCTGTGCTGGATATGTCCGAAAAAGAAGGCGTATATATGCGCGATGCGGCTTACATGGTCGCCATCGGGCGGGTTGTCAAAGCCATGGAACTGCGTGGCTGGCTCTAAGATGAAAATAACCTCCTAATGTGTGTGTATTCTCCCTAGTACAGAGACGGGACCGGCAAATGCCAGTCCCGTCTCTGCTTTACCTGAGCGACTATCCACTGATTTCGCCAGACGCCAGTACGTGAGCAAATCCTCAATCTTCAAGTTTCAAAAAGTTCGGTGGACGCTTCTGGAAAAATGCTTCTATACCTTCGCGATGTTCAGCAGCATGTCCGGCAATTTCTTGAATGTGGCCTTCGTACTCAAGCGCATCCTTTAGTTGTGGCAAAAAGGCATGATTGAAAGCGCGTTTTGCCAACCCCATCGCATGTACCGGGCCGTACGCCAATTCTGTCGCCCACGTTTGTACGGCCTGATGAAATTGATCGTCTGGAACCACACGGTTTACCAACCCCCATTCCAGTGCCTGCTGGGGTGAAATCGGACGGTTAGTAAACGCATATTCACTGGCACGACCCAACCCGATTAACTGCGGCAACAATAGAGAAACTCCCGAATCAGGCGCCAGACCAATGCCTAAAAAGCCCACCACAAAGCGAGCACTTTCGGATGCAATACGCAAATCGCAAGCCAGCGCAATCCCCAATGCAGCACCGGCTACCGGGCCGTTAATAGCCGCAATCACCGGTTTCTCCAATTCCCGCAATGCGATCACCAACGGTGAATAAGTTTTGGCTAAATGTTCGCGGTAAGAAATCGAGGTACCAAGCGCATGCTTAAACTCACCTAAATCCTGCCCGGCGCTAAAGGCTTGTCCGCTCCCCACGAGCACGACCACACGCGCATCTTTATTTCGAGATGCCTGTTTTATTTCCGCCTGCAGTTCGGTAACGACTTCGGTGTTCAGAGCATTGGCCTTGGGGGCACCAATCGCTATCGTCAACACATGATTTTGGAGTGATGTTCGCAAGAAAGTCCCCATTTTATCTCCTGTGCAGTTTAAGGCAAACAGGCCAGGGATTTATTCCCTGACCTGTGCATTTTGTAAGCAGTTTTAGAGAATGACGTTTGGTAAATCCTCGTCGTCATCTTGTGGATTATCGCTATCATCTTCGGAGTCATCGATAAAATCGTCATCGTCATCCAAAAAATCATACCCTCTATCCATCAGGGCATCAGCATCCAGACTATCGAGGTCCTTCAGCAAGAAATCCTCATCATCTTCAATGTCAAAGGTGACATCATGTTCTTCAAGGTTGATCCGCACCCACAACAAGAGCATATCACCTTCATCGGTGGTCAAACTACGCGCCGCCACAATCGGCGCCTGCTGCGTCAGGCCCTCTTCGGTGCGATATTCCAGGTGGATACCATTACGATGTCGCCATGCACGGTGACAACGCTCTACCAGTGCCGTACCGTTGAAAGTTCTCAAGCGGGTCAATGCCACTTCACAAGCACTAGGCCCTTCCGTCAGGCCTTGCGTCCATTCCGTGCGCATGAGTTCGAAGGTCGGCGGCGGGCCTTCAATGATGGTAATTTTATCTTCTGCATAGGGGTCCATGATAATTTTCGTACCTTTTTATTTATGAAGTAAAACACCGCTGAAATGATAGTTACACAGCGGCCTTCCCTGATGAAATCATACCACTAAAATCGGATTTTGTGGATTGCTCCAACCAAGACATATGCTGCCGGGTAACTGCCAGACTTTGCTCTACCCACCATTCCACGGTGCGCAACCCAACCTGAGGATGCCGGCGCAGTACAATCCAACCTTCTACCGGTAATTCCTTTACCCAATTGGCTTCTTGTACACGTAAATTCTTATAAGTAGCCAGTAAATCAGCCACCGATTTTGTTGGCTCATATTCCAACAACCATGCCTCGTTACTCGGGTATAGCGGCATAGGTGCGGAATATTCGCTTAGAAAAGCACGTATACAAGGGAAAAATACTTGCTCTTCCAAATCACACAAATGAGAGAGTATCTGATGTGCACTCCAACTACCATTAGGTGGTTTTCGGTACCAGACCTCGTCTGGGAAGCGCGCCACAAAACGTTGCAAGGTGGGCACCGTGTTTTCCCAATGTGTCAGCATTCTCTGCCTGTAGGTGAGCAACTCTTTCATAGATATTCCTGATATCCACTAGCCATTTGAATCCAGTTACCTGCGGCAGACTCCGCAGCGCACAATTGCAAGGCTTGCCAAGCAACCATTTCTGGGGACATTAACGGGACGTCCGGGTTTTCCTGCGTGGATGGAACGTCTATCGGCCCCGGACACAGGGCGTGTACCCGAATTCCATAGGGAGCCAATTCCCTGGCAGATTCTCTGGTAAAGGCCAAAAGCGCAACCTTGGAGGTCGCATAGGCTACTGCACCGGTTCCGGCTGTCAGACGAGGAGCAGCGTCGCCAATGTTCAAGATTACACCTCCCGTGCCTTGTTCACGAAAAACACGCCCGGCCACCTGCGTCATTAAAAATGGGCCGCTCAGGTTCACGCCCAGCAAACGCTGCCAATCCCACTCATCCAGGTCCAACAAAGAGGCACGAGGATGCACGGCTGCGTTGTTAACCACAACATCCAGACGCCCCCAATCATCCAATACGGTAGTAATCACACCTTGCACCGGCATTTTCTTAGAGACATCCCCTAGGTAAGCGCGTGCACGCCCCCCCTGGGCATGAATCATTGCCACAGTTTCGTCCACGTTGACCGGCATCAAATCATTGGCCGCCACAATAGCGCCCTGAGCAGCAAAGGTCAAGGCCAGCATTCGACCCAGGCCGCGCCCCGCACCGGTAATCAACACCACTTTATCGCTGAAATCTAAGTTCATGGTGTCATTTCTCCATTACATTGTGTCACGCTACCATCACTTTGATGGGCATTCAGCACCATCCCCAGGTAAGGCGAGGGATCCAGCGTATTTTCAATTTTTTGTTCGTTCAAGTAACTCCCATTTTGGTCACGCACAATCGAAAAATGCAAATGCACACCGACGGGGTTAGCCGGGTCGCCGGAATAGTTTCCCTGGTATCCCAAAAGTGTACCCGATTTTACAAAAACCTCCCGCGTACCCGGTGGAAAATCCGCGACGATAAAAGAATTTCCCTGTGGGTCCGCCATGTGCGTATAGTACAGCCAAATTTGTTGGCCAGGGTGTAAAGGGTCCTCCGGGACGCGCTGGATGAGTGCCGATTTCCAGGTTGGTTGACGGATAATGTACCCATCCACAGCCGCGTAAACGGGCGCTACACCAGGCTCACGACCCGAAAAAATATCCAAACCGGTGTGCCGATGTCCGGGGCGAAAAGAATCGTCCCACAAATAACCAATAAAACCACTGGTGGGCATCTCAAAAGGCGCCTCGCCACAACGGGTGCCGGCTTCGATAATCCAATCGGGGTGTGCATCCGGCTCTGAGAGAAACGCCCACACCTGGCGATGCCGCACACTGGTATCCACGAGGGCAGCCCAAGGGGCGTTATCCTGACGTGAAAAATACCACACAACAAGGGTCAGGACAAAGAAAAAACCAAAAACCACCGGGAAAGGTCGTCTCCAATCACTCATCTGTATCCTGCGGGATATCTTTCAAGGATTGGATATGCGCCAGATCGTCTTCCAAGTGCTCAGCAATGATAAGAGAAACATTTCGCCCTGTAATTTCCTGCAACACACTACCGGCCGCCTGCCCAACAGGGCTAAGCATGGCGGTTTCCAGGTCTTTCAGTGTGTCAAAATACAATTCATGAGCCATTTCCAAACGATAACGGCCGTAGAGATGGGCATGTGGGTTCACCGTTACCTCTCGCACCACGCCAGGCATTTGTTCAGCCAAACGCAAAAAGCGCGGCCACTGCTCATGGAAGATAGCAGAATCTTGTTGAGGGGAGATGAGGATAATCAATTTGTACATAACGGCCTTCCTGATGGGCGCCATTATACCCTAATGCTCACGGCTATCTTACAGCAGGGCAAAAAAAACAGACCTTGAGATAGCCAAGGTCTGTAAGACTTTCGCCTGGAGGAAGTTATCGTTGAGTAGTGCTTTATGCAGTCTCAGTAACCGCAGTATAAATATCAAATTGTGGCGGCTGCTCCATGTGTTTCTTGACAGCACACTGCTCTGCTGAACGCACCAGCGCGGCATGATATTTTTCAGGGAATTCCGGCGGCACCTGGATTTCCAGTTCCACTTTGCCCACCATGCCACTGAAAGGATTGCTGTATACCCGTTGCACAATGCGAATGCCATCGGTTGACAAACCGCGCTGACGGCAAAAACCCAGCACATAAATGCCCGCGCAGGTTCCCAAAGAGGCCAAAAAGACAGCAAACGGCGTAGGAGCAGAGCCTTCACCCCCACCCATCGGGGGTTGATCCGTTTTTACAGTATAGGGGCCAAAGTGCGCATCAACGCGTGCGCCACCGGGAAAGTCAATTACCATTTCCATTAGAGAACACCTCTTTCATAAAAGTTTAGACAACGTACTTTTAGATGCAAAAGCGCCTGTAAGGTTACACCTGTTAGAAATGAGAATTTTTGTAACGGTCACCGTCAAATTTATCCATGATTCGTACAGCCGGAAAACATCCCCAAAAAACAAGAAGTAACAGTCATCCTTCCCAGATAACTGTCACTTGTGCCCAATTTGCCCAACACGATGAGCGTTTGCAATCGCCTATTTTTCAGCCGAGTCTTTTCAATCTCCGGTTGCAGGGGCAGCGGCTTGCTGTAAACGACCATCACGCGGCCAGAAAAATTTCCAATACAAGAAAACCGAAATGGTGTACAGACTAATCGTTCCTAGAAACGGCGGGCCAAAGCCATAACGCACCTGCAACCAACCGCTAACCACCGGACTAAAAGCCCAGCCAAAACTCCAGGACATGCTCACCAGGCTGGCCACTGTGGCGCGCGCACCGGGGTCAACATGTTCCATCACAAAAGTCTGATAAACCGGCCCGCTCATGTTCATCAACGCCAGGCGCAGGTAATAAGCCCCAGCGCCCACCCAGAACCAGGGGGCAAACCCCAACAAGATAAGGAATGGGATAGAAAGCGCCTGAGTCAATACAACCAATTGTATTTTGCCAATGCGTTCAGCCAGCGCCGGGGCAATCAGCAATCCGACCCCCATCGCCAACGACCCCCAGGCAAACAAAGTGCCAATCGCCGCATCGGATTGATGGTGCACTTGCCGGAAGAAGACATTCATAAACGGCATAATCAAGCCGGCCCCAACGGAAGTTATCCACATGGGCAGGATAAGTTTTCCCAGCAAGGAGGGGTTTTCTTTCGCATAGGACAGGGGTGCAAAAATCGAATGTTCACTACGCTCCAAAACGGGAAGTTGCAAAAACAAGAGCGGTAAAGTGCTCAAAGCAGCCACAATTCCAATCAGAAACAACGCCCCGCCGTAAGCCCGGCTGGTCATTGCGCCAACCCCTAAGGCAGTAGCCACCCAGGCAGGTAGATAGCCTCCAATCCAATTACCCACAAAGGCAGAAGCCGTCTGGAGCCCAGAAGCAAAACTAAAAAGGTAGGTTCGCTCTTCTTCTCCACTGTTTTCCATCAGAAAAGGCGCCATGGTCACCCCAGCCAGACTTTGCGCAATCCCCGAAATCATGTTCAGGGCATAGAGTGCAACCGCATACGGCCACAATGCCATGCCCAATACCGAGAAGGCAATGCCCAAGCCGGCGATAATGAGGGCGCGTTTGCGCCCTAACCCATCCGCTACATACCCAACGGGTAACGCGAACAGCAATGCGGTCAGATTGTTAACGGTAATCAGGCGACCTAACAAGGCCTCATCAAATCCCAAACTGAGGATATAAAAATTGGCAAGCAAGCGGAAAATGCCCAGCGCAGCCCCAGATAAGACGACATATATCAAGTACAGACGCGCGTTAGGGCGAAAGGCGCGCAAACGCGCCACGTAGGTTCTTAAAGTTGGACTCATAGATTGTTGGTTTCGTTATCAGATAAAAACGTGCTCAAAAGAGAGAAGGATTGCTGCACCATCTCCAGGCGGGCCATGTAAAGACGTTCATTTTTGTTTCTGGCAATATCGAGATTGAGATATACCAGCCCGGCCAGTCGCAAGACATTGAGGTGATGCACTACCGTAGGGGCACGCAAACGTAATTTTTTTGCCAGCGCACTTGGCGTCATTGGCTCATGGGTAAGGTACCGTAAAATGCGCAAGCGCGTGGGGTCACCGAGGGCTTTAAGGACTCGTAATAACGTGTCCGGTACCATTTCTCCCGGCACCAGCGAAACATCATCTGGACGACCGCCAAACAACAGCAACCAGGTATCTGTTGTTACCTGCTGAAAAACAACCAGCGGCGTAGTCCAATAAGAGGGCACCAAAACGATCTTTTCAGCCTGTAAGTCCGCAGAGAATCGCACACCACGTGACAGGGATTCTAACAATTGCGGCCAGGGCATGCCGACCGCCAGGGTTTGCGCTTTATGCAATACCTGCTCCAAAACCGGCATGATGCGCTTTTCTTCTTCTGCAAAGAAAACTTCGTTGTAAATTCGCAAGGCAACAAGCAGGTTTTCGCCAAAGGTCTCTTGCGCAGCCCAGGCTGAGAGGGTGCTTTCTAATACATTTCGGCGCGTCGTCCAGTCTTTCTCCTTGCGCATGGCGCGCAACGCGCTGAGGTCATCCTCGTCCCAGGCCCCTCTCTGCCCGACATTTAACAGCAAACTACGCATAGATCCATCTACCAAAGGAGAGAAAAACAGCGCAGGCAAGCGTTCTGCTGGGGGTATGGCCTCCAAGGCCTGTAATGCCTCCGAAACGCTATGCGGCTCAGGAAGCGTATGAATCCAGTGCAAAGGCATAAAAATTGCCCGGCTGGATTGTTCCAATACCTTGCGCGCTTCAGGGGTGAGACGTGAACGTACACCTGCTGCCCACACCCCGCGCAATCCAAACCGGTCGGGATTATGCAAGACATGCAAACTTGCAAAAAAATCGTAAGCGGAACCGTATTCCCAAGAAATTTCCATTGCGCTCCTGTTAGACAATCATCTAAATACAGTTTAGCGCGAGTGTTTATAAAAGTCAAGGATAGCAGATAATTTCACAAATCCTGTGCATAAATTTTATGCGTTATCATCCATATCCACAAAAATTGTGGATAAAAAGCCCAGAATTGTGGATATCTTTGCTTGAATGTGGATAAAACTCCCCTATTTGTATTATTTCTGCCATCCAGATATGGGCATGTAATTGAAATTCTGGCTGTATTTATGGGTTATCCTCAAGGTTATCCACATTGTAGATAACCTTGAGGATTATTTTCGTTTTCTCCACAATCGCCTCACATCTGGCCTGTGGAAAGAATACAGCCCCAAATGCCTTCTTTTCCGGCTTTTCCAGAGTAGTCTAATAGATATACCCCTACATGTAGGGGCTAGAGAATGTTCTCCCCACTTTCCACAGGCCCTACGATTACTACGATTAAGATTCTTTTATACTTATGATGTGAAAAGATTATTGCAAACCCACCAGGTGTTGATAATTTGAAGAAACCCCATCAAAATCTCACCCATGAAACTGTTCGGTGATTTCCCCGATAGTGTGACTGTACAAAAAAGCATGTAACTAATTTTCCGAATTTGCATCTAATTAAAAGTGGTATTCCTCAATTCTTTCCAAAAGGAGCGAACTATGTTCAAAGTAAATGAAGCCTCGTGGGATCGCGTTCTCCGTATCGTTTTAGGTATCGTGCTTTTGTACCTCGGCTGGGGCGGTGTCGTAGCCGGTGGTTGGGGAGTATTCCTAAAAATTATCGGTTTTGTCCCGCTGCTCACCGGTTTGGTGGGTTGGTGCCCGGCCTATACACTGCTGAAATTCCAAACGAAAAAATAACCTGCCCTCGGGGAGCCGGTAAGGCTCCCCGCTTTTTGCTATGCGAGAAACCGAATTTCGTCAAAAATTAAAAGAATCTCCCTTACCCATCGTAGTTGACTTTTGGGCACCCTGGTGTACGCCCTGCCGCGCTATCAGTCCGGTTTTGGAAAAATTAGCCGAAGAGTATGCCGATCGGGTCGCATTGTGGAAAATTAACACCGATGAAGAATCCACGTTGGCTGCTCAGTTGCGTATTTTCAGCATTCCCACGGTGGTCGTCTATCGCAATGGGGAAGAATTAGTCCGTCGCACGGGTGTCAAGCCTGAACCGGTGTTGCGTGAACTTTTTGAAATCGGCATGGGACAAGGCACATCGTCTCCATCAGGCGCGCTCACCCAGACAGATCGTATCCTGCGCCTGGCTGCCGGCCTGATATTGGCAAGTGTAGGCCTATGGGGAGCCCACTCCTGGATGCTGGTTTTTGTTGGTGCATTGATTGCCTTTAGTGGGGTTTACGACCGTTGTCCATTGTGGCAGGCACTTTCTAGCCTCTGGAAGAAAAACGCTTAACATCTACTGCAAAAGCAAGCCAGGCTCCCAGGCCTCGCTATCCGAATGAGCATTTTCCGGACTTAAGGAGATTGCTTCGCCTGGAGATTGCTTCGCCTGGAAGCGCCGACCTGGAGGTTGGCAAAGCATCCCCTTGGACGTGCCTGGGGTTGGCTTGGGATGCCAACCCCAGGGTGGGTAGGTGGCAGGCATCCCAAAGGGGGCATGTTCCACGCACAAAATATTTTAGGCACCTAATGAACCATACCAAAAATCCGCCCGGTTTAAAGCAGTATCTTCATGCTCAACGTTGATTCAACTGGTAATTGGGGGCTTCCTTGGTGATGATGACGTCGTGGGGATGGCTTTCAATCAAACCGGCACTGGTGATACGCACCAGCCGGGTGCGTGTGCGCAAGGCTTCCAAATCCGGTGCGCCCGCGTAGCCCATACCGGAACGCAATCCACCCACCAGTTGATAGACGTAATCACTCAGCGACCCTTTGTAGGGGATGCGTCCCTCGATGCCTTCAGGAACCAGTTTGCCGCTGCCGCTGCGGGCGCTGTCGTAACGGTCTTTGGCGTAGCCTTTCATCGCACCCAGGCTGCCCATGCCGCGATATTCTTTGAAACGGCGTCCTTCGTAGAGTATCACCTCGCCAGGAGATTCTTCTAAACCGGCCAGCAGGCTACCCAGCATGACCGCATGTGCGCCCGCCGCAATGGCTTTGACGATATCACCGCTGAATTTGATGCCTCCATCGGCAATCACCGGTACATCGAATTTACGGGCGGCGCGGGCGCATTCGTAAATGGCAGAAACCTGCGGCATACCGGCCCCGGAGACAACTCGCGTGGTACAGATTGAACCGGATCCCACGCCTACCTTGATTGCCTGCGCACCGGCTTTTATCAGCGCCTCTGTTCCCTCGGCTGTGACCACGTTCCCGGCAAAGACCGGCAAGTTGGGCCAGGCGCTCTTGATGCGCCGGATCGTTTCAAGCACACCCTTTGAGTGCCCGTGGGCGGTATCAATCGAAATAACATCCACACCGGCCTTGAGCAGCAGGTCTACCCGTTTTTCTACCGCGTCTCCCACGCCAACGGCCGCACCTGCCAACAATCGGCCTTGTGAATCGGTGGCCGCGTTGGGGAAATCACGCGCCTTTTGGATATCTTTGACGGTAATCAATCCTTTCAGGATGCCGTTTTCATCCACCAGGGGCAGTTTTTCGATGCGGTATCGCTGTAATAACGTTTTCGCCTCTTCCAGCGAGATGCCAACCTGCGCTGTGACCAGGTTTTCATGCGTCATGAAATCTCGTACCGGCAGGTCATAATCGCCGGGTTCCACAAAGCGGATATCGCGGTTGGTGAGGATGCCCACCAGTTTGTTTTGTGGATTGGTGATTGGCACACCGCTGATGTGGTAGGTGGACATGATTTCCTCCGCGCGCCGCAATGACGCATCGGGGGGTAATGTGATGGGCTCTACAATCATCCCCGATTGTGAGCGCTTGACCTTCTCCACCTCCGCGGCTTGCGCCTCGGGCGACAGATTGCGATGGATAATGCCCAGTCCGCCTTCGCGCGCCAGCGCAATGGCCAGCCGCGCCTCGGTGACGGTGTCCATCGCGGCCGAAAGAATGGGGATATTCAGCCGAATTTCAGGAGTCAGGGTAACGCGCAAATCTACCTCATTGGGCAGTACCTCGGTATAAGTGGGGACAATCAGCACATCGTCAAAGGTCAAGGCGGTGTGTTGTTGGAATAAATCTTCATTCATGGGGGTACTCCTTTACATACCTGTAGTAAGCAACATCCTAATGTCGAAAATGGCGCACACCGGTAAATACCATCGCCATACCGTGCGCCTCGGCGGCCTCAATGGAAAGGTCATCGCGCCGCGAGCCACCGGGTTGGATGATGGCGGTGATGCCGGCTTTCGCGGCCTCCTCGACAGAATCGGGGAAGGGGAAGAAAGCGTCCGAAGCCATTACCGCCCCGTGCGCTTTGTCACCGGCGCGTTCGGCTGCTATGCGCACACAGTCCACGCGGTTGGGCTGTCCGCTGCCAATCCCCACCGTAGCCTCCCCCTGCACAAACACAATGGCATTAGACTTGGCGTGCTGTACTGCCTTCCAGGCAAAGCGCAACGCCTGCCACTCCTGCTCTGTGGGCTGTCGGCCGGTAACCACCTGCCATTCGCTTTCCGGCGGATCACCTAAGTCCACCTCCTGACGCAACACCCCCCGTACAACCGAGCGGTACTCCTGAAGCGGCTCGACCTTCAAATCCGGCATGTTCAGCAAACGCAGGTTTTTCTTCTGCCCCAGCAGGTGAAGCGCCCCCTCGCTGAATCCGGGGGCAATGATGCACTCCACAAAGTGATTATTCTCCAGAATCTTGGCACTGGTGGCTTCATCAAAAGGACAATTGGCCGCGATAATGCCGCCAAAGGCCGAGATGGGGTCAGAAGCCAGTGCGGGCGGGTAGGCCTCGGCCAGCGTATCGGCGCTGGCGATGCCACACGGGGACAGGTGCTTGACGATGACAACCGTCGGGCGCGTAAAACTGACGACAGCCCGCCAGGCGGCATCCAAATCCAGGATATTGTTGTAAGAAAGCGATTTGCCTTGCAAGAGTTCCCCACCCAAAGGGCCACTACCCGGCTCCCAGGCGAAGAGTGTGGCGGCTTGATGCGGGTTTTCGCCGTACCGTAAGGTTTGGACGGGGTAGAGTTTGAGTGTTTCGGCTGGTTCCTCGCTCAGGTAAGCGTGGATGGCCGTATCGTATGCGGCAGTATGCGCAAAGGCTTTGACTGCCAGACGGCGGCGGGTTTCGGAGCGCACTCCGCCGTTTTGTAACTCGGCCAGCACCGCGGGGTAATCGGATGGGGCGGTGAGCACCACCACGCGGGCGAAGTTTTTGGCGGCCGCGCGAATCAACGCCACCCCACCAATGTCGATGTTTTCGATGGCCTCCTCCAGAGTTACATCGGGGCGGGTAACCGTCTCGCGGAAAGGGTACAGGTTGACCGCAATCAGGTCAATGGGACGGGCGCCAATGCGTTCCAGGTCGGCATTGTCCTCATCAGACGGGCGGGCCAGCAAGCCACCGTGTACCGCCGGGTGCAGGGTTTTCACCCGTCCCGCCAGGATTTCGGGGGAAGCGGTGTAATCGGCCACTTCTTGCACCGGCAGTCCGGCCGCGCGCAGGTGGGCGGCGGTACCTCCGGAGGCCAGAAAATCCCATCCGAGGGCGTACAACCCGCGGGCCAGGTCGGTGAGTCCGGTTTTATCGGATACGGAAAAAAGTGCAGTAGGCATGGTTATCTCCTTGAAAATGGGTAATCGTGTCACAACTTACATGCTGGTTTCTACATTTACCGCCGAGAAAAGCGGCATATCTTCGCGTTTTTTTCATTCGCTCTCGGTAGTCAGAGTGCGCAACACGTTGACAAGCAGCCGGTGTTCTACGCCGTGAATGCGGGCTTCCAGGCTTTCCAGCGTGTCATCGGAATGAATGGGGACGGCTTCTTCTGCCAGCAGAGGCCCGACATCGACGCCTTCGTCGGGCACCAAGTGCACCATCACGCCGGTACGGGTGATTTCGCCGCGCTGATAGGCTTCCCAGGCACGTTCGATGGCATGTAATCCGGGGAAGGTGCCCGCTAAGGCGGGATGCAAGTTGACCACCCGCCCGGGGAAGTGCGCTAAAAATGCCATGCTGAGCACCCGCAGCCAACCGGCCAGCACAATCCAATCGGGGTGGTAAATGTTGACCAGCGCGGCCAAATCGGCATCGTATTCCTGGCGGTTGCGCCCAGCCCGTTTATAGGGCAACCAGGGATGGTACACGGTTGGAATGCCTGCCCGAATACCCCGTTGCAGGGCATAGGCCTCCTTACGGTCACCGATGACCGCGGCTACCCGCGCCGGTATTTCGCCCTGCTCACAGGCATCCAGAATCACTTGCAGGTTAGAGCCAAACCCGGAGGCCAACACGACCAG
>DAOTZN010000216.1:0-1970 GCA_034434095.1 Anaerolineales bacterium
ATGGCTTCGTCAACGGCCATGTTCCAGGCGCCGCGAGCCGCGGGGGAGAGAATCACTCGCCAGGGGGTGTGGAAAGCGGAAGAAGGCATGGGTGGTGGTGTCCTCACACGGAAATGGGGAGAAGGTTAGGGTAACCCATTGGGTCGTCCAGATGACAGAAATTTTTCATGCCAGGGAACTACTCAGCCGGCCCGAATTTTCGGGGCGGAAGTCGCCCGACTTCCATAAATTGAGGCCGGGCTTCAGTTCGCCGGAACCCGTCCCTGCGCCGGTTCAAGGGGTGGCGGTAAGCGTAGGCGTCGCCGAAAGCGTGGGGCTTGGCGATGGTGTCGGGCTGGCGTCTGGGTCGGGTGTTTTGGTGATGGTTGGCGTGGGGGTGATGGTCGGGGTGGGCGTCATGGTGAAGGTCGCCGTGGGCGTGGGCGTGTCGGTGGGGATGGCCGGATTGCGTGCCAGACGCAGGCGCGCCAGGATGGCGTAGGGGCTTTGGGGGGATGCGCGCCAGATGTGCAGGTAGGCACTCACGGCGGCGCGTTCGTCTCCGGCGCGTTCGGCGGCCAGCCCCAACAGGGCGTAGGCCTGCGGGCAGCGTTGCGGGTTGGTGATGCAGGTGAAGTGTTCGCCCGAAACCAGGGCTTGCAGCGTCGCCTTCACGTTAGCAGCCGGTACCGAGCGGCTGAAAAGCGCGTTCTCCATGTTTTGGAGCACAAATTCAGTGTACAAATCGTCGTAGTAGCGCGGCGTCTCGTAATGCAAAAAAGGTGTGCCCTGCGGGGTACGGCGCAGGCTGAAGACAGCCCGATTGCCTAACCAGACGACCGGCGCGCCGGGTAGCAGGGAGAAGCGATGCAGGGGAGTGATGTTTTGATTTACGGTGGAAACGAAGAAAGCGGAAGCGCCGCCCTCGGGGTTGGTTGCCAAGACCCAAAATTCGAGTGCATCCTCAGGGTGGTGCCGCAGTACAAGCCAACGTTCAGGGTGGTCATCACCCTCAAAGTCAAACTCGCCCGTAGCGCGCACGCTGACCCCGTAATTTGCCAGCGTGACCAGCGGCGTACGCAAGGCCTCGGCGCCCAGAACGCGCACCAATGCGGCAAAGGCCGGGCGCGGTGGGCACAGCGGAACTCGCAGGCACAGGCGGTACAGGTCGGCGGGCTGACGATAGCCTTCAAGCAGGGTGTTCGCCGGGGCAATCCAGCGGCTGAGGGGCGTGGTGGGTTGGCTGGCGGCCAGGGTGAGGGTTTCCTGGGCGGTTTCCTCGTCTCCGATGAGCAGGGCGTACAGCCCCAGGCGGTAGCGCCACTCATCCAACGCATCGGCTGCCGGGGGCTTGCCATCGGCCAGCGTTTGGGGCGGCCATTGTGGCAAGAGGGCTTGTATCACCTGGATGGCAGCACCTGGCCCCCAGAAGGCGATGGCGTGCTCAACCATCAGCGCGCAGTAGCCGGTCAAGTTTTCGGCGGGGTGTGGGGTGAAGGTGGCCTGATTTGGCTGTAAGAACTGCCCATCCCAGCGGTACGACAGGTTGACTTCGGTGGGGCAGGCCTCAAAGAAGGTAGCCGCAAAGTGTAGCCTGCCATCGGCAACTTGCCAGGCGGCACGGTAGGTCATCCCTGGGGTGAAGGAGACTTGTGGGGCAAAAGCAATCTCCCGCGGGGGCGTCTGACTGTAGTCGAACACTTGAGGAAGCGGGATATCTTCGGAGGGTGTACCCCCCGTCTGCCATAGGATAATTTCCGGGCGTCCATCGGCGGTTAAATCGTCGCCGGTAAATTGACTTTCTCCGGCCTGGTCGGCGGCGAAGTGGGCTTGCAGCGGGTAGACCTGTTCGCCGTCCATGAGCAGATAGACGTTGGCTTCGGGCGCGACGATTTCGAGCAGGGTGGCGTTTTCGGGCAAGGGGTGCAGGTACAGGTGCAGGCCGGTGAGACGGGCGAACCAGTCCGGCAGGTTTTGCAGGGTGAGGGTGG
>DAOTZN010000217.1:0-2418 GCA_034434095.1 Anaerolineales bacterium
TCAACAGTTTTCCCCCCTTCTGGCGCACGAGCAGGCCGCGCACGCCAAAGTCGCCCAGCGCCCGTTCATTGGAGAGCCACAGCAGGTCGGCCTTGTCGCGCAAGCCCTTCTTGACCAGGTCCTTGTGAATGTTGACAAGGTACTCGAAGGCCGCTCCCTGGCAGGTCGCGCCGGGGTGACCGGCGCCGATGACCATCTTGATACGCTCACCCTTTCTCATGCGTTCGACCATTTCCAGGTATTTGTCGCGCGCCTGGATGGCATGGGGCAGGGAACAAATCGAGTAGGTGTGGCCGCCGTGCGGTCCCAGCCCGGGCGTGCCTTCGAAGTTCAATTTGGGGCCGGTGGCAACGACCAGGTAGTCGTAATCCACACGCACCGGCTCTTTCGAGCCGTTTTTTTCCGCCACGATGTACTGGTCATCGGGGTGTACCTCTGTAACGCTGGCGTGGACAAAGTTGACGTTCATGCGCTTATATACCGGCGCCAGCGCGAACGTTGTTTGCTCCGGCTTCATGTGTCCCACCCCTACCCACACCCAGGAGGGGACGAAGCCAAAGACATCGTACTTGTTGACGACTGTCACTTCATGTTGTTTGCCAAGTTTGCTGCCCAGGTAAAGGGCAGCGGTATGGCCGGCAAAACCGGCTCCGAGAACAACGATTTTTGCCATTGTCTTTACACCCGTAAAAAATAGCCGAAGCAGACCGGGAAACGGCCTGCTTCGGCAAAAGGGTTAGTACACCAGGGTCTTCGGATCCGCTTTGACGCGGGCGCGGAAGACGCGGTACGTCCAGATCTGGTAGACCAGCACGATAGGGACAAAGATGACGGCCACAATGGTCATGACGGTCAACGTGTAGGGCGTGGACGAGGCGTTCCAGATGTCCAGGCTGTAGGCCGGGTCGATGGTGGAGATCAGGATGCGCGGGAACAACCCGGCGAACACCATGATCGTAGCGAACACAACGGCCAGGGAACCGCCGATGAAGGCTGAACCATACTTGCCCGCTTTGCTGAAGTAACCGACCGTCAGCAGGGCTACCGCCGCCAATGCGGCCGGGATCAAGCCGTTGACGCCCGGTTTGGTCAGGATGTCGGTGGCAAAGAAGGTCCAGGCCACAAAGGCGACTGTCAGCACGGTGGCGGCGATCCAGGCTTTGAAGGCCGTATCCTTGGCGCGTTTCTCAATCTCGCCCTCGGTCTTGAGCGCCAGGTAGTTCGCGCCGTGCATAGTGAACAGCGCCACAAAGACCAGCCCGCCCAAGATCGAGAACGGATTGAGCAGCGGCAGCAGCCCGCCCCAGTAGTACATGTTCTCGTCGATGGCGACGCCGCGCATCAGGTTGCCGACCGCTACGCCCCACAGCAGGGCCGGCAGGGCCGAGCCGATGAAGATGGCCCAGTCCCAGCGGTTGCGGGAGGCGGCGTCAGCGGTCTTGCTGCGATATTCGAACGCCACGCCGCGCAGGATGAGCGCCACCAGCATCAGCACCAGCGCCAGGTAGAAACCACTGAACAGGGTGGCATACACGTGCGGGAAGGAGGCGAACATCGCTCCGCCGGCCGTCAGCATCCACACTTCGTTGCCGTCCCACACCGGGCCAATCGTGTTGATGATGGCGCGGCGTTCTTCGTCTTTCTTGCCCAGGAAGGGCAGCAGGATACCGACCCCGTAATCGAAGCCTTCCAGGAAGAAGAACCCGATGAACAGGACAGTGACCAGGATAAACCAGACAGTATTGAGGTCCATAATTCTCCTCCGAATTAGTCAGCCGCCGCAGCGGACTCGCGAATCTTGACGTCGGCTTTGCCGTACTTCAAACCGAGTTTGACAGCCACAACGGTCAGCACGCCGTAGAGCAGCCCAAGCACGACCAGCGAGAAGGCCACGTTCCAGGCCGGGACATTGGGCGATACGGCCTCTTCGATCTTCTGCAGGCCGAACACGATCCACGGCCAGCGGCCGGTCTCTGCCATCACCCAGCCGAACGTGCTGGCCAGGTAAGGCAGGATGGGCGCGAACATCAACGCTTTCAGGAAACCCTGTTTGCTGTCGATCTCGCGTTTGCCGTCGCTCCAGACCATCGCCAGCAATGCCAGGATGACCATCAGAGTTCCTGCGCCGACCATGATGCGGAACGACCAGAAGTTGAGCGCTACCGGCGGGACGTAATTGCCCTGGCCATATTGCGCAACCGCCTCGGCTTGCAGGTCCTTGATGCCTTTCACTTCTTGCGTGAAATTGTTGTATGACAAGAAGGACAGTGCGCCCGGGATCTTCAGCTCGAAGGAATTGCTCTGCGCGCCTTCGTTGACCCCCGCCACAAGCGCAAAGCCGGCCGGGGCTTCGGTCTCCCACAGCGCCTCGGCAGCCGCCATCTTGAGCGGCTGGTGCTGTACCAGGAACTGCCCCTG
>DAOTZN010000218.1:0-1571 GCA_034434095.1 Anaerolineales bacterium
GCGGTCAGCGCGCGGTGCAGGAAAGCCAACACGGGATTGCTGGTGACCACCAGGACGCGGTAGCCGAGCACGGCGGCTTCCAGCGCCAGGCCGGGGGACTCTCCGAAGGGGAGCAGTAGCCAACTGCCGACCGGAATCTCACGTAGGGGCGGATACTCGTTCAACAAGCCGCCTGGCAGGTGCGGCAGGTAACGGCTGAGAGGAAATTCGAGCGGGGGAGTCTCGCCAATCAGGTAAGGGGCGTCCATGATGGGGTTGGGGTATAATGACGATTCCGGCTGTACGCTGGAAATTTGTGCGTGGTAGAGGCAGGTTTTGGACCCGCCCCTACCGCTGTGTTTGGGAGACGATCTATTTGCAGGAGACAGGCATGCAATGGGTGTTGGTGTTTGTATTGGGCTGGTTGAGCGGTGTGTTGGTCAATGCGTTGGCCGATGCGCTGCCGTACGCCCGTCGACCGGGGCGCTGCCCGGTGTGTGGTGGCCCGCTCTTGGCGGCGGCCACCCTGGGGGTGGGAAAATTTTACGGGAAGTGCAACCACCCGCGGGGGCGTCGGAGCCTGTGGTTGCCCTTTTTAGGGGCGCTGGGCGCTTTGGGGTTGTGGTTCTATCCCGCGCGGCTGAACTTTTGGGTCTCCTGGCTGATTTTGGTGTATTTCGCGCTCATTATAGTGATTGATTTGGAGCATCACCTGATTTTGCACGTGGAAAGTGCGGTCGGGGCGTTGCTGGCTTTGGGCATCGGGGTGTGGCGTCATGGCCTGGTGTTGACGCTGGCAGGTGGGGGCGTTGGTTGGGTGCTGATGTGGCTGCTGTACCGCCTGGGGGAATGGTTCGCGCTTTGGGTGGCCCGGTGGCGTGGCGAAGTGCTGGACGAGGTGGCGTTGGGTTTTGGGGATGTGAATTTGAGCGGGGTGATTGGCTTGATGCTGGGTTGGCCGGGGGTGGTGGCCGGGTTGGTGCTGGCGATTTTGTTGGGGGGGATTTTTAGCGGCGGGTATGTGCTGTGGATGTTGGTTCGGCGGCGTTATCAGGCCTTTACGGCCATCCCGTATGGGCCGTTTTTGGCGTTAGCGACGTTGTGGTTGTTGCTGTGGGCCAGATAAGCGCTCATACCTATAAGTATAGCATGAGACAACGTCAGAGCCCAATTTGGTAGTTTCACACCCTGCTCCTTCGGCTACCGTGCCCCGTCCACCGTCCACATTAAACATTTTTTATATTTTTCGCTAACATTTTTCTTACACCTGCTTTCTAGAATTTAAGTGCTTTTGAAAAACAACGCATGTGATTTCCAATTGTTTGAGAAAGGAGGCTAAACTATGTTTCCAACAGTTGGCTCATCCTCATTGTGGCGTGAAATGGAACGTCTCCAACGTGAAATGAATCGCTTGTTTGATGAATTCTATCCGACGCGCATCCGAAGGGCACCGAGTTACCCGGCGATGAACGTATGGAGCAATGAAGAGAGTGTCCTGGTGACTGCTGAAATGCCTGGCGTACGCCCTGAGGATATTGACGTGAGCGTTGAAGATGACACGTTGATTATCAGCGGCGAACGTTATCCGGAGG
>DAOTZN010000219.1:0-3649 GCA_034434095.1 Anaerolineales bacterium
GGCCTTTTGGGGGCGCCTACTACTCAGAAACTTAGGATTCGTCCATAAACAATTTCCCGGTTTGTTGGTTCTTCAACGTTGAAGAGTTAACGCAAAGTCGCGGCGTCGCAAAGAAAATCGCGTTTTAGTGCCATAACCGGGCAGATTTTCATCCAGAAAAACCTTTGTGTCTTAGCGACTTTGCGTTAAGGTTCTGGGTTTTTCCCAAATTGGGCAAAGCAAAAGCACAGCATGATTCCCCACAATCTTGTAGTGCTGCCTTTCCAGGCTGCGGACAGGCTTTCTAATCTGTCCTACAGGACGGTTTCCTATATCTCACCCCAAAATTGCTTCGTCTCTTTCATTTTGAGGGTTACTACGAGTGACACTCAAGAGGGCGCTGAAGCCCTTTGGGGCGTGTACCCGACATCCAACTGATATGCGGGTACACGGTCATTGGCCTGAGTTCGACAAAGCGCACCTTTTTCGCTCGGGTGTTTTGCGCTGATTCAGGCGCGCTGCCATAAACTGATGGTTTCAATATGGTACGTTTGTGGGAACATATCGAAGGGGGTGATGTGTAGCAAGCGGTATCCCCCAGCCTGCAGATGACGGGCGTCGCGGGCCAGTGTGGCCGGATCGCAGGATACATAGGCGATAGTTTCTGCCTCCAGGGCGAGTAGGCTTTGCAGGCTGCGGCGTCCCAAACCGGCTCGCGGCGGGTCAACAACGACCACCTGGGGGTGCACATCCACCATCTGGGGCAGCGCGATTTCCGCGGGGGCCTCGTACAGTTCCACGTGATCCCAGTTATCCAGGTTGAAGGCAAAGTCTTCGCACGCCCAGGGGTTTTCCTCTACCCCGATTAATCGCCCCACGCGTGGCGCCAAAAAAGCACTGAACAGCCCTACACCGCAGTACAAATCCAAAGCGGTGCTATCGGGCTGCAATGGCAGGTGCGTCAGCAAGTGGTTGACCATGGCTTCCGCGACCGGCAGATTAACCTGGAAGAAGGCCCCCGCCGAAACGCGGAAGGCACGTCCGCCCACGCTGATTTGTTGGTCGGGATAACCGGAGAGCAGGGTACGCGTTTCGGGAGAAAGGTGCACTGCCGAGATGGGAAAATCCACCTCAAATTCGGGGACGGCGGGGTCGTTGCTTTCCAGAATCAACATCAAATCATCGTCATCACCCACGCGCAGCGCCACCCGCTCCAGGCCGGGGAATGGCTCGATGTCCAGGCGCGGCCAGGTTGTTGCGATGGTCGGGTGCAGTAAGGCGCATTCTTCGATGGGGATGATGGTTTCAGAGCGGGCAGCCATAAACCCCAGGCGGCCTTCGGGGGTGAGGTGGAACTGAGCATGGTTACGATAGCCCCAAATTTCTGGGGCGGCAGCCATGGGGTTAACCGGAGGATTGTCCATGCCGGCCAGGCGTCGCAACTGGTCGCGAACGATTTCGGTTTTGAGTTTTAACTGCAAATCGTAAGTCGCGTGTTGATAGTGGCAGCCGCCACACTGAGTGTAATGTGGGCAGCGGGGGGAGATGCGTTGTTCGGCCGGGGTGAGCACCTCAAGCAGTTCGGTGCGGGCGTAACCGCGTTTTTCCTCCACCAAACGCACGCGGACGCGCTCTCCCGGCAGGCTGAAAGGTACGAAAACGGCCTTTTGGCGCCCGTTTTCATCGGCCGGCAAACGGCCAATGGTTTCACCGCCATACGCTGGCGTATCCAGGTGCAAAATTAGGGAGTGGGTTTTCATCAACGTCCTTTCGAGAAGGTATCTATTCGCCTGGTGCAGGTGAGCGAGTTATTCTCACCCGTAGAATTTTGTGGAATTATCGCTCGGTAGAACGGCAACGGCGGTACGCCTGCAGCAAAGCGCACCGCCGTTGTTTATTTCACGAACGGAAAAGCCTACTGCGCCATGTATTCTTCGATTGCGGCCAGTAAGGTGTCCAGGTCTTCCATGTGCACTTCGCCCATGTGTGCGATGCGGAAGGTCTTGTTCTTCAAGTCGCCATAGCCGTTGGAAAGACGCATGCCGCGTTGCAAGAGGAACTTGTTAAGCGCTGCGATGTCCAGATTGTGGCTGTTGACAACGGTGGAAACGGTGTAGGAGCGGTAGCCTTCGGGTGCATACATTTCGAAACCATGTTCCGCTGCCCAGGCATGTACCCGTTCGGACATGGCTTTATGACGTGCCCAGCGGGCCTCGACGCCTTCTGCCAGGATGCGTTCCAGTTGTACGTCAAGGGCGTAGATTAGCGATACTGCCGGCGTAGCGGGCGTGGAGTTCTTGATGCGGTGCTTTTCCAGGCGTAACAGGTCAAAGTACCAGCCGCGATTGGGTACGGTTTCCGCATAGGCCAGCGCACGGTCGTTGGTGGCACCCAAACTGAGGCCGGGCGGTAGCGCCAGCGCTTTTTGAGAGGAGGTTAGCACAAAGTCAATGCCCCACTCGTCCATCTTCATCGGGGCGCCGCTCAGGGAAGAAACAGCATCCACGGCAATCAGCGTATCCGGGCTGACGGCATGTACTGCGGCCGCAATCTCGTCCACAGGATTCATCATGCCGGTAGATGTTTCGTTTTGCACCACGGTTACCAGGTCGTAGTGCTGTTTTTTGAGGGCCTCGGTGACAATTTCAGCGGTGATGGGCTGGTTCCACTCGACTTCGAGTTTGTCGGCTGCCTTGCCGTTGGTGGTTGCTACGTCATACCAGCGTTTACCGAAGGCGCCGTTTATGCACGAGAGAATGCGCTCTTTGGAAAAATTGCGTACCGCGGCTTCGTGTAAACCAGTACCTGAGGAAGTGCTGATAAACACGCGATATTGTGTGCCGAAAAGTGCTTGTGCATTTTGAGCCGCGTGCCGAAACAGAGTTTCGAACTCCGCGCTGCGGTGCGGCATCATTGCACGAGTTTGTGCCATGGCTACACCGGGGTCAACGTCAACAGGACCGGGAACGAAAAGATAGGCCATAGGGTGAACCTCCAGTTTTTTTGGTAGAAACGGTTTCATGGGGACGCTTTTAAACAAGCGCCCTTGCATCATTTTAATTATAACCTGCTGTGTGATGCTTTAGGGGCTAAAAAGGACAGTTGTCCGACAAAATAGGAAGAATTCCAGAGGGTTGAGCGGGGCTAACCGGTGCTTACTCCGCGAGTACGATGTCGCCAAGTCCCCGCTCGGTTTGTGGAAGCCCTTTGGGCTGGAGGGGTAGCGGAGGGCATTGCCTTTCGCTACCCTTTGCACGAACTAAGGGTTTGTCTAAAATTTTGCGGGACATCTGCAACCTACCCAATCCTCCATATCATGGGAGACTGCTTTGCCTGGGCCGGGGGCGCCGACCTCCAGGTCGGCAAAGCGCCCACTTAGGTTTACTCCTTTTTTCGGGGGGGCTGCTGTTCTTTTGCTTCGTCCAAATTTGGAGACAACCCCAAAACCTTAACGCAAAGTCACCAAGATGCAAAGGTTTTTCTGGATGCAAATCTGCCCGGTTATGGCACTAAAACGCGAATTTCTTTGCGGCTCCGCGTCTTTACGTTAACTCTTTAGCGCTGAAGAACCGACAAATTGAGAAGTCGCCATGAACTCTGTTCACCACCAAGCATGAAAATGTGCTATAACCTGAGCACTCGGCTAACACAGAGGTCGTTTAGTAGCTGG
>DAOTZN010000220.1:0-21318 GCA_034434095.1 Anaerolineales bacterium
GGACAGCCGTGGGGGGGACGAAAACCGTTGGAGTGCTGACCTTTTGTCTGCCGCAGGCCGTTAGTCCTGCAATCAAAAGCAACAGCAAGCCGCGCCGCCATATTTCATTCCAGGTCGTCTTGAATGTCATCGCTGTCATCTGAAATCAGCGGCATTACTGCTCCTTCTCCCAAAACCTGTTGCCGAATTCTGGTTTCGATTTCTTCCAGTAGATCGGGATTTTCGGCCAGGAAGTTCTTGGTGTTTTCGCGTCCTTGTGCCAGACGCAGGTCGCCGTAAGAGTAGAAGGACCCCCGTTTCTGGATGATGTCAAGTTCGGCTGCCAGGTCGAGCACGTCTCCCTCTTTGGAGATGCCCTGGTTGTACATAATGTCAAATTCGGCGGTGCGGAAGGGCGGTGCAACCTTGTTTTTGACCACGCGTACACGCGTGCGGTTGCCGATGATCTCGGAGCCGACCTTGATGGATTGGATGCGGCGCACATCCATGCGTACCGATGCGTAGAATTTGAGCGCCATGCCGCCGGTGGTGGTTTCGGGGTTGCCAAACATGACGCCGATTTTTTGACGCAACTGGTTGGTGAAAATGACGGCCGTGTTGGTTTGTTTGATAGCGCCGGAGAGTTTGCGCAAGGCTTGTGACATCAGGCGGGCTTGCATACCCATCGGGGCGTCGCCCATATCACCTTCGATTTCCGCACGTGGCACCAGCGCGGCCACGGAATCTACAACGATGACGTCCACCGCGCCAGAACGTACCAGCGCCTCGGTGATTTCCAGTGCCTGTTCGCCGGTATCGGGCTGTGAGATGAGCAGGTTTTCAATATCTACGCCGCAGCGACCGGCATAAATCGGGTCGAGCGCGTGTTCCATATCAATGAAGGCTGCTGTACCGCCTAAACGCTGTGCCTCGGCCACGATGTGCTGGCAGATGGTGGTCTTGCCAGATGATTCCGGCCCGTAGATTTCTGTAATGCGTCCGCGCGGGACGCCGCCAACACCCAGTGCGAGATCTAGCGAGAGCGCGCCGGTGGGGATGGCGTCTACGATCATGTGTTGTGCTTGTCCCAGGCGTACTACCGCTCCTTCGCCATAACGCTTGCTCAGGTCTCCTAAGGCTTTGTCTAGCGCTGCCAGACGAGCCTCCTGGTCGGGAGAAACATCGGTGTTTTTGATTGTTTTACGTGCCATAGGGCCTCCAAAAGGTGAATAGTGATTCTTAGTTTAGCACATTCGTTCTACTTGTCAAGAGGGGCAGGGTGAATGGCCGAGGAGGGAGGTGTCATTTCGGTGGTGAAACCATCACTGCCATGAAAGCGGATGTAGTTGACAACCCCGGGTTGAATCTCGATGCGTTGGGTAAATCTTTCTTCATTGTACACGATTTCCAGGCGATATGCACCTGCCGGTAAGTCGCCGATGACCATGTTTTCCTGGTAGAACGGATCGGATTTAACGGCTCCCTCGCCGTAGGTGATGATAAGCCAGGTGTAGCGGCTCTCCAGGTTGGTCAAGGTGAGTTGAGTGCGCGCTAAAGGTACGTTAAAGTCATCGCTGATGCGTCCGGCCAATACGCCCCAACCCTGAGGGGGAGCCATCCACAATTCCGGGTTGCGGGTGGAGAAGAAACTGTTTTGTCCGACGCGCACTTCAAAGTGCAGGTGTGGCCCGGTGGTGAAGCCGGTCTCGCCCACTTCCCCGATTTTTTCGCCGTCGGTTACGTGCTGCCCTTCAATGACGGTGATTTTGCTCATGTGGGCGTACAGCGTGTACAAGGGCTGATTTTGGTAGCCGAAATCGTGCCGGATGGCAACCGCCAGGCCATAAGGGTCGCTCTCGTTGTCCGGCGTGAAACTAAACAGACCGTAGCCGGCCCACACCACCACGCCCGCACCGGCCGCGAGGACATCTGTGCCAATGGGGCTGGGGATATCCACGCCGGTGTGCACTACGTCATCGAAGAATACGCCGCCGTAGCGGTAACTTGCCAACGGCCAGTTGGGTTTGTTGACCGGAATGGGACGGCTGAAGAAGAAGTGATCTTGTGGATGCAGTGCCCATGGCACCGGATAGAGTGGGGGGCGCCAGGCGGAATCCGGCGGTGGAATGGGGGATGGGAACGTCAGTTGGATGGGGTTGCCGCGTGGTGCGTTGGCCGCAATGCTGCTTTCTGGTAGAGGGGCTCCCTGGCTTTGAAAAGGCGCAGTTGGACTGGGCGTGAGGTGGGCTGCCCCACCAGTGGGAGCCGGCGGACTAGTTGCGGCTGGGGAAACTGCTCCCCGCCCACAGGCAGTTAAGCCCAGTAGAAGAAGCAAGAAAAAAGCACGGATGCGAGACATGGTTGGCTTTCAGGGTGGAGATTCAGCATCTAGCGCAGTGAAGACATCTTGGCCGCAAAAAGTGCAGTTTGTGAAAGGGGCAGGGGTGGCTTCACGACATCGTACTCGTAGCGTAAGCACCCATTAGGATTGGTCCGCTCTGCTAGCCATCGGGCTTATTTTCCGGGCCCCCAAGGCGGCGTGGGGGTTGGCGTGGGCGTTACCGAGGGGGTGATGGTGGGCGAAGGTGTCTTGCTGGGGATGGGTGTGCGCGTAGGCCAGGGCGTGCGCGTGGGGCGCGGTGTGCGGGTAGGCCAGGGGGTAGGGCTTGGCGTGATGGTCGGTGTGAACGTTGGCGTATGGGAGGCCACCGGCGTGGGGGTAATCAGCATTTCGGGGGGATAGAGTTGCAACACAGCGCTTTCCCAATCCAATCCATCGGGGAGGGCAAATTCGCCCAGCCGTGTGCCGGGGAAGTAGGTACGCCAATTGGGCAGTGCCGGTTGTCGTTGCCAGCCGTAGGCCTGTGCCAGGGCGGTGAAATCTACCCAGTACCCCGGTGGTGGGTCGCTGACCGGCAGCCCGCCCTGCTCATAACCTAACGGATCGCCACTGTAGCGGGCGCTAAAATCCCAGGGCGTCTGGGTGAGCGGTTGCCCCTGGGAGCCATCCTGTTTCAGCGGGCGCAGGTATAACCGCCAATAGGTATCGCTGCCGTAGGTTTCGCGCACTGCCACCATCCAGCCGGCATCCAGCGGTGCGGTCGAGACGGCAAAGCCGCGTCCGGTGTATAGCCAGTTGCCGGAAAGTCCGGGTTCGGCCGGAGCGGTGAGCGGTAGATAGGCGTTCTCCAGCACACCCAGAAAATCCCAGCCCAGGGCAGTTGTCGTGCTGGTACGCAAGGCCACAAAAGCCTCATCTACGACATCGTTCAAGTATGCGTAAGGGGCGTTGACGTCTTGCAAGGGCGCCAGGGCGTAACGTCCCGGTGGCAAATCTGCCGGGGGGGTGAGTTGCACCTGCCAAAGCGGCGTGGGGGTAATGGCAACACTCCATTGGTAGGCTTGCGGCAGCGGGTCGGGCAGAGCAATCTGTCCCCAGGTCAGGCCGTGCAACGTACCGGGCAGCGCCAGGGGTGGCAGGGTCAACGTGCCATCGTTTAGGGTGAAGGCGCTCAGGTAATCGGCATTTGGCTGACGCACCAGGGTAGCCAACTGCTCATCTCCTGGTCCCCAGGCCGGCCAATCGCCAATGCCCACGGCGGCCGCCTCCGCTCGCCCGGCCTGCCACACGTACACCCGATGGTTGCCATCCTGCGTGCCGTTCCAGGCCAGCAGGCGGCCGTCACTGTTCCATTGGGGATGGTCTTCTTGCACCGCTCGATTGTGGCTGACATTAGAAAGACGCCCCTCCACCTTGTCCAGGTCGGCCAGCCAGATTTCCGGCTCGCCGCTGCGGGTAGAGACGAAGGCGATTTGTCGCCCTTGGGGTGACCAAGCCGGGGCGTAATCGGCGTGCGGGTCCGAAGTCAACCGGATAGCGGGTTGCGACCCGTCAATGGGCTGCACCATGATTTCCAGGTTGTTATCCACGAAAATATCGTAGGCCAGCCACAGACCATCGGGAGACCAGGATGGATGCCCCTCGTAGGTGGGGGAATCGGTCAGACGGGTGACTTCGCCGCTTTGAAGGCTCATCACGAACAAATCCCAAGCCCCCCCGCGGTTAGAAGCAAAAGCGATTTGCTGTCCATCCGGGTTAATGGCCGGATGGATGTCCATCCAGTGGCCATCGGTCAGACGGGTTAGCGGTAATTCGGGGGGATGATACGCAAACAGATGGGCAGTTTCACCCTCTTGTAAGGAAAGCACCAGCACCCCCGAGGGAAAAGACCGTCCCTGTGGGAGCGTGACGGGGACCGGTGTGGGGGTGGCGGTGGACGGTTCTTCCTGTTCCCCGGGGTTGTCAACCTGCCCTACCGGGTCGCTAGGGATGGGCGCAGGGCGCAAGCGGCTCAACAGCGGGCGGAGATAAGGCCAACCGAAATAGAGCGCCACGCCGAGGGCCACAATGAGCAGCCCTGCAAAAAGCACGCCGCGCTTGGATTTTTGGGGTTGTTCAGGACGAGTTTGGGCAAACACAACGCAATTTTCCTACGGATAAGCGAGATGGTTATGGCAGTTGTATGACAGATACGCGGTAGTGTGCCACAGGGTAGGGAATGCGATGTGAAAATTTATGAATCTAAACGCTGGCGTTTTTTTAGTTGACCGCAGATTTACAGGTGGATTTTTCTCCCCAGATGGGTATTTGCCGACCTGGAGGTCGGCGCCCCCGGTCGGCATTCCCAGGTAAAGCAATCTCCTCAGGAGAAGCCTGTGTCCTCGCCACCGTGTTTTGTATCCTTACCCCCGCGTTTCCTTGTACAGTGCCGCGTAGTGGCCGCCCAGCGCCAGTAGTTCGGCGTGCGTACCTTGCTCCACGAGGCGCCCACCGTCAATGACCAGAATCAGGTCAGCATTCACGATGGTGGACAGGCGGTGCGCAATGACAAAGGCGGTACGTCCGTGCAGCAGTCGCTCCAGTGCTGTTTGGATGATGCGCTCGGTTTGGGTATCCACGCTCGAAGTGGCTTCGTCTAAAATCAAGATGCGGGGATTAGCCAGTAACGCTCGTGCGAAGGAAATCAATTGCCGTTGCCCAACCGAAAGGCGCGCGCCGCCCTCGTAAACGGGAGTATCGTATCCCTGAGGCAGGGCGGTGATAAAGTCGTGCAGCCCTACGGCGCGAGCCGTGGCTTCGACCTCTTCTTGGGTTGCCTCCAGCCGTCCAAAAACGATATTCTCGCGGATTGTACCGTTGAACAAGAAAGGCTCTTGCAATACCAACCCCATCTGACGCCGTAAACTCGCCTGGGTCACCGTGCGGATGTCCATGCCGTCCACCAGGATGCGGCCCTTAGTTGGGTCATAGAAGCGCGCCAGCAACTTGATGAAGGTGGTCTTCCCGGCACCCGTCTCGCCCACCAGCGCCACGGTTTTCCCCGGCGCAACCTGCACATTGATGTCTTCCAGTACCATCTCGCCGGTATCTTGATAGCGGAAGGAAACTTGCTCAAAATGCACCGCCCCGCGAATGGAAGGCATTTCGATGGCATCGGGAGCATCCTGTACCTGAACGGGGGTATCCATCAGGGCGAAGATGCGCTCTCCGGCCGCCATCGTGGACTGGAAGGTGTCGAAGCGGCGGGTGAGATCGTGAATCGGTTCAAAAAAGCGGCTGACGTATAACGTGAAGGCCACCAGTACCCCGGCGGTGACGTCCCCGCGTAACACGGCTGCGCCCCCAAAGCCAATCACAATGGCGGTTGCCACCCCGCCCAAAAAGTCTACGCCCGGCAGGTAGGTTGAGGCTACGCGCGCGGCCTCTAGTTGCTTTTCCAGATGATAGCGGTTAGGCTGCTGACGGAAGGCTTCCCGGTTGTGGTCTTCACGCGAGAAGGCCTGCACCACGCGCACCGCGTTGATATTCTCGGCCAGCACGGAGTTCAGCCAACTATTGGCGGCGCGTACTAAACGGTACTTTTCACGCGAGCGCAGCCGGAACTTAACCATCAGCCACGTCATTACCGGCAGCACGCTGAAGGCCAGCAGTGCAAGTCGCCAGTCCATGCCCAACATGGCGATCATTGCGCCCCCCAGGTCAAATAAATCCCGTGCTACCGCTAGAATTGCCCAGGTGAGAAACTCTCGTAACACACCTACGTCGTTCATTGTTCGAGCGATGATGCGTCCCACGCTGTAACGGCTAAAGAAATCTAACGACAGGCGCTGCAGGTGCTCAAAGATGCGTGCCCGCAAATCATAGATGATGGATTGCCCAACGCGCGCCATGATGTTGACGCGTGTAAAAATCGCCAGCCATTGGGCGATTGCAGTAGCCAGGTAGAGCAGCACGGCGTTGCGCAAGGCAACCATATTGCCTGCGGCCAATCCATCATCAATGGCGATTTTGACCAGGTAAGGGCCAATCACGGCTGCACCGGCGTTGATGAACATCAAAATCAGGGAGATGAACATTGGCAAACCGTAGGGCCGGATGAATGCCATCAATCGCCGCGCCACCTGGCGGTTGTAGCCTTTGTAGGCGTCCTCATAACTTTTGAGGATGTAGGCTGGGGGTTGTATGGGGGAAGAATGGGCTGTTTGTTTTGTCATTGGCCTAGGGTGTTGATTTCCTCAGGAATGCCTTGAAGTTGCAGTTCGTAAATTTTGCGGTAAGCGCCGCCTTGCGCCAGTAATTCGTGGTGTGTGCCTTGCTGAACGATGCGCCCGTCTTCCATCACCAGAATCAAATCGGCGCGCTGCACAGTGGAGACGCGGTGAGCAATCACAAAGGTGGTGCGTCCTTCCATCAACGTATCCAGGGCCTGCTGGATAAGCCGCTCGGTGTGGGTATCCACGCTCGAGGTGGCATCATCCAGAATCAGGATGCGGGGGTCCATCAACAGGGCGCGCGCGATAGCTATTCGCTGCCGTTGACCGCCCGAAAGGGTCAGGCCGCGCTCGCCAATCACTGTCTCGTAGCCATCCGGTAGTTGACGGATGAATTCATCCGCCTGAGCGGCGCGCGCCGCGGCCTCAATTTCTGCCATGCTGGCATCCGGTCGCCCATAAGCGATATTCTCGCGGATGGTAGCCGAAAACAGCACCGAAGTTTGCAACACAATGCCGATCTGACGACGCAGCGAGATCAGGTCTACCTGGCGGACATCGTAGCCATCCACCAGCACAGATCCTGCGCTTACATCGTAAAAACGCGGAATCAGGTTAACCAGCGTGGTTTTGCCGGAGCCGGTTGTGCCCATCAACGCTACGATTTGGTTGGGCGCCACATCCAGGGAAATTCCCTGAAGCGCCGGGATGCTGTTGTCTCGGTAATGGAACGAAACGTTTTGAAAGGTCACCTGCCCCGAGAGGGGCGGCAGGGTGATAGCGTTTTTGGGGGTGACGATGGCCGGTTTGACATCCAAAATCTCGAAGACGCGTTGTGTGCCGGCGGTTGCCTCTCCGGCGAGATTGACCAGCCAGACCAGTTGCCGTGCCGGCATGGCCAGCATAACCATGTAACTGTTGAAGGCGACGACCTGCCCGATGGTCATTTCGCCGCGCAACACCATGTTTCCACCAAACCATAGGATGAGAATCGTCCCCAGGACGGCCAGCAAGCGAGTGGTGGGCATGACCTTGGACCATTCACCGATGACCTTGACGCGCGCACGGTACAAGGCGCGGTTCCCCTCATCAAAGCGGGCGATCTCGTAAGGCTCGCGGGCAAAGGCACGTACCACCTGCGCACCGGTGATGTTTTCCTGCAAGCGGGAGGAGAGTTCTCCCAGGTTGTTATCCACTTTCAGGAACAGGTGGCTGATATGTTGCCCGAACCAGATGGTGATGGCAATCAACGGAATGACCGGCAGCAGCGCAATCCAGGCCAGACGGGCGTTCTCGATGAACAACAGGGTCATCACGCCGGCGGCCAGCACGCTCAAACGTGCCAATTCAATCAGCCCGAAGCCGGTAAAGCGCTCAATGGAGCGTACATCTTCGATGCTGCGGCTGATTAACTGTCCGGTTTGGGCTTCATCGTGGTAGGCAAATGGCAACCGTTGAATGTGGTCATACATGCGTGAGCGAATGTCATACCCCATGTGGGCGGCAATCCACTCGCTCAGGTAATTTTGCAAACCGGTCAAGGTGGCGTTGATTAGGCCAATGCCCAGCACAAGCAGCGCCGCGTTGCGAATGAGCGCCCAATCTCGTTGTGTCAGGCCGATATCAATTACCCGCCGGATGATGTCCGGTACAACCAGTTGCAAGGCGGTCAAACCCAACAGGCAGAGCCCTGCCAACAGAATTTGCCGCAGGTAAGGGCGGAAGAAGACATGCAGGCGTAGCAGAGATTTCATTGGATGGAGAGATCGAAAGTCGTTTGGGCACGGTCGACCACCATGATTTCCGGTGGTACGTAGGTGTCATCGTCGGGTTCCTGGCTTTCGGGTTTGCGCTCGTAGAATAGCGTGCAACTCACCGTATACGTCCCGGAAGTGACGTTGCCGCGTGGGTGCATGTTGATTTCGTTGTTGGGCGTCATGGTGCCGAAAATGCTGGCCTCAGCGACGATTTCCCCTTGTGGGTTGTGCATGCGGATTTCCGCAGAGGGGCGCCGCAGGAAAGGGGTCAGGCGCAGATTGATTTTGACGATTGGACGTTCCGCACCCCAGGGGGTGGCCTCAAACTCCAGGATGCGCACTTCCTCAGGCGGCAGCGGGATGCCTTGCGGTTCCTGGAAAAAAATATTCAAATCGAAGTCGGGAGGTTCTTGGGACATAAGCATTATCCTTATCGTTAGAAGTTTGTCTAATTATAGCGCCTTTTGGGTTGTTTGAAAAGGCTGGACGCGGGCAGGCGGCAGGCGTCCATGGGCTACTATCCACTGTCCAGAGTCCTGCCTCAGTTCGTGAAAGGGGTAGCCGAAGGCAATGCTCTCGGCTACCCTTGGGATGCCCGCCCAAAGGACTTCCACAAACTGAGGGGTGCTCGGCGAAAACACCGCAGGTGTGAGATAATAACCCGCATGACAACGACGACTTTCCCCTATCGCCGGATAGTTGTGATTGGTACCAGCGGCTTTGGTAAAAGCACCTTGGGGGCGCTCCTGGCCGAGCGGTTGGAGGTGCCCTTTGTGGAACTGGATGCCCTGCACTGGGAGCCGAATTGGCAGCCTGCCAAAATAGAAGACTTTCGGGCGCGGGTGGAGGCCGCCACGCGCTCCGATGGCTGGGTGGTGGCGGGCAATTATAGCAAAGTTCGGGATATCGTCTGGCCGCGGGCACAGGCGCTGATCTGGTTGGATTATCCTTTTGGCGTAGGACTGCGCCGCCTGGTGGGGCGTACTTTGCGCCGCGTAATCACACGTCAAGAGTTGTGGAATGGCAACCGCGAAAATCTGTGGCCGCATTTGAAACTGTGGTCGGATGATTCGCTGATTGGTTGGTACTTTCGCACATGGGGACGCCGCCGCCGAGAGACGCCTGTGCTCCTGGCTGCGCACCCGCATTTGCACGTATTGCACTTCCATACCCCTGCTGAAACCGAAAAATATCTTGAGAAATATGGCCTGAAAAGCACAGTCCCATAGTACAATATTCCGCATTCTGCACTTTGCATTTCGCATTTCGCATTTTGCATTTTGCATTCCACATTCCACATTTTGCATTCAACCATGTCCACTCTTGTCATCAAATTCGGCGGTACATCGGTTGGCACTGCCGAGGCCATGCAGCAGGCCGCCGAGATAGTCGTGCGTGCTACCCAGCAATGGGAACACGTTGTGGTGGTGACTTCTGCACTGGCAGGCGTCACCAACCAGTTGCTAGAGAGCGCCTCTCAGGCTGCGCAGGGCGTCATGCAGCCTTTTTACCGGGCGGAGGTTGATTTACGGGCGCGGCATACGGCCATTTTGGCCGCGTTGGTGTCCGATGACATGCGCCGCGCCCGTACCGAGCGTCAGATTGGCGAACTGCTCAGCACGTTTCGCATGTTGTGCCAGGCGATCGCCGTTCTGGGGGAGGCTTCCCCGCGTGCACTGGACGCGGTTGCCTCGCTGGGCGAGCGGATGAGCGTGCGCCTGTTGCGCGCTGTGCTGGCCTCACGTGGCCTGCCGGCGCGCGTGGTAGAGGCCAGCGAGTTCATCGTCACTGACGATTGCTTTCAAAACGCCTATCCGCTTTTCGAGCCTACCCAGGAGCGCACGCGTGCCATTTTGGGGCCGATGTTGCGAGGGGGCTTGTTGCCGGTTGTAACCGGCTTCATTGGCGCCACGTCCGATGGGGCGGTCACCACTCTGGGGCGCGGCGGTTCGGATTACTCTGCGGCTTTATTGGCGGCTGCCTTGCCGGCGGATGAAGTTTGGATTATGACCGATGTGGATGGGGTGATGACCGCCGACCCTCGACTGGTGCCGGAAGCGCGCACCCTCCCGCAATTGACCTACCGCGAGATCGCCGAACTGGCCTACTTTGGCGCCAAAGTGCTACACCCCAAGACAATCCGGCCGGTCATTGAGCGCGGCATTGGCTTGCGCATAGCCAATACATTCCGCCCACAGCACCCTGGCACCCGTCTGATCCCCAACGACGAGCAGGCGGACGGGCGCGTCAAGGCGGTCACCGCGGTGCGTGAAGTACGCCTGATTACCATTGAAGGGCGCGGCATGTTGGGCGTGCCTGGGGTAGCCGCGCGCGCCTTCGGCGCGGTCGCAGCCCTGGGCGTGAGCGTCACGCTCATCTCGCAAGCCTCCTCCGAGCAATCCATCTGCTTCACGGTGCCTGCCGCGGCCTGTGAGCGAGTGGTGCGCGCCCTGGAGGCGACTTTCTCTGCCGAGATTGCCCGCCAGGATATTGACCGCGTTTGGGCCGGCGAGCAGGCCGTCATCCTGACGGTTGTGGGCGCAGGTATGCGGCATACCCCCGGCATTGCCGGACGCATTTTCACCGCCCTGGGGCAAGCCGGCATTAACGTTATTGCGATTGCGCAAGGCTCATCCGAGGTCTCCATTAGCCTGGTGGTAGATGCCAAAGATACGCAGGCCGCTTTGCAGGCCGTCCACGCCCTGACGCTGACGGAAGATGTCTCGTAGGCCTACCGCACCGTTGCCCCTATCCTTAATTTTCGGAGATGCACATGACAAATACCCCCCTCCCCGTTGCTATTTTGGGCGCCACCGGCAGTGTCGGTCAGCGCTTTGTTCAATTGTTGGATGGACACCCCTGGTTTCGGGTTGTTGCGCTCACCGGCTCACAACGCACGGCGGGCAACCTCTACGGCGAGACCTGCAGCTGGGTGTTGGATACCCCGATGCCCGATTGGGCCGCTTCCATGCCCGTCTTGTCCGATTTATCGGAAGATTTACCGGTCAAATTGGTTTTCTCGGCTTTGCCCGCCTCTGAGGCGCGTGATATCGAAGCCGCGTATGCCCAACGCGGCCTGTGGGTGTTTTCCAACGCCTCGACCTACCGCCGTGAACCGGATGTGCCGATTTTGATGCCGGAAGTCAACCTGTCGCACGTTGAAATTTTAACACTCCAACGGGCGTGGCGCGGCTGGACAGGGGGCATTGTCACCAACCCCAATTGTACCAGCGCCGGGCTGACGGTGGTGCTCAAGGCGTTGGACGATGCCTTTGGAGTGCGCCAGGCTTTTGTGGTCTCGATGCAAGCCTTATCGGGGGCCGGCTACCCGGGGGTTCCCTCGCTGGATATTCTCGATAACGTCATTCCCAACATTGCGGGTGAGGAAGAGAAGGTGGAATGGGAACCGCGCAAGATGTTGGGGCATTTCGACGGAACCAAAATCCAATTAGCGGATATTGTGATTTCGGCGCACACCAACCGGGTGGCAGTGCGCGATGGACATACCCTCTGCCTCTCGGTAAAACTGGGGAAACGGACGATCCCTCAGGAGGTGAGGCAAGTCCTGATGGAATACGCACCACCCGAGGGGGCGCGTGGTCTCCCCTCCACGCCGAGCCCGGTCATCCAGGTGATGGCATCTCCCGATCGTCCGCAGCCGCGTCGGGATCGTACCATTGGCCGAGGAATGAGCACCGTGGTGGGTAACGTGCGTACCGACCCCATCCTGGACGTCAAAATGACCGTCCTCTCGCACAACACGATTCGCGGTGCGGCCGGCGGCAGCATTTACAATGCGGAGGCCTTATTGAAGTTGGGGTATATTCGGGGAACTAGCCTACCGTAACGCGATTGCGACCGGTCTGCTTACTTTGATAAAGCAACGCATCCACGCGTTCCAACAATGTTTCTAGAGTATCCTCTGCTCGCATCATGGTGGCCCCAAACGATGCCGTTACGCGTAACTTGCCGTTGGGGAGAGGGAGTTCCGAGTGGGCAATCAGGACGCGCAGTTTTTGGGCGATGCGGTATAGGTGTTTCTCGTCCAAATCGAAGAGAATCAGCAAGAACTCCTCGCCGCCCCAACGGCCTACAAAATCATTACGTCGGGTGTTTTTCTGCAAGGTGCGTGCCACCATCTGGAGCACACGATCACCGATTTCATGTCCCCAGGTATCGTTCACCTGCTTAAAGTGGTCGAGGTCAAGGAAGATGATCCCACAGGAGATGTGGTATTGGTGAAACTTGTGCAGCGCGCTTTCCAATTTGACATCCAAAAAGCGCCGGTTGCCGATGTTGGTGAGTGGATCGGTGAGGGCTTCCATTTTCAGGCGGTGAAGGCGCTTGACGACGGGGAAGAGCGATAGGTTGTCGCTAAAGATTTCTACCGCCCCGGTGATTTTCCCCTGCTCATCGCGAACGGGTGTGGCGCGAATCAGGACGGCTACACGGTGCCCGTTCTTGTGGTGCAGGTAGACCTGAGCCTGCCGCGGCTGACCGTCTTGCATGCAATGTACTAGCGGACAGACACTCTTACAGAGCGAGGTGCCGGCTTCGTTTACGTGCTGCAAGATGTCATCGTAACAGCGTTTCCCGATGATGTCTTTTGCTAGAAAGCCGGTAATGCGTTCGGCGCCTTTGTTCCAATACAAAATCTGCCTTTCGGGGTCTACAAAGTAGACCCCGTCAAAGAGATTATCGAGAACTAATTGGTGGAATCGGTTGTCGTGGATGTCCATGAGTTGATAATGAGGGGATAGGCTGGAGCCAGGCATATTCAGTATAGCATTACGTATAGCATTACGTATGGCAAATGGTTTGACAATTGCATGAAAATCTCGGTATAATGAGTGCAATTTGAATAGCAAGAGTCTCTCCGGGAGGAGTAGGCGGCATGGAGACTGTCAGAGAGGGCCAGGCCACAGGCTGTAAGCCGGCCTCAGCACACCACCGCCGAAGGTCGCCCGGATGTACTGCCGAAGAAAGCCCGCAGGGTGAGTAGACCGGCACGGGAGTCGCCCGTTATCGCGAACCCTCAATTGGCTTTGGTCTGTTGAGGCGTGAGTGCGCTGGCGCAGCAACGCGCCGCGAACCGAGGTGGTACCGCGGAAGGAAAGTCTTTCGTCCTCGTTGGGACGAAGGGCTTTTTTATTTTTCCAGGAGGTTGCCGATGAATAAAAAACTTGTCTTCATTGTGCCGGTGTTTCTCATGGCTTGTAATATTTTCCAACCATCCATGCCGACGGCCACACCAGGCACATTGCCTACCGTGACGGAAGGGTCTCCTACCCAAACGACCGTTCTCCCCTCCCCCACTGCCGTGGCATTGGCGACCATCACGCCCTCGGATGTGCCACCCACGGAAGTGCCACCTACGGAAATGCCTCCCACCGAAGCGCCTTCTGCCACACCAGGTACGGTACCCTTACCCACTTTGGTGCCCGGCCAGCCTATTACCATCACCCAAATTCACATGCTGGATACCGCTGTTGGCTGGGGCATTGGATACCAAATCATGGGTGAAGCGCACATTCTGCGCACGGGAGATGGCGGTTTGTCGTGGGTGGATGTCTCTCCCCCGGCGGGGGATGGTTTACTTTCCCAACCCGCGGCGCTCTTCCAGGATGCGCAATCGGCCTGGGTGGCCTATCCCGCCAATGCCATGCAGCCGGGCTTTGTGTGGCGCACCTCGGATGGCGGCGCTTCCTGGATGCAGGCGCCCCTGCCGGTGGGAACCGATGCCGAATTCTTCTCGCCGGCCTTCTTCGCGGCCGATGGCGCACAACTGTGGCTGCTCGTAACCGTTGGGGCAGGTATGCAACATGCGTACAGTGACCTGTTCACCAGTGTAGATGGCGGCCTTTCGTGGACCAAAATCGCCGATCCCTTTAGCCAGCAGGCCAGTGACTTGATGACCTTTCCACATACCGGCATGGTCTTTAAAAACGCCACCGGCTGGGTGACGAAAGAAAACGGCGTCATGGATGGCATGTACTGGGTGGCCAGTACCGATAGCGGCCTGACCTGGACTGCACAAACGCCGTCCCCCCCACCCGGCGAAACGAATGCCATGTGCAGCACGACCTCACCGGTACTTTTTGAGGCCCAATCGGGCTATCTGTTGACGGTTTGCTGGAATTACCAGACCGATAGCCTGCATGCCTACTTCACCGCGGTGGATGGTGGCACGGTCACCTATGTTCCGCTGCCTGCAACGGTCGGCGGTATGCAGTTCTTTTCCCCGCAGCACGGGCTGGCCTTTGGTTGTTGGGATTACAACCTGCCGGAGGCCCCCACCTGTGACATCCTATCCACCACCGATGGTGGTCGGCATTGGACGCATCTCAAAACGGTCAACTGGGATGGCGATTTTTGGTTTGTGAACCCGCAAACCGGTTGGGCTGTGGCCCGCAGTGGGGTCCAGTCGGCATTGGTGCGTACTGATAATGGTGGCGCAACCTGGCAATTGTTGCACCCTATGGTTGTGGCGCCGTAACCTGGAGGATTCTGAATGACAACTTACTTTGTAACCGGCGGCTTTGGCTTTTTGGGACAGCACATCGTGCAAACGCTGTTAGAAGACGACCCCGCCAACGAGGTATACGTCCTGGGGCGCACATCTCGCCAAACCTTTTTAGGTGTGGAAAAATCGTCGCGCGTGCATTGGATTCAAGCCGGTTTATCCCAACCTGCGGCCTACACCGATGCCCTGCGCCAGAGCGATGCCGTCATCCACGCGGCTGCCAAAGTTTCCTTTCGTAAAGCGGATGCCGAGGCAATCTACCAGGCCAACGTCCTGGGCACGCGTGCCCTGAGAGATGCAGCCCTGCAAAGCGGCGTAAAAAACTTCATCTTTATCAGTTCCATTTCTGCCGTAGGCCGCGCCCCCACCGGATTGAGCGATGAAAATCTCTACCCGGATTTGGCGTTCAAACGGCAGCATGATATGTACGGCTACAGTAAACTGGTCAACGAAGACGAATTACGCGCTGTCAGTGACGAGATGCGTGTCATTATCTTGAACCCCAGCGTTATCCTGGGGCCTGGTTCCGATTTGATTGCTAAATTGATGCGCCGCGTGAGCCTGCTGCCCATCGTTCCGATGCCGTCGTATGTCAACAGTTTTGTAGATGCTCGTGATGTGGCGCACGCGGTCGTTCTGTCCTTGCAAAAAGGACGCAGCGGCGAACGCTACCTGGTCACTACGGAAAATGTCGATATGCTGGACTTCACCCGACAGGTGCTACAAACAGCCAAACGGGACGCGCGGGTGGTGCCGCTGCCCAAAAAGTTGTTCCCCCCCATAGATGGTCTGCTCTCCCTGCTGGATGGTTTGCACCTGAACCCCGGCATTCGTCCCCTGTCCCACCTCAGCACGGACAAGCGCTTCTCCACCCAGAAAATTCGCGCCGAAATGGGTTGGGAGCCGCACATTCCCCTGGCACAGTCTATTGCCGATACCCTGCCATAGGGGCACACTCCTATCTGGCGGCACAATCGCCTCGTTATACCCCTGTAATCCTGCACGATTCCTTATCATTCGGAGATACCTTATGCCCAAACACGAATTACCAACCACCTACGACTTCAGAGACGCCGAAACCCGCATTTATAAAATGTGGGAATCTGGCGGTTATTTCAAACCTTGTGAAGATAACGGCAAGGATCCGTTTGTCATCTCCATTCCGCCACCCAACGTGACCGGGGAACTGCATCTCGGCCATGCCATGTTCGTCAGCATGGAAGACCTGATGATTCGCTACCACCGCATGAAAGGCCATCCTACCCTGTGGGTGCCCGGCACCGACCATGCCGGTATCGCCACCCAATTGATGGTAGAGCGCTCCCTGGCAAAGGAAGGTCTGACCCGTCAGGAACTGGGACGCGAGAAATTCCTGGAACGCGCCTGGGCCTGGAAGGAAAAGTATCACGACCGCATCGTCGGGCAAATCCGTCGCCTGGGGGCTTCCGCAGATTGGGAGCGTGAACGCTTCACCCTGGACGAGGGCTTATCCAGAGCCGTGCGCGAGGCCTTTGTGCGCTTGTACGAGAAAGGGTTGATTTACCGCGGACCGCGCCTCATCAACTGGTCGCCTGGCCTGAAAACCGCCGTCTCCGATTTGGAGGTGGATTATGAGGAAAGAGCGGGCAAATTGTACTACTTCAAGTACATGATTGCCGATACGGACGGGGAATACATACCGGTGGCAACCACCCGCCCGGAGACCATCTTGGGCGATACGGCCGTAGCCGTACACCCCGAAGACCCGCGCTACCAGCAATACATTGGCAAACAAGCCATTGTCCCCATGCTGGGGCGCCGCATTCCGGTCATCGCGGATGAGTACGTGGATCGTGAATTCGGCACCGGCGCGCTCAAAATCACCCCCGCACACGACCCCAACGACTACGAAATTGGGATGCGTCACAACCTGTCGCTCATCTCTATCCTGGACGAGCGCGCATACATCAACGAGAACGGCGGTCCCTATGCCGGGCTAGATCGCTTTGAGGCCCGTAAAAAACTATGGGAAGACATGCGCACCGCCGGATTGGTCATCCGGGAAGAGCCATACACCCATCAAGTGCCCATCTCCCAACGCGGTGGCGAAGTTGTCGAACCGATGATTTCCACGCAATGGTTCGTAAAAATGGACTCTTTGGCCGCGGCAGCGTTGGAAGCAGTGCGCGATGGGCGCATTCGTATTGTGCCGGAACGCTTTGAGAAGGTGTACTTCAACTGGTTGGAGAACATCCAGGATTGGTGCATCAGCCGCCAGTTGTGGTGGGGGCATCGCATCCCGGTATGGTATTGTGACGATTGTGGCAAGGAAACCGTGGCGCGTGAAGACCCCACCGTCTGTGCCCACTGTGGCTCGGCGAACATCACGCAGGATGAGGACGTGCTCGATACCTGGTTCTCTTCGGCACTGTGGCCTTTCTCTACCCTCGGCTGGCCCGATGATACTCCCGATTATCGTCGCTTTTACCCTACCGGCATTATGGAAACCGGCTACGACATCCTGTTCTTCTGGGTGGCGCGCATGATTATGATGGGGTTGGAGTTCACCGGCCAGCCGCCCTTCCACACCGTGTATCTGCACGGCCTGATTCGTGACGAACACGGGCAAAAAATGTCCAAGACCAAGGGCAACGTGATTGACCCGTTGGTGGTCATGGACGACCTGGGCACCGACGCCTTGCGTTTCACGCTATTGGTGGGGTCTACGCCTGGCAACGACATGAACCTCAGTTTGAGCAAAGTAGAGGCCAACCGTAATTTCACCAACAAAATCTGGAACGCCGGGCGCTTCGTCATTTCCGCATTGGATAACCTGCCTGCAGATAGCACAGGCGGAGAAGAGGATTGGACCCTGGCCGACTCCTGGATTTGGGCGCGCCTGCAAGAACTGGTGCGTAGCGTTGAGCGCCTGTTTGAGAATTTCCAATATGGCGAAGCCGGCCGTCAAATTTACGATTTCTTCTGGGGTGAATTTGCCGATTGGTATCTGGAAATTGCCAAAGTCCAACTGGCGGAGGGCAATGCCCACCGGACGGCCGATACGCTGGTGCGGGTATTAGATACCAGTTTGCGCTTGTTGCATCCCTACATGCCGTTTGTGACCGAAGAAGTCTGGCAGCACTTGCGCACGGCTGTATTGGATTCTCCGCTGTCTGCGTTGGCGGCCGAGTGGCCGGAGGCGCTCATCGTCGCCCCCTGGCCGGAAACCCGTCCGATAGAAGGGTGGGAGGCGAATAAAATCGCCGATTTCACCCTGTTGCAAGAGGTTGTGCGCCTCATCCGTAACCTGCGGGCGGAAAAGAACATCAAGCCCAGCCAGCGCCTGGCGGCCATCTTTGTCTCGGAAAGCAAAAGTGACTTGTTGCGTCAGCAGGCCGCGGTGATTGCCCGCCTGGCCGGTCTCTCGGTGGACGGATTGACTGTCACCAAACGGTTGCCGGAGAAACCGGAGGGTCATATTGCCCTGGTTGCCGGCCCGGTGGAGATTTACCTGCCCTTGGCCGGCATGGTGGATGTGGACGAAGCGCGCGCTCGTCTACAGAAGGAACTGGATGAAGTCGAAAGCCAAATTGCCCGCTTGGAACAACTACTTGCCAGTCCGTTTGCCGAAAAAGCGCCACCGCCCGTAGTGCAAAAAGAGCGTGATAAGTTAGCCACCTACCGCCTAACAGCGGATAAAATCCGCCGTCAGTTACAGGAATTAGCGCATTGATTTCTCCCCCCAAAGTGGCCGTCCATCGGGCGGCCACTTTTTTGCAAGGCGTGCAATCGGTGCTCATTGTTCAAGTGGGGTAGTGCATACTCACTCTGAAAACGTGGGTGGGGAAGAGATTTTCATTGTTTTAGTCACTGGGCAATATATTCCCCAACATGCTTTGGCATTTCTTGTACACGTTATTCTCGCGCTAGTTCCAAAATTCTGGTGTACAATGAAAAGCATAAGGAGGTACCCATGCTATGACGGCAATTACCATCTCACGCCAGTTAGGAAGTCTGGGGACAACATTGGGTCGCCTGGTGGCCGGACGGTTGGACTACAGCCTGGTGCATCGCGAAATTATCAACCAGGCCAGCCAACGTGTTGGTAGCCCGGACCTTGCCCTGGTTACTATTGATGAACTGGGGCTTTTAGGTATTCAGCCGACCGAAAGCCAGTACCGCGCCTATGTACATGCCATGCGGGAAGTGGTGGAATCCCTGGCGCGCGAACAAAATGTTGTCATAGTTGGGCGCGCAGGGCAGGCCATTCTGCATGATTGGCCAGATGTCTTGCATGTGCGTGTGATTGCCCCCCTGGAAGTACGCATCCAGCGTGTTATGGTGGCGCACGGGGTGATAAGGGAGGCTGCTATTGCCCAAATTCAGGATAGTGACAACTATCGCGCCGGGTATTTGCAACGTTTTTATAACGTCGCATGGGATGACCCTGCGTTATATCATCTTGTGGTCAACACCGGTGCTATGAGTTTGAACCAGGCTGCAGAAACGATTTGTGCGGCTGTGTATGGCATGACATTGGAGCCTACACCATCCGAGGAGGCCAAGATTGAGTAACGAAAAACCTAAATTTGTTCATCCGGCGGAAGAAGTCTTCGCGCGCATCCTGGATTTTTATAAAATCCCTTGGGAATACGAACCCCGCACCTTTCCTCTGGCATGGGATGAAGAAGGGAATGTCACCGAAGCCTTTGCCCCCGATTTCTATCTACCTGAACAAGACCTGTATATTGAATTGACAACCCTGCGCCCCCAACTTTCCACCCGCAAGAACCGCAAACTCAAACGCCTGCAAGAACTGTATCCCGATGTAAATATCAAACTTTTCAAGCGGCGGGAATTACGCAACCTGATGCTCAAATACGGCCTACTGGAAGAAGCCGCATCCATTGTCGGGACAGCGGCACAGGAAAACGGCAAATAGACAACTGGGAAAGGAAGAAAGCCACATGATGAGCGATGAATATCCGGTACCTGAAGAATGGATGGCAGATATCAGCAAAATTTTGTTCACCGAGACGCAAATCCAGGCCCGTGTGGCCGCTTTGGGGAGGCAAATCGTTCACGATTACACCGACAAGAAGCCAGTTTTGGTTGGGGTGCTCAAGGGGGTTATTTTCTTTATGGCCGACTTGTTGCGTGCCATCAATATTCCCGTGGAAGTAGATTTTATGTCGGTGAGTAATTATTCCCCCGAATTGCGTGACAAGGGCGTGGTGCGCTTAGTCAAAGACCTGGAGATGCCCATTGAGGGGCGGCATGTCATCTTTGTGGAGGACATCATTGATACGGGGTTGACAATCAACTACCTGTTGCGCAACCTGCGCGCTCGTCAACCGGCCAGTCTGGAAGTGTGTGTGCTGTTCAACAAAGAAAAACGTCGCTTGATAGATTTGCCACTGCGTTACAAAGGCTTTAATGTCCCAGATAACTACATTGTCGGTTATGGATTAGATTATCGCGAGCAATATCGTAATTTGCCTTTTGTCGGCCTGCTGAAAGCCCAGGCATTGCATCAACCGTCACACCCCGTCACCGGGTTGTAGCATTTTCCCCATTAAAAACAAAAAAGCAGGGGCTCCAAGTAACTTTTCAGTCTTTTTCAAATCTTTTCGCTTGATTTCCCTTCATGCTTGGTGGCATATTGAGAAAAAAAGCAATTGGACTCTTTTCTTGCTCCATCTCTTCATTTTAGATTGGGTTCGTTTGAGTAAACTTCCCTTTCTTTTATGGAGAGACTTCTTTGCTTGAAAAGAACATCTATCCTTGATGTTGAGTTTCGATGCCTAAATATGGGCCGTCCATATTCCGCCAGGCTATTTACTCCTCTTTCATCTGGATATTTGTTTGAAAAAGTGCTGTCCAATTTCTTGGAACTCCCTGCACTTTTCAGTATAGTGAAAAAAGAAGTAAAGTCAAGAGGAATTTGAAAATTTTAATGTTAAAGTTTTTCTGATTTGTAAGAAATCTTACTTTGCTGGGGGATATTGTAAACCATCAAGAAAAAATGTACTTGGGGAATTTAGGGTTTGTCTATACCTGGATTTTGGCGAAAGCGGTGGATAGCCGAAATAACATTCCATCCACAAATGGACGCAGATTGCGCAGATTTTGAAGTCATTCTTTGGCGAAAACGCATGTAAATCTGCGGTCAAATAAAAAACGCCGGAGTCCAGTCTGTAAATAACTTCCCGAGTATCATCTCAATAACTTGGGGCCTCTTGGCGTTTTTTTACCACAAAGTTACCAAGACACAAAGTCTTTATCCTTTTCTTCGTGCCTTTGGGACTTCGTGGTGACATTTTTTATTGTACCTTATGGTCGGCTTCTCCCTATTTTTTGTGCAGATACGAAAAAACACCTTTTTGCAGTGACGGCATAACTTACCCGAGCATCACCAGAAAGCCAATCATCGCTCTCAAAAGGGATTACGGGGAAGCACCTACAAAATCCAGGGCGTAACGGGCATCTTGCGAAGTAGGATTAGCATCCAGCGCGGCGCGGAAGTGC